>NZ_JBVIPK010000010.1:0-261630 GCF_055577965.1 Streptomyces sp. NPDC033165
CCGAGGAGATCAACACCCGCAAGGGCTGACCCCCCGGGCAGGCACACCCCGCCTCTGGGCCGCACGGTGAACCCACCGCGCGGCCCAGAGCCGTTCCGGGCCACCATTGACGCAGGTCCGGTGGACTTATAACTTCACTATACGGATTGTTGATTCCGGGAAGCGGAAACGGCGAGAGCGTGGAGGGTACGGTCATGGGTCAGCAGGAGAAGGTGGCGACGAGCCTCGCGGGCACGGTCAGCGAGGAGATCAGCGCCTCCCTCACGGCGGTCGACGCGGAGCTCGCCCGTCGCTACCCGGGCGATCCCGGCACCCGCCAGCCCGTGCACACCGTCTACGTACCGGGTGACGTCTTCGAGCCCGGCACGTTGCGCTCCTGGGGCGACCAGGCGCTGGCCGCCCTCGACGAACACGCCCCCGACGCCTCATCGTTCGCCGCCGTCCTCGGCATCCCCGAGGAGCTGGCCGGGCCGGTCCACGACCGCGTACGCGCCAAGCTGGAGCGCGAGCCGGTCGAGGACCTGCGCATCGACTTCGAGGACGGCTACGGCCCCCGCCCGGACGCCGAGGAGGACGAGGCCGCCGCCCGCGCCGCCCGCCTGGTCTCCGAGGCATACGCGAACGGCACGGCGGCCCCGTACATGGGCATCCGGATGAAGTGCATGGAGGCCGGGGTGCGCGACCGGGGCATCCGGACCACGGACGTCTTCCTCACCGGGCTCATCGAGGCGGGCGGGCTGCCCGAGGGGCTCGTGCTGACCCTGCCGAAGGTGACGTACCCCGAGCAGGTCACCGCCTTCGTCCAGCTCCTGGAGGCCTTCGAGAAGACCCACGGACTGGACGCGGGGCGCATCGGTTTCGAGATCCAGATCGAGACCAGCCAGTCCATCCTCGCCGCCGACGGGACCGCCGCCGTCGCCCGCATGATCGACGCAGCCCGGGGCCGGGCGACCGGACTGCACTACGGCACCTTCGACTACAGCGCCTGCGTCGGCGTCAGCGCCGCCTACCAGGCCAGCGACCACCCGGCCGCCGACCACGCCAAGGCCGTCATGCAGGTCGCCGCCGCGGGCACCGGCGTACGCGTCTCCGACGGCTCCACCAACGTGCTGCCCGTCGGCCCCGCCGCCCAGGTGCACGAGGCCTGGCGGCTGCACTACGGACTCACCCGCCGTGCCCTTGCCCGCGCCTACTACCAGGGCTGGGACATGCACCCGGGCCACCTGCCGACGCGTTACGCGGCCGTCTACACCTTCTACCGCGAGGGTCTGGAGCCCGCCGCCGCCCGGCTCGCCGCGTACGTGGCCAAGGCGGGCGGTGACGTCATGGACGAGCCCGCCACCGCCAAGGCGCTCAGCGGCTATCTGCTGCGCGGTATCGACTGCGGCGCGCTGGACACCGCCGAGGTCGCCCGGCTGACCGGCCTGACCCGCGCGGACCTGGACGCGTTCGCCTCCCCGCGCCGTGGCGACCTGACGGTCACGGCCCCGTAGGGAGCCGTCGGCGGGCCTCACTCCCCGGCCGGGGCGCGAGGCCCGCCGACGGGCACCGTTCACCGGCGGCTTCACGCCCGGTCGTTGTCGAAGCCCGCGATGTACGGGGCGCCCGCCGGGTCGAGGGCCGGGCCGCAGAGGGGGTTGAGCCCGGTCGCCGGGACGGTGCGCCGTACCCCGCCGAGCAGCGGCACGCGCTGATCCCGCACTCCGAGCCGCACCGGGTGGAGGGAGTGGGACACACACCACCCAGGAGGACGCCCCGGCTCGGCTTCCGGCGCTGTTCGGCCGGGAGCGCGAACGGCCGGGCCGGTGGCCGCCGGGGCCTGACGGCCCGACGGCTCACGTGGGCGCGGGCCGCCCGGGCGGGCGCGAGCAGGCGGCGGGCCCGGGCAGGCCCCGGCGCGCTCAGGCGGGCGGCAGTTCGCCCGAGCCGCGCGGGATCAGCGTCGTCGGCAACTCCACCCGCACCGGGGCGTGATCGGCGCCGTCGAGGCGGCGGAACAGGTGCTCGGCCGCGGTCCTGCCGACCGCCGCGGCGTCCTGCGAGACCACGGTGATCCCGAGCAGGTCGGCCAGCTCGATGTCGTCGAACCCCACCAGCGCCACCGGCCGTTCGCGCTCGGCGATGACCCGGACCACCGTCACCGTCACCCGGTTGTTCCCCGCGAAGAACGCGGTGACCGGCTCGGGCCCGCCGAGCATCGCCTCGGCCGCCGGCCGGACCCGGCCGGGCTCGGTCGAGCCGAGGGAGACCCAGTCGTCCTCGACGGCGATGCCCGCGTCGCTCATCGCGGCGTGATAGCCGCGCAGTCGCTCCGTGGCGGTGTGGATCCGCGGCTGGTCACCGATGAACCCGATCCTGCGGTGGCCGTGCGCGATGAGGTGGGCCACGCCCTGCCGGGCGCCCCCGAAGCTGTCCGAGAGCACCATGTCGGCTTCGACGCGGCCCGCCGGACGGTCCACGAAGACCGTGGCGATGCCCGCCTTGATCTCCGGCTCCAGATAGCGGTGGTCGTCGCCCGCCGGGATCACGATCAGGCCGTCCACGCGACGGGCGCACAGCGCGAGCACCAACTCCTGCTCCCGATCCGGGTCCTCGGCGCTGGAACCGTTGATCAGCAGCGCTCCGTGCGCGCGGGCCACCTCCTCCACCGCGCGGCTCAGCGGACCGTAGAACGGGTCCGCCAGATCCTCCAGGACCAGTCCGATGGACGCCGTACGGCCCTTGCGCAGCACGCGCGCGCTGTCGTTGCGGCGGAAGCCGAGCGCGTCGATCGCCTCCTGCACGCGGCGCTCGGTGTCGGGCGTGACGCCGGGCTCGCTGTTGACCACCCGGGAGACCGTCTTGAGGCCGACTCCGGCCCGGGCCGCCACGTCCTTCATGGTCGGGCGGTTGCCGTAACGAGTCTCGGAATGACGGGCGGTCCGGTCCACGTGCGCTGTCCTGTCGTCGGATACGGTCGGGGCTGCGGGCGCTCCGGCCGGGCCCCTGCGGGGCTCCGTGGGGGTGATCGGAGGCTGTGGCGTCGAGCATAGGCCCTGGACAACGTTGTCAACAGAATGGAGACTGTGCAGACTGTGGCCGGAACCCGCAGGTCCCGTCCCTTCACCGATCCGGAGAGCCCACACCGATGCATACCGACCTCGTCGCCGCGCTCGACATCGGCGGCACCAAGATCGCCGGAGCGCTGGTGGACGGCGGCGGATCCCTCCTCGTACGGGCACTGCGGCCGACGCCCGCCCGGGAGGGTGCCGAGGCGGTGATGGGGGCCGTGGACGAGGTCCTGGGCGAGCTGATGGCCTCGCCGCTGTGGGGCCGTGCGGGCTTCGCGGGCATCGGCAGCGCCGGCCCGGTCGACGCGGCCGCCGGTACGGTCAGCCCGGTCAACGTCCCCGGCTGGCGCGACTTCCCGCTGGTGGAGCGGGTGCACAAGACGACGGGCGGGCTGCCGGTCGCGCTGGTCGGCGACGGGGTCGCGATGACCGCGGCCGAGCACTGGCTCGGCGCGGCCCGCGGCTACGACAACGCGCTGTGCCTCGTCGTGTCGACGGGCGTCGGCGGCGGACTGATCCTCGGCGGTGCCCTGCGCCCCGGCCCCTCCGGCAACGCCGGTCACATCGGGCACATCAGCGTCGACCTGGACGGCGAGCCGTGCCCCTGCGGTTCGCGCGGGTGCGTCGAGGGCATCGCCAGCGGCCCCAACATCGCCCGCCGCGCGCTGGAGGGCGGCTGGCGGCCCGGCCCGGACGGCGACGCGACGGCGGCAGCGGTGGCCGTGGCCGCCCGCGCCGGGGACCCGGTCGCCCTCGCCTCCTACGAGCGTGCGGCCCAGGCGCTGGCGGCCGGGATCGCCGCCACGGCCACCCTGGCGGACCTGGACATCGCGGTGGTCGGCGGGGGAGTGGCCGGGGCCGGTGACGTCCTTTTCGCGCCGCTCCGCCGCAGCCTGCGCGACTACGCCACACTCTCCTACCTCCGTCGGCTGACCGTCGCGCCCGCCGTGATGGGCACCGACGCGGGCCTGGTCGGAGCCGCCGCGGCGGCCATCGCGCTGCGCTGAGGGCCCCCGTCGCGGCAGCCCCCTCGGTGCGGTGCCGGAGGCCCCGAAACGGTCCGGACGGCCATATTCGGGCAACGCCGTCGCCCCGGCGGGGTTTCCGCGACAGGGTGGAGCGGGCAAGCCACAGGGGGCTACGGAAGAGGGGGACCCGTGATCGTCTGGATCAACGGTGCGTTCGGTGCGGGCAAGACCAGCGCCGCGGGCGAACTGATCGGCCTGATCCCGAACAGCACGCTGTACGACCCGGAGATCACCGGCGCGGGGCTGCGCGGTCTGCTGCCCCAGAAGAGACTCGCCGAGGTCACCGACTTCCAGGACCTGCCGATCTGGCGACGGCTCGTGGTGGACACGGCGGCCGCACTGCTGGCCGAGGCGCCCGGGGTGCTGGTCGTGCCGATGACCCTGCTGCGGCAGGAGTACCGCGACGAGATCTTCGGCGGCCTCGCCTCCCGCCGCATCCCCGTCCGGCATGTGGTGCTCTCACCTGAGGAAACGATCCTGCGCAGCCGGATCGCCGGCCGGGAGGAGTTCCCCGGCGACGCGGAGCAGAGCGAACGGGTGCGCCGGTGGGCGTACGAGCACATCGCCCCGTACCGCGACGCCCTGGGCTGGATCGCCGAGGACGCCCATACCGTCGACAACAGCGCCCTCACCCCCCGCGAGACCGCCGAGCGGATCGCGGAGGCCGTGCGCAGCGGCAGCGCCGCGCCGTGCGCCATCGTCCAGAGCCCCCCGCCGACGGCCGAGACCGTCGCCGCCGGGGTCCTCCTCTTCGACGAGCAGGACCGGGTGCTGCTCGTCGACCCCACCTACAAGCCGGGGTGGGAGTTCCCCGGCGGGGTGGTGGAGCCGGGCGAGGCCCCGGCACAGGCGGGCATCCGGGAGGTCGCCGAGGAGACCGGCCTCCACCTCGACCGGGCCCCGAACCTGCTGCTCGTCGACTGGGAGCCGCCCTGCCCGCCCGGCTACGGCGGGCTGCGCTTCCTCTTCGACGGCGGTCTGCTGCGCTCCGAGGACGCCGGCCGCCTGCTGCTGCCCGGCTCCGAGCTGCGCGGCTGGCGCTTCGTCACCGAGGAGGAGGCCGCGGAGCTGCTGCCGCCCACCCGGTACGAGCGGCTGCGCTGGGCCCTGCGGGCACGCGAACGGTCCACGGTGCTCAACCTGGAGGCCGGGGTCCCGGTGGCCTGAGCGGCGCGCCCGGGGGCCCTTCAGGTCTCCGTTCGCCGCCGCCTCCCTCGGACCCGAGGGAGGCGGCACGCCGCACTTCACGTCCCCTTCGCCGCCGCTTCCTCCGTCATCGCGGCCGCGTCCTCGGTGAGCGGATCGCCGTTCCCGGCGACTTCGCCGGGGGTGTGGCGCGGGAGGGACGGACCGGCAGTACCACCCCGTCCCCCGGCCCCGGTTCAGGCCTTCTTGGACTCCGCGTAGTTCCGCAGGAACAGCGCCTCGGCCACCGACATCCGCTCCAGCTCCTCGGGCGAGACGCTCTCGTTCACCGCGTGGATCTGCGCCTCGGGCTCGCTCAGCCCGATCAGCAGGATCTCTGCCTCCGGGTAGAGACCGGCCAGCGTGTTGCAGAGCGGGATCGAGCCGCCCATCCCGGAGGACTGCATCTCCTGGCCCGGGTAGGCCTCGCGCATCGCGTCCGCCATCGCCGTGTACGCCGGGCTCGTCATGTCGGCGCGGAACGGCTGGCCCTGACCCACCTGTTCCACCCGCACCCGCGCACCCCAGGGCGCGCGCGACTCCAGATGCGCGGTGAGCAGCTTCGTGGCCTCGGCCGCGTCCTGGCCGGGCGGCACCCGCAGGCTGATCTGCGCCCGCGCGCTCGCCTGCACGGACGGCGTCGCGCCCACCACCGGCGGGCAGTCGATGCCGATGACGGTGACGGCGGGCCGCGCCCAGATCCGGTCCGCGACCGTACCGGAGCCGATCAGCTCCACCCCGTCCAGCACCTTGGCGTCCTGACGGAACTCGGCCTCCGGGTACTGGAGTCCGTCCCAGTCGGCGTCACCCGTCAGACCGTCGACCGTGGTCGTCCCGTCCTCGGCGCGCAGCGAGGCCAGCAGCTGGATCATCGCGGCCAGCGCGTCCGGGGCCGCGCCGCCGAACTGCCCCGAGTGCAGGTTCCCTTCGAGGGTGTCCAGCTGCACCCGCAGCATCGTCATGCCGCGCAGCGTCGCCGTGACCGTCGGCAGCCCGACCCGGAAGTTGCCCGTGTCGCCGATGACGATCGTGTCGGCCGCCAGCAGCTCCGGGTGCGCCTCCGCGTACCGCTCCAGACCGCCGGTGCCCTGCTCCTCGGAACCCTCGGCGATCACCTTCACCGAGACCGGGACGCCGCCGTTCGCCTTGAGGGCGCGCAGCGCGAGCAGGTGCATGATGAACCCGCCCTTGCAGTCCGCCGCACCCCGGCCGAACCAGCGGCCGTCGCGGTCGGTGAGCTCGAACGGCGGGGAGAGCCAGGCCGACTCGTCCAGCGGCGGCTGCACGTCGTAGTGGGCGTACAGCAGCACGGTCGGGGCACCGGCCGGGCCGGGCAGGAAACCGTAGACCGACTGGCTCCCGTCCGGGGTGTCGAGCAGGGCGACGTCCGCGAAGCCCTCGGCACGCAGCGCGTCGGCGACCCAGTTCGCCGCCGCCTCGCACTCGCTCGGCGGGAACACCGCGGGGTCCGCCACCGACTGGAACGCGACCAGCTCGGCCAGCTCCGCCCGCGCACGGGGCATCAGCGAGGCAACGGTCTCAGGAATCGGACGGGCGGTCATGGGCACGCTCCTCGTGGGTGCGACGTTAAAGGTAGGACGCGGTGTGTACGCGACCGTGTACGACGCCGTTCGTGCGACGACGCATGTACGACGAAATCATGGCCGATCCTCCCACAGGAGGGCTTGGCCGGAACGCGCCGTAGGATGCCGTGAGCAGCTTGGGGCCACTGGTCGGATCGGGAGCAGAAGCACATCGTGAGCAGCGAGAACGCAGACGCCGGACGTGAGCCGGACGCTGGACGTGAGCCGGAGGAGTCGTCCGTCTGGGACGTCGTCGTGGTCGGCGCCGGACCCGCCGGCGCATCGGCGGCGTACGCGGCGGCGGTGGCGGGCCGGAGAGTCCTGCTGCTGGAGAAAGCGGAATTGCCGCGGTACAAGACCTGCGGCGGAGGAATCATCGGCTTCTCGCGCGACGCGCTGCCGCCGGGGTTCGAACTGCCCCTGAAGGACCGCATCCACGCGGTCACGTTCTCGCTCAACGGGAAGCTGTCCCGCACCCGGCGCTCCCGGCGCATGCTCTTCGGGCTCATCAACCGCCCGGAGTTCGACGCCGGACTGGTCGAGGAGGCACAGAAGGCCGGGGCCGAACTGCGCACCGGAGCCTCGGTGGTGCGCGTCGAGCAGCACGGCCCCGCCGTCCCCGACCGGCGAACGGTCGCCGTGGTGCTGGCCGGAGGCGAGACGGTGCTCGCGCGGGCGGTCGTCGGCGCGGACGGCAGTGCGGGCCGGATAGGAGCCCATGTCGGGGTGAAGCTCGACCAGGTCGACCTCGGCCTGGAGGCGGAGATCCCGGTTCCGGCGACCGTCGCGGAGGACTGGGCGGGCCGGGTCCTCATCGACTGGGGCCCGATGCCGGGAAGTTACGGCTGGGTCTTCCCCAAGGGCGACACCCTGACCGTGGGCGTGATCTCGGCGCGCGGCGACGGAGCGGGCACCAAGCGGTATCTGGAGGACTTCATCGCCCGGCTCGGCCTCGCCGGATTCGAACCGGCCGTCTCCTCCGGGCACCTCACCCGCTGCCGCAGCGACGACTCGCCGCTCTCTCGCGGCCGGGTCGTGGTGTGCGGGGACGCGGCCGGGCTGCTGGAGCCGTGGACCCGCGAGGGCATCTCCTTCGCGCTGCGCTCCGGCCGGCTCGCGGGGGAGTGGGCGGTCAGGATCGCCGAGTCGCGCGACGCGGTGGACGCCCGCCGCCAGGCGCTCAACTACGCCTTCGCCATCAAGGCCGGTCTGGGTGTGGAGATGGGGGTCGGCCGCCGCATGCTCAAGCTGTTCGAGCGTCGGCCGGGCCTGCTGCACGCGGTGCTGACCGGCTTCCGCCCGGCCTGGAAGTCGTTCGCCGGGATCACCCGGGGGACGACGTCGCTGGCCGAGCTGGTCCGCAGACACCCGCTGGCGCAGCGGGCGCTGACCGCGATGGACCGCCAGGGCGTGTCCGGCGGATCATGACCGGGTCCGCGGCGTCCGGTGCGAGACCTCATGGCGCTGACGTCCCAGCGCCTCGCGACGCACCGCACCGGACGCGGCGGGCCATCCGGCCCTGATCCGCCGGACGCGCCCTGGCCGGGAGCGGTCAGTCGGTGACCGTGACGCGGAAGACCGGGTGGTCCGGGCAGGCGGCCAGCAGCTCGGCGTCCGTGGACTTCGCCGTGATCCCCTGGAAGTACTGGCTGACCTCCCAGCCCCACCGCTCCAGATAGGCCCGGATGATCCGGGCCTTCTGCGCGTCGTCCGCGATCTCGACGGCGGCGAAGCGGCTGACCTTGCGCCCCAGCCGCAGTTCGCCGCCGCCCGCGACGCGCATGTTGCGCACCCACTGCGAGTGGCCCCGGGCCGATACGAGGTACCGCTCGCCCTCGAAGGTGTGGGCGTTGACCGGGAGGCGCTGCATCTGTCCGCTCCTGCGTCCGCGCACGGACATCTCGGCGGAGCCCATGAGGCTGATCCCGTGCCGGGCCAGCCAGCCGACGACCTGGTTGAGGCGGCGGGCGGAAGCGCCGGCCCGGAGGTAGTACGTCTGCGCCATGGTGACTCCCGAGTGAGACCGTAAGGACGCCGCTGCGACCTTGAGAGAGCGGTGCTCTCGCTTGAGATCAGTGTGCACGGAAGGGGAACCCAAAAGCAAGAGCACTGCTCTTGTTTCTGTTCGGTGCTCCGATCGCATGGCACACTGAGCGGATGAGCACCATCCGAGGGGCCAGGGAACGCGCCCGCATCGAAGTGACCGCCGCGATCAAGGACGAGGCCAGGAAGCAGCTCGCGGCGGAGGGTGCGGCCAAGCTCTCGCTGCGGGCCGTCGCCCGGGAGCTGGGCATGGTCTCGTCCGCGCTCTACCGCTACTTCCCCAGCCGGGACGACCTGCTCACCGCTCTGATCGTCGATGCGTTCGACGCGATCGGCGAGGCCGCGGAACGGGCGGCGGCGGAGTGCGAGGCTGCCGCGTCCCCCGCCGCGAGCTGGATCGCGGTGGCCATGGCCGTACGGGAGTGGGCGCTCGACCACCCCCACGAGTACGCCCTGATCTATGGTTCGCCCGTTCCCGGGTACATCGCCCCGATGGACACGGTGGGACCCGCATCCCGGGTGGGCCTGGCCTTCATCGACATCCTGCGCACGGCGTTCCGGGCCGACGGACTGGCCGTGCCGCGTCTCGCGCCGGAGCTGCGTTCCGACGCCGAGCGGATGGCGGCCGAATTCGCCCCGGACCTGCCTCCGGCGGCCGTCGCGGCCCTGGTAGCCGCCTGGGCCCAGCTGTTCGGCCTGATCTCCTTCGAGCTGTTCGGTCAGTTCAACCGGGTGGTCGAGGCGCGCGAGCCGTTGTTCCGGCAGGCGGTGGAGGAGCTGGCCCGTTCGGTCGGTCTACCGGGCGTCCGGACCGCGTGACGACAGGGGGCCGTCGCCTCGCCGTGTGACCGCAGGGGCCGCCTCACCGGCCCCACGCCCCGGCGTCGCACTCCCCGCGGAGTACGGGTGATCCAACGTACGGCGGACGCTCCCTCGGCGCGTACGTCTTCGAGGCCATCCGCGACGGAGCCTCGGGCTTCCTCGTCAAGGACACCGGACCGGACGAACCGCTCCGCGCGGTACGGGCGGTGGTCGGCGGGGACGCACTGCTCCCGCCGGGCGTGACCCGCCGCCTGCTCGCGGACTTCGCCACCCGCTCGAAGGGACCCGCGGCCGCCGCTTCGCCCGTCCGGCTCACCGAACGGGAACAGAAGGTGCGGGGCTGGTCCGCCCCGGCCGGCTCGGGTGACCCGGGGTGGCGGTCCTCACCAGGTGACCGCGGCGTTGTCCGTCCAGAGCCGGGCCACCGAGCGGTCGCCGCGCAGGGTGACGGCGGTGAGCGGCAGGCGGTTCCAGAGGGTGAGGTAGAGCCCCTCGGCCGTGCCGCTCAGTTCGCAGTCGGCGTCCTCCGTGCGCTCCGGGGCGCACGGTCCGGGTGCGGTGCTCGACGAGCGGACGGCCTGGGGCGGTTCGTCCGAGATGCGTACGGTCCAGGTCGCGTCGGTGTCCACGGCCCGGATGCGCAGGGTGCGGGGGGTTGCGGAGCGGACGCGGCTCTTGGGGCGGGCGTGGAAGCCGGTGAGGAGTTCGTCGATGCCGTCGGCCGCGCGGTCCGCCGCTACCGGGGTGAGGGGACCGCCGAGCGCGGACTCCGCGTCCACGCGGTGCACGGCGGTCTCGTGCAGCTGGCGGCGGGACCAGAACGCCAGCGGTGAGGGGGCGGGGAGGAACGTCCAGCACTCCAGGTCGGCGGGTGCGTCCTCCAGGGACCGGACCAGATGGCGGTGTCCTTCGCGGAACCAGTCGAGGAGTTCGGCGCCGTCGAGAGCGGGTTCGCCGTTGTCGGGGTGGTAGGCGGTGTACCCCTCGGTGACGAAGGCGGCAGCCCATCGGTGCACCATGCCGGTGTGCCGCAGAAGATGGCGTATCTGCCAGCCGGGGCAGGTCGGGACCGCTGCCCCCGTGCCGGCCTGTTCGGCGGCGGCCGCGAGCAGCCGCCCCTCCTCGGACAGCGACGTGATGTGCTCGGCGATCTTCATGGCGGCGATTGTGCCAGGGCCGCGCCGGGCGTCAAGCGCCGTGCGGGGGCTGGGATCCGGCCCAACCGGCCAAGCGCACCGGCCGGACGAACCAGCCCAGGGCCATCGACCGGAGGAGTGTCGAGCAGGCGCCCGGGGCCGGTCACGCGTGCGTGGCGTTGCGGGCTCCGTAGCCCAGTGCGGCGGCCGCCGCGGCCAGCAGGGCCACCGTCGTCAGCGCCACTGGCAGTGAGAACCAGTCGGCGAGGAAGCCGATCGCGGGCGGGCCCAGCAGCATCCCGCCGTAGCCGAGTGTCGACGCGGCGGCCACTCCGCTCGGCCCGGCCAGTTCGCCGGCCCGCCCCACGGCGACCGGGAAGATGTTGGCCAGCCCCAGGCCGGTGACCGCGAACCCGGCCAGCGCGAGCCACGCGGTCGGAGCCAGCGAGCCGAGCAGCATTCCGGCCGCCGCTGTCGCCCCGCCGAGGACGAGGGTGCGGGTCTGGCCGAGCCGCTCCAGGAGCAGGGTCCCGGTCAGCCGCCCCACCGTCATGGTCAGGGCGAACAGCGCGTATCCGGCGGCGGCGAGTCCGGGGTGTGCGCCCAGGTCCTGTTCCAGGTGCAGTGCGCCCCAGTCGGCCAGGGCCCCTTCGCCGTACGCCGTGCACAGGGCGATCACGCCGAAGAGCGCGACGATGCGGCGGGCCCGGGGCGTCAGCCGCTGCCGGGCCGGGCGCGGGCGGACGGCCTCCGGTACGGCTGCCTCCGGAGCCGTGGCCGGGCGGTGGCGCAGCAGTGAGGGTCCGGCGACGGCGGTGACGAGGAGGCCGACCCCGGCCAGGAGGAAGAGATGGGCGGAGGCGGAGAGGCCGCCCGCGACCAGCCCGCCGAGCCCGGCCCCGATCATGCCGCCGAGGCTGAACGCCGCGTGGAAGCTGGGCATCACGGGGCGGCGCAGCTCGGCGACCAGGTCGACCGCCGCGCTGTTCATCGCCACGTTCATCCCGCCGTACGCCGCGCCGAACACCAGCAGGACGAGGCCGAGCGAGAGAGGCGAGTGGGTCTGCGCGGGCAGGGCGATGCTCAGGGGGAGGAGGACGCCGCAGGCCACGGTGACGGCATGGCTGCCGTAACGCCGGCAGAGGCGGCCGGTGAGCATCATGGTGATCACCGCGCCCGCGGAGACCCCGAGCAGGGCGAGGCCGAGGGTGGAGGCGGAGGCTCCGGTCTGCTGCTTGATGGCCGGGATACGGACCACCCAGCCGGCGAAGAGGAAGCCGTCGAGGGCGAAGAACACGGTCAGCGCGGTACGGAGGCGGGCCGACGCGGGTGGGGCGGTGTCTCCGCCAGGTCCCCCCGGTAGGGCCGTCCGCAGTTTGTTTAGTTGCGGCACAAAGTCAGCATAGGGGCGTGCCGACAGCCGACGCAACACCACTGCGCACCGCACGTTCCGGGCGTGAGGCGGTGACCGCTACCGGATCCCTCGGCGTCCGGGGCGCCTTCGGATCATGGGAGACTCGCCCCCATGAACGGCAAGGCGACCACCACCCGGACGAAGTTGGAGAGGGGCCGCAGCGCGCTCGGGCCCGCGCTGGAACTGGTCCACACCGGACGCGCCCCCACACGGGCCGTCCTCACCTCCGAACTCGGCGTCACCCGCGCCACCGCCGGGGCGGTCGCCGCGGAACTGGAGGCGCTCGGGCTGATCCGGGTCGACTCCAGCCCCGGGTCGGCGGCCGGTTCCCAGGGCCGCCCCTCGCACCGGCTGGCCGTCCTGGAGGCCGGTCCCGTCGCCCTCGCCGCCCAGGTGCACGCCGACGGCTTCCGGGCCGCGCTCGTCGGACTCGGCGGCCGGATCGTCGCCACATCGCCGGGCTGCGTCGCGGTGATGGCCGACCCCGCGCAGGTGCTCGGCGAGGTGGTGGCCGCGGGGGCGCGGCTGCTGCGCGAGAACGGGCTGCGCTGCGTCGGCGCGGGCCTCGCCGTGCCGTCGGCGGTCGCCGAACCCGAGGGGACCGCGCTCAACCCGCTGCACCTCGCCTGGCCCGCGGGCTCCCCGGTCCGGGACATCTTCGCCGCCTGCGTCCGGGAGGCGGGCATCGCCGAACCCGCGTTCACCGGCAACGACGTCAACCTCGCCGCCCTGGCCGAACACCGGCACGGAGCGGGGCGCGGCGCCCAGCACCTGCTCTGCGTCGCCACCGGCCACCGCGGCGTCGGCGGGGCCCTCGTCCTCGACGGCCGCCTGCACAGCGGCAGTTCGGGCCTGGCGCTGGAGGTGGGCCATCTCACCGTGAACCCCGAGGGCCGGCCCTGCCACTGCGGCGGGCGCGGCTGCCTCGACGTGGAGACCGACCCGCTGGCCTTCCTCACCACCGCGCGCCGCGACCCCGGCCCGGAGGAGTCGCTCCTCAAGCAGGCCGGTGACCTGCTGCGTACGGAGTACGAGGACACCGACGTACGCAACGCCGCCGAGGCGCTGATCGACCGCCTGGGGCTGGGTCTCGCGGGCCTGGTCAACATCCTCAACCCGGACCGGATCATCCTCGGCGGGCTCCACCGCGACCTGCTGGAGGCGGACGCCGAGCGGCTGCGCGCCGTCGTCGCCGACCGCAGCCTGTGGGGGCGCAGTGGCAGTGTGCCGATCCTGCCGTGCACCCTCGCCCACAACAGCCTCGTGGGCGCCGCCGAACTGGCCTGGCAGCCGGTCCTCGACGACCCCCTCGCCGCGCTGGCCTGAAGGGATTCGGAGGAACGCCCAAGGGGCTCGGCTGCTCCCACCGGAGTCCGCACACGGCCGCCCGCCGTTCGACGTCCCGCACCCCCTCCCGCGGGCGGGCTCGGCAGTGACCGGAAACACCGAGATGAACACCCTGGCGCACTCCGGCGGGCCCGGCCCCTGGGTCCTGCTGCTCACAGGCGCCGACTCCCCGTGCTGGACGAACGGTTCGGGCGGGGCACGGGCGGCAGCACGGCGTGAAGCCGCCCCGCCGGAGGGGCCTGCCCGCCCGGTCAGCCGACGACGGCCGACCTGGCGGGCTGGGCCGCGATGTCCTCGGCGGTGATGGTCACGGACGTGAACGGTCCGTCGGTCGTCGACCCGTAGACCGCGAGCGGGGGCAGGGTCGATGCGGTCGTGGCCGCCGGGAGGGTGAACCAGACCGCCTTCCCGGACGGGCCGACCGGCCGCACGCCCCAGCTCTCGCTGACGGCGGCGATCAGCGCCAGGCCCCGGCCCGACGTGGCGAACGAGTCCGGCTCGTTCATCGTGGGCAGGCGCGGGTCGTGGTCATGGACGGAGACCGTCAGCCGGTCGAGCAGCAGCTCGATGTCGACGGTGCATGACTTGTCCGGCTGTGCGTGCCGGTGGACATTGGTGAGAAGCTCGGTGACGCCCAGGGCTGCCTGGTCGATCAGAGGATCGAGATGCCAGTAGCGCAGCTGCGCCGAGATGATTCTGCGGACCTGACCGATCCGCGACGGCAGGGCCTGGAGCTCCACCGTGCAGTGCCTGCTTGGCTCGCTGATCACGGCTGCGACTCCCCGAAATAGGTCCGGAAGAAGAAGAGATGCGAACGGCGCCGGCGGACGACTGACTGCCGCATCCGCTCTGCTCTTGTCGTGTCTGCTCGTGTCGCGCGACCCGGTCCGTGGAGCGGATCGCTCTGTCACCGAGGGTGCACCTTCAGTGACATGGGACCAGCGTGGCCCAGGGGATACGGCTCCGCAACTCGCGGCGGAGCGGTGCGGCGGCGGACCGGGCCGCTTCCTGCCCGGCAGGTCAGGCCCGGCGGCCGCGCGCGCTGCGCAGAGCCTCCAGGAAACGCCGTACCGGAGCGGACCCGTCACGTCTGCGGTTGCGCTGCCCCATCGTCAACCGGTAGCGCACCCCGTTCACCCGGGCGATCGCCGAATCCGCCGCCGCGAACCACCGCTTGCCCGCGCTGACCGTGCCCACCGGGGCGCTGTCGATCTCCCGCCCGTTGCTCGTGAGCAGAGACAGCCTGCCGTCCTTGACGACCACCTGACCGGCCCTGGTCAGCGACCGGGTGAAGCGTTCGATCCTGACCCCCGACGCACTGAACTCGACGTCCGCCACTGCGGATTCGCCCCCTTCGTCGCTACTCCTGCTGTGCAGTGTGCACCGGCGCGGGCCGTATCGCCAGGGCGCACCGGCGTACGGAGCGCGGCGGGCGGCACCGCCCGCCACAGCCGCCTCCCAGGTGTGGGCCAAAGGCACTGCTATGGACCATCAAAGCGACCGTTTGTGCAGGTGGGGGGCATATCGTGGAGGGAGGAAGAGCAGAGCCACGACAAGCGGGAGCGCGCGGATGGACACCACTGAGCACGGACAGGTACGCGGGCCCGCGGCGACCGTGGACGTCGACCGCAGCGACCCGGAGTACCGGGCCTGGCTGAAGGAGGCCGTCCGCAAGGTGCAGGCCGACGCGAACCGTTCGGCCGACACCCACCTGCTGCGCTTCCCGCTGCCCGAGGAGTGGAGTATCGACCTCTACCTCAAGGACGAGTCGACGCACCCCACCGGCAGCCTCAAGCACCGCCTCGCGCGCTCGCTCTTCCTCTACGGGCTCTGCAACGGCTGGATCCGGCCCGGAAAGCCGGTCATCGAGGCGTCCAGCGGCTCGACCGCCGTGTCGGAGGCGTACTTCGCCAAGCTGATCGGCGTCCCGTTCATCGCCGTGATGCCCCGCACCACCAGCCCGGAGAAGTGCCGCCTGATCGAATTCCACGGCGGGCAGTGCCACTTCGTCGACGACTCGCGCACGATGTACGAGCAGTCCGCCGCCCTCGCCGCCGAGACCGGCGGACACTACATGGACCAGTTCACCTACGCGGAGCGCGCCACCGACTGGCGCGGCAACAACAACATCGCCGAGTCGATCTACCAGCAGCTCCGGTTGGAGCGCTACCCGGAACCCGCCTGGATCGTCGCCACCGCGGGCACCGGCGGCACCTCGGCGACCATCGCCCGCTACGTGCACTACCTCCAGCACGACACCCGCATCTGCGTGCCCGACCCGGAGAACTCCTGCTTCTTCGACGGCTGGACCCACCACGACCCGCACGCCACCAGCGACTGCGGTTCGCGGATCGAGGGCATCGGCCGCCCCCGGATGGAGCCCAGCTTCGTGCCCGGCGCCATCGACCGCATGATGAAGGTCCCCGACGCGGCCAGCGTCGCCGCCGTCCGCGCCCTGGAGCGGGCCATCGGCCGCAAGGCGGGCGGGTCCACCGGTACCGGGCTCTGGAGCGCGTTCAAGCTCATCGCCGAGATGGTGGAGCAGGGGGAGAAGGGCAGCGTCGTCACGTTGCTGTGCGACCCGGGCGACCGCTACCTGGACAAGTACTACTCCGACTCCTGGCTGGAGGAACAGGGCCTGGACATCGCCCCGTACGCCGCCGCCGTCGACGACTTCCTCGCCACCGGCACCTGGCCCTGCTGACCCCGCTGAGGAAGGGCCCCGGCGCGTTCAGGGCGTCGTGCTCGCCAGCCGCGCGTCCAGGCGGCGCACGGCGTCCCGGAAGGACCGGCCCACCCCCGCCCGCCCCAGGCTCAGCACCAGGCGGAACAGCCCCGTCCCGTCGGCGGCGAACGTCCACTGCACCCGGGTCCCGGACCCTTCCGGGGTGAGCCGCCACTCCTCCAGCAGGGCCCGCAGACCGGGGGCGTTGGTCTCGTCGGCCCGGTAGGCGTACCGCTCGTCCGGCTCGGCGGCCATGATCGTCTCGCGGAAACGGACCCCGCCCCTCAGTCGCACCTCCCGGCCCGCGCCCGCATCGGTGCGCGTGGCCCGGGTGACGGCGGTGAACCAGGACGGCCAGGACGCGACGTCCTCGGCGAGCGCCCGGTACACCACGTCCGCCGGCGCGGACACCTCGGCGGCGAACACCAGACGCATCGGCGCGGAATCGACGAACTCCAGTCCTACGGTACGGAGTCGGCGTGCCATCGCATGCACCTCCCGGCGGTCTGCGGCTGATGGAGCCGCGCACACCATAGCGGGCGGGCCCTCAGTTGTCTGTACCACTGTCGGCCACCGGTACGCGCCGCCGCTCCGCCTCGGCCACGGCCGCCCGGGTGATGTTCCGCGCCGTCCCCCCGAAGACCACCGAGTGGAAGGGCCACACGCTCCACCAGTACGCATGGCCGAGCAGCCCGTGCGGATGGAACAGGGCGCGTTGCCCGTAGACGGTCCGGCCGTGCTCGTCGCCGCGCGCCGACAGTTCCAGCCAGGCCAGGCCCGGCAGCCGCATCTCCGCCCGCAGCCGCAGCAGTTCGCCGGGCACGATCTCCTCCACCCGCCAGAAGTCCAGCGAGTCGCCCACCCGCAGCCGCTGGGCGTCCCGTCGGCCGCGCCGCAGCCCCACCCCGCCGACGATCCGGTCGAGCCAGCCGCGTACCGCCCAGGCCAGCGGGAAGGAATACCAGCCGTTCTCCCCGCCGATGCCCTCGATCACCCGCCACAGCGCGTCCGGGGCGACCGGAACGGGCAGTTCCCGCTCGTCGCGGTACAGGCTGCCGCCCGCCCAGTCCGGGTCGGTGGGCAGCGGATCGCTCGGCGCCCCGGGCACCGAGGCGGTGGACCAGCGGGTGTCGACCTGCGCCTCCTGGATGCGCTGGAGGGCCAGCCGCAGCGCCCGGTCGAAGCCGACGGTCCCGTCCGGCGGATCGGGGACGTAACGCCTGATGCCGTCCTCCCGGCAGACCACCTCGTGGCGCAGCGACTCCGTCAGCGGACGGGCGATGGAGCTGGGCACCGGGGTGACCAGACCCACCCAGCGGCTGGACAGCGTCGGTGTGAGCACCGGCACGGGCAGGATCAGCCGCCGCGGCAGCCCTGCCACCCGGGCGTAGCGCTGCATCATGTCCCGGTACGTCATGACGTCCGGGCCACCGATGTCGAAGGTCCGGTTCACCTCGTCGGGCAGCGACGCGCTCCCCACCAGATACCGGACCACGTCCCGGACGGCCACCGGCTGGATACGGGTCCGTACCCAGCTCGGGGTGATCATCAGCGGCAGCCGCTCCGTCAGATAACGCAGCATCTCGAACGACGCGGATCCCGACCCGATGACCACCGCCGCCCGCAGCACCGCCGTCGGCACCCCGGAGTCCAGCAGGATCCGGCCGACCTCGGCCCGTGACCGCAGATGCGGCGACAGCTCCTTCTCCGGCACCCCGGCCGGGGTCAGCCCGCCCAGGTAGACGATCCGGCGCACCCCCGCGGCACGCGCCTGCTCGCCGAAGGTCCGGGCGGCCTTGCGGTCCGTCTCCTCGAAGTCCGAGCCGGAGCCGAGCGCGTGCACCAGGTAGTACGCCACATCGACGTCCCGTATCGCCTCCGCCAGCGACTCCGCGTCGGTGACATCGCCGCGCACCACCTCGACCCGGTCCACCCAGGGGTAGTCGCGCAGTTTCCGCGGCGTTCTGGCCAGGGCGCGCACCCGGTGCCCGGAGTCCAGCAGCGCGGGTACCAGCCGACCACCGATGTAGCCGGTGGCACCGGTCACCAGAGCGCGCGCCGCGGGCCGGTCGGCAAGCCCCGGGGCGTCGGCGTGATCTGTTTCGTCCGTCACCTGTCCGAGTCTGGCACCGGACGGCCGCGCGGACCGTCCGGGGACCCCCGTACGGCGGCACGGACGTCGCCGCGGCTGATGGAACGGCGGGACCACGCCCTCCGACGGTGGTGGGGATGTCGTACCGGCCAACGAGTCAAACATGTGACGGCCGCATCACCCGAACGGGAACGGCCGACCGATCGTCGGTGATCTCCGGGGTGCGCCGGGGCAGACCTCAGGTCGTGCCGGGCGAGGCGAGCAGCGCGTCCAGCACCCTGCCGAACACCCGGCGCCCGGCGGAGGCGATGAGCGGGTCACCCCACCCCGGCACCAGCCGCACCCGCAGCTCCTCGACCCACACCACATGGGAACCGGAATCCGTGGGAAGCACATCGATCGAGGCCCGCCCCAGCACCACCGACCCCCGCTTCTCCAGCCGGCACACCCCGGCCCGGCCACCGGCGGGCGGGGTCCACCGCACCACTTCCATCGGGTCGTCGAAGGCCAGCGGCCCCAGGCCCGTACGCGCCACGAAAACCGTCCCGACCTGCGTGGGCAGTCCCGTCGGCACCGAGATCGCGGTCAACGGCACCTGCGCGGCGTGCCGTTCCCAGTCGGTCACCCGGCGCCAGGCCTCGGCTGCGGGAAGAGGGGGGAAGCGCTCGATCCGGAAGACGGCCACCCTGCGATCCTATGGGGGCCGGCGGGGCTGCGGCGAGCCGAACGGAATCCGCGGAGCCCCACGCGGCATCAGAACCGGCCCCCCC
The DNA here is from genome assembly GCF_055577965.1 of Streptomyces sp. NPDC033165. NCBI lineage: Bacteria > Bacillati > Actinomycetota > Actinomycetes > Kitasatosporales > Streptomycetaceae > Streptomyces > Streptomyces sp. NPDC033165. Next base: position 19,196 of record NZ_JBVIPK010000010.1, read on the forward strand.
CGGTCAGCCCCCCGAGGCGGGCGAAGCACCGGAGGGCGAGGTGGTGGCGGGGGACTCGCCCGCCACCAGCAGACCCGGCAGATGCTCCGCGATCTCCTCGCGTACTTCGGGAGCCAGACCCGCGTCCGTGACGAACGTGTCGACCTCCTCCAGCGCGGCGAAGGAACTCAGGCCCACCGTCCCCCACTTGGTGTGGTCGGCCACCACCACGATCCGGCGCGCCGCCCGGACGAAGCGGCGGTTGGTCTCGGCCTCCGCGAGATTGGGCGTCGACAGCCCCGCCTCGGTCGAGATGCCGTGCACACCGAGGAACAGCACATCGAAGTGGAGCGCGTCGATGGCCCGGTCGGCGACCGGACCCACCAGCGAGTCCGACGGCGTACGCACCCCGCCCGTCAGCACCACCGTCGCCGCCCCGGGGCGCGTGTTCCGTCCGGCGGCCGGACGCTGCGCGTCGTGGAACACATCCGCCACCCGAACCGAGTTGGTGACCACCGTCAGATCCGGCACCTCCAGCAGATGCCGGGCCAGCGCGAACGTCGTCGTCCCGCCCGAGAGCGCGATCGCGCTGCCGGGCACTGCCAGTGCCGCCGCCGCCCGCGCGATGTCCTCCTTGGCGCTCAGCTCCAGCGCCGACTTCGCCTCGAACCCGGGCTCGTGCGTACTCGGCTCGACGACCGGGACCGCGCCGCCGTGGACCTTCTCGATGACACCCTGCCGGGCCAGCGCGTCCAGGTCCCGACGGATCGTCATGTCGGAGACGTTCAGCTTGCGGGTCAGCTCGTTGACCCGGATCCCGCCCCGCCTGCGCACCTCGTCGAGGATCAGCGCACGGCGCTGCTCCGCGAGGAGGTTCTGATTCCCGCTCAACGCCGGGTCCGTTCCTTCCCTCTGGCCGTACGGTCCGCAGAGGTCTGCGACACACGCTCATCCTGCCACGCAGGCATGTCCCGCGTACCACCTGGGGAGATTCCGTGAGACCGCTCACGCGCCCGCCCCGAGCCCGCGATCCTGGGTCCGGCTCAGGGGCCCGCACCTCCGCCTCCGCGTACTGCTTCCCCGATTCCCCGTCCGCCGCCAGGCCCGACGCGTCCGAGAGAGAGTCTCCCTTGTCTCCCGCCACCCCACCCCCCGCGCAGGCCACCGGAACAGCGCTGGAACTGCTCGTCCACGGCGTCGGCGGCGCCACCCCGCAGGAGGTGCTGGGCGATCCCCGTACGGTCCGGGTCACCGGGGACGCGACCGCCGCCGTGTACCGGCGCACCGACGACGCCCACGGCGAGAAGCACCCCGAGCGCTACCGGGACGAGCCCGTCGCCGAGGCGTACTGCTGGTCCGGCCTCACCTCCGGCAACAGCTCCCGTGCCCTGTGGCTGCTGCTCCTGCCGTTCATGGTGGTCAACCTCGCCCACTGGATGCGCCCCACCGCCACCGGCCGCACCCGCGCGGTCCGGCTGTACGGCGTCCTGGTGCGGCTCGTCGCGCTCAGCCTGACGGTGCTGCTGACCGCGGCGGCCTGCGAAGTCGCCCTGGACCTGGTGGCCTGGCAGTGCGCGGGCACCCGGAGCTGCGCCGAACGCCGTTCCTGGCTGGGCTTTCTGTCGGAACATCAGGGCAGCTGGTGGTCACAGCCAGGGCGGCGGATCGCCTTCGCGGCCCTTCTGCCCACGGCTCTGGTGGGGCTCCTGTGGTATCTGTCCCACCGCACCTGGAGCGCGTACGAGTCCCAGGGCCCCCTGGACGGTACGGACGTCGACGGGAACGACCCCGACGGGGCGGAGGAGGCCCACGGCCCCGGTGCCCCCGCCCCGGACTCCCTCGCCCCCGACGCGCCCAGCCCCCTCACTGTGCCCGCCCCGGACGCCGACGGAGACCGGAGGCGGCCGTCCGCCCCGGTCCGCCCCGCGCTCGGCCGCCCCGGCTTCTGGTACGGCCGCCGGCTCGTCGCCCGGCTCCGGGCCGCCCACACGGCGATCGGATTCCTGACCGTCGCCGCGGCGGTCACCGGCGCCGCCGCCCGCTACGACCGGACCCCCGACAGTCCGGTGCCCCAGGCGCTCGGCGCGGCCGTCGAGGGAGGCATCGTGCTGTGCGGCCTCGTCGCCGTGTGGGTCGTCTGCCGCCGGGGGCGCAGCGAACGGGTCCGCGACACCCGGCTGGACGGCGCCCTGACCACCTACCTGCCCGGCTCCGCACTGGTCCTGCTCGCCCTCGCCGTCCTTCACGCGTCCTGGTCGCGCCCGGCCTGGCAGTCCTCGGGCAGCCTGCCCGGCGAGACCGCCTTCCGGCTCCTCGCCCTCGGCCAGGGCGTCCTCGTCGTCGCGCTCGCCCTGGTCGCCCGCAGCCTCCACCGCCGCACTCCCGAACCCCGCACCATCCTGTACGGACTCGGCGGCCCCGCGGTCGCCATGCTCGCCTGCGCCCTCGGCGGTGTGATGACCGGCGGAGTCGCCCAGCGCGTCGCCGACTGGCTCGACGGGCCAGGTACCCCGGGCATGGACCAGGCCGACATGGCCGGGCCGCCCGTTCTGCTCAGCTGGCAGGCCTCCGTCATTCCGGTCCTCCTGCTGCTCCTGCTCTTCCCGGTCGTGGCGCTCGTCGTCCGCACCGCGCGCACCGCCCGCCGCCTCGGACCGCTCGTCGAGGCGGAGTACGCCCCCGAACCGCCCGACCGCGCCCGGACCCGCCGCATCGCCCGCATCCGTGCCACCGCCGCCCTCACCGACTCCGCACCCTGGATCGTCGGCGTGGTCTCCGCCGCCACCCTGCTGCTCGGGGCGGGTGCGATCGTCGGCTCCTGGCGCAGCAACGAGGTGCCGGGCCGGGCCGCGGACGGGAGCGTGCCGCTCCTCGAATCACTCGCCGAGGCCGCGCAGTCGACGGGGTCCTGGCTGGTCGGCCTGGGCTTCGTGCTCTTCGTCGCGGGGGGCCGCCGCGCCTACAAGGACGCCTCGGCCCGCCGCACCATCGGCATACTCTGGGACGTCGGCACCTTCTGGCCGCGCGCCGCCCACCCCTTCGCACCCCCCTGCTACGCCGAGCGCGCCGTACCCGACCTCGCCTCCCGGATGTCGGCCTGGACCACGACCATGCCCCGGGGCCGGCTCGTCATATCGGGCCACTCGCAGGGCAGCGTCCTCGCGGCCTCCGCCGTGTGGCAGCTGCCCGACGCGGTCCGCCGCCGGGTCGGGCTGCTCACCTACGGGTCGCCCCTGGAGCGGCTGTACGGACGGTGGTTCCCCGCCTACTTCGGCCCCGTGCCCCTGCTCGGGCTGCACCGCTCGGTGCACTGCTGGCGCAATCTGTGGCGGGCCACCGACCCGATCGGCGGGCCCGTCCGTATCAGCACCGACCCCGACCCCGGCGTCGACCGGGGGCCGCTGAAGGACCCCCTGGCCTACGGGCGGACCACCGAGCTCCCGCTGCCCGAACCGATCCTGGGCCACTCCGACTACCAGGCCGATCCGGCCTTCGCCGAGCAGCGGGCCGCCCTCCTGGAAGAGCTGGGCCCGATCGTGCCCCGCCAGGCGGAGGGACAGCCGCAGGGACCGGCGGAGGCGCGGATGCAGAAAGGCGGTCAGAAGGGCAGTTCGGGAAGGTCCTCCGGGTAGAGCAGGGTCAGGTCGTCCGTGCTCGTCTCGGCGAGCTGGGCGACCCGGCCCGCGTGCCGCTCCACCATCGACTCGAAGGTCTGGCGCGCGGTGCGGCCGTTGCCGAACGCGGGGCCCTTGGGGAGCGCGGTGAAGTGCTTCAACAGCGCTTCCCCGGTCCCGTCGGCCAGGCTGTACTCATGCTCCTCGGCCTGCTGTTCGACGATCCGCAGCAGCTCCTCGGGCACGTAGTCACTGAAGGTGATGGTCCGGGAGAAACGGGAGGCCACACCGGGGTTGACGGTGAGGAACCGCTCCATCTCGTGGGTGTACCCGGCGACGATCACGACCACCGCGTCCCGGTGGTCCTCCATCAGCTTCACCAGCGTGTCGATGGCCTCCCGGCCGAAGTCCCGGCCGGAGTCCTCGGGGGAGAGGGCGTACGCCTCGTCGACGAAGAGCACCCCGCCGCGTGCCCGGTCGAACGCCTCCTGGGTCCGGATCGCCGTGGAGCCGATGTGCTCGCCGACCAGGTCGACCCGGGACACCTCCACCAGATGGCCGCGCTCCAGCACCCCGAGCGCGGCCAGGATCTCCCCGTACAGCCGGGCGACCGTGGTCTTGCCCGTGCCGGGGGAGCCGGTGAAGACGAGGTGGCGGCGGACCGAAGCGGCCTTCAGCCCGGCCTCCTGGCGGCGGCGGCCGACCTCGATCATGTCGGTCAGCGCCCGCACCTCGCGCTTGACGCTGTCCAGCCCCACCAGCGCGTCCAGTTCGCCGAGGACCGCCGAGGAATCACGGGCGGGCTCCGCCGGGGCGGCCGGATCGGGGGCGGCGGGCTCGACCGCGCGCTGTCCGGGCATCGTGTTCAGCAGCCCGGGCGTGGAGAGGGTGGCCGTCAGCACCGCGGGCGCCGGGGCCGGTGCCGTACGCAGACCGCTCTCGTCGCTCGTGCAGTCCTGGACGATCGGGCCGGTCGCCGAGGCGCCGTCGCCCTCGGGGAACTCGTAGCCGCCCCGGGCGCACCGCTCGGTGCGGCAGCGGGTGAGAGTGGTGCGGCAGCCCTCCATGATGTGGAAGCCGTAGCCCTCCGTGCCCGTCACCCGGCAGCTCTCGAAGGTGCCCCGGCCCTCGGCCGAGACGTAGAACCCCGCCTCGGCGGGCGAGGTGACGGTGCAGCGCTCGATGGTGGGGTCCGCGCCCTTGGTGACGATGACCCCGGTCTGCGCCGCGTCGATCGTGCAGTTGTTCAGCGTGCCGCCGCTGCCGTGGTCGCGGAACCAGGCCCCGGTGGACGCCTCCCGGATGCGGCAGTCGTCCAGCTGGGCGGTGGCCCCGTCGCTCACGGAGACGGCGGTGTTGCGGATCTGGGAGAGGTCGCTGTCCACGACGTCGGCGCGGGAGCCCCGGTCGAGGACGAAGATCGCGTCAGGGACGTCGTGCACCCGGCAGGCGTCCAGTATCACCGTCGCCCCGTCGCTGACCCAGACCGCCGGATAGTCGCCCGTACTGTCGTGGATCTCGCACTGGTTGGCGTCCACCCGGGTGCCCGGGTCCCAGACCGAGAGCCCGTTGCGGCCGAAGCGGCGGACCGTGGAGCGGGTCAGCGTGAGCACCGACCGCGACCGCAGGTCCACGGCGTTCTCCGGGATGTCGTGGATGTCGCAGTCGGCGAGCGTCAGCACCGCGTCGGTGTCCAGGGTGATGCCGTCCGCCGAGGTGCGGTGCACGGTGCAGTCGGTGAGGTGGGCCGAGGCGCGGGCGGTGATCTGGATGCCGCTGCCCTTGATCTCGTACACCTCGCAGCCGAACGCCTCCAGGCCGCTGCCCTCGCCGGTGACGCCGATGCCCGCGCCCGAGGTGTGGTGGATCCGGCAGCGGTCCAGACGCGGATGGCCGCCGTCGCGGACCGAGATCCCGGACTGGCCCGCCGAGACGATCTCGCACTTCTCGAACATCCCGCCCGCACCGTCCAGTACGGCGATGCCGACCCCGGCCGGGTTGTCGACGGTGCAGCGCCGCACGGTGGGCCGGGCCGCGCCGCGCACCTCGATGCCCGCGGCGGACCTGGTTACGATCCGCAGGTCGCAGAGGTCTGCCGTGCCGTCCTCGATCAGCAGGGCGGGGGCCGCCGAATCCTGGCCCTCGATGTGCAGGTCCTGGACGACGGCGGAGGCGCGCACGGTCAGCGGTACGCCGTCGACCGGCGCGATCCGCACGGAGCCGACCGATCCCTCGGGGCCGCGCAGGGTCACCGCGCGGTGAATGACGAGGTTCTCCCGGTAGGTGCCGGGCGCGACGGTGAGGACGTCGCCGTCGGCTGCCGCCTCCAGGGCCGCGGAGAGGGAGGCGTACTCGCCCGTGCGGCGGCGCCATCGCGATGTGCCGGTGTGCGTCACCTGGACCGTGCCCTGTGCCATGGCGTTGTTGTGCCCCCACCTCGTGCTGTGCGATGCCTCGGGTCCGTCCGCCCGCCGAGCTGTCGGGCGGACGGGGTCGCACCACCGTAGCGCGCGGGAGGGGCGGGAGTTGACGAGTCGGCTCCTCGGAGTGATGTTGCCGATGCCCCTCCGGCGGAAGCAGAGCCGAAGCAGAGCCGAGGGAGAGGCGAAGGAGGGCCGAGGGAGAGCCGAAGCGGGCCCGTGGTCAGCCGCCCGTACCGGCTCTGCCCCAGTCCGGGCCCGTGGCGGCCCACTCGCGGTCCAGTCGTGCGTACCGCGCCCGCACCATCCGGGCTACGACCAGCCGCCTGCCCGCCTCGACGCATCCGACAGCGAGCAGGAACGCACCGACGCCGCCCAGGACCGCGTGCGACCGGGCCGTGCGGCCGTCCATCGGCGGCTCCACCGGCACACCCGCCTCGTCCGTCCAGATCCGCACCGGGGAACCGGGGCCGACGGGCCGTGACGCGGTGGCCACCTTCTCCGTGTGCCTACTGCCGTCCGGGGCCTGCCAGGACGCCACCACCCAGGTCCGCGCGGCGCGTTCGGCGGTTGCTCCGGGGTCGCCGCCGCCCCGCTCCCGTCCCGGCACCGGGTGCACCACGACCGCGTCGACGGCGTGGCGCTCCGCGTGCTGGGCACTCACCGACCGCTGGAGCGAGGCGTCGGCGGCCGCACCGCCCGCCCAGCCCGCCGCCGGGGCGCCCAGCACCATCAGCAGCAGTGCGCCGATCGTCACCCACCCCTCGTGACGGTCGGTGGCGCGGCGCAGCAGATTGCGCCGCCCGCGCAGCAGCGCCGACAGTCCCCACACGCCCGTTCCCCCCACGGCCCACGGCCCTCAGTCGAGGATCCGGACGGGGTCCCCGACCCGGATCACTCCCGTCCCCTCGGGGATCAGATTCTGGCCGAAGACCAACTGCTTGCCGAACCGGCGGTGGCGGGCGAGCGTGATCAGCGGCTCCTTGCCCCGCTCGGCCGTCTCCTGGTCCGTCGTCGTGATCACACAGCGGCCGCAGGGCTTGGCCACCGTGAAGGCGACCTCGCCGACGGCGATCCGCCGCCAGCCGTCCTCGGCCCATGGTTCGGTGCCCCCGACCACCACATTCGGCCGGAAGCGGTCCATGGGCAGCGGACCCTCCTCGGGCCGGTCGCCCGCGGCGACAAGGGCGTTGAGTGCGTCCAGGGAGGCCGTGGTGGTCAGGAGGAGCGGATATCCGTCGGCGAACGAGACGGTGTCGCCGGGGCGTGCGAACTCCGGGTCGACGTGTCTGCGGTGCGACGGCTCGTCGAGATGGACGAGCCGGACCTCGCAGTCGAGGACCTCGCTGAACCAGGCGTGGGCGTCGTCCGACGCCTCCGCCACCACCACCGTGTCCCGGTGCAGCTCCACGGTGATCGTGCGCTCCGGCTCCGGCACCTCGACGCGCAGGGGCGGGCGGCCCGGCGCGGACAGGAGCAGGCCGCCCCCGGACAGCAGCTCGGCCGAGATGCGGGCCATCAACGGCTGCTGACGCTGCGTGAGCGCCCTCGCCGCCTTGTCGACCAGCATCCATCGGCGGTCGCCATCGAGTCCCCACGGCTCGACGGCAACCGCGTCGGCCACGCGGGCGGTGAGCGATTTGACGGGATAGATCCGGATGGCCCGGAGGGAGGGATGGCTCATGCGTTCATCCTGCCAGCCACCTCTGACACCGTACGCGCGGCATCCGGAGCGTTCGTCACGCAGATGCGACCGACGTCCGGTGCGTCCCCCGGCGCGGAGCCGCCGCACGGTGTCAGAGGTGCCAGGGGCTTCAGTACCCCCGGCTCTGGTACGGCCGGTTGTACGGGTCCTCGTACGGCGAGGGGGCCGGTGCGGGCCGCGGCGATGCCGGGCGCATCGCCTCGTACCCGGTGCCGGGCGCGGGCCGCTGCGCCTGGGGCTGGTGCGGGATGTACGGCGCGGGCGCGTGCTGCAACTGGGCGGGCTGCATCGGCGCGTGCTGCGCCGGGGCCTGCTGGTACTGCGGCATCGGCTGCTGCGGGTAGCCGTAGCCGATGGGCTGCGAGGGGGCCGCGGGAAGGGCCGGAAGCGCCGACGGCAGGGCCGGCAGATAGCTGCTGCCGGTGTCATAGGCGGCCGGCACACGGATGGGGGCGATCTGAGGGGTTCCCCGCTCCGCGACCAGGGAGTCGTAGATCGGAGTGTCGGGGAACGACGCGGCGTAGTAGCCGCCGCCGAAGGTGGAGCGGGGGGACGTCATGCCACCTAAGTTAAGCCCACGATGTGCTGTATGGGGAGCCCCAATCTTTGGGTTATCCGATTTACGCTGGTTCTGTGCGCCCGGCCCGCCGAAACATCGTTAAAGCGTTCCTTAACGGCAGGGGTCTTTCCGCTGGTGGGCGATGGCTTCGGGGTGCGCTCCCGCCGGTGAACGGGAACAGCGTCGACGCACTCGGGCGGGAAGCGAATAGCGATAGACCCAATGCGCGATGCGCACGGCACGTCGTGGCGAAGAAGGAACTCGTCGCCCAGGGAACGGGCAACACCATCTGCGGCCTTCCCGGCGCGCTGCCCATGACCGCCGTCATCGTGCGCAGTGCGGCCAACGTGCAGGCAGGTGCGCGCACCAAGGCGTCGCGGATCCTGCACGGTGGGTGGCTGCTGTTGTTCGCGGCCCTGCTCCCCGCCGTGCTCGCACTGATCCCGGTGGCCACGCTCGCCGGCGTCCTCATCCACGCAGGGGCCAAACTCATCCCCGTCTCGACCATCCGCCCGCTCTGGCGCGATCACCGCGGCGAGGCCGTGGTCCTGGTGGTGACCGCGTCGGCGATCATCCTCACGGACATGTTCATGGGTGTCCTGCTCGGCATCGGGATGGCCGTAGTCAGGACGGCGTGGGAGACCTCGGCCGTCCGTCTGGACATTGATGAGCAGGCCGATCGCACCACGGTCGCCCTCGGCGGCAGCGTCACCTTCCTGCGCCTGCCCCTGATCCTCGACACCCTGGAGGCCCTGCCCAAGGGCCGGCCGGTGGAGCTCGGCCTCACACGGCTGCGCCACGTCGACCACGCCTGCCGCGCCGCCTTGGAGGCCTGGGGCACGCACAGCGGCGCCGTCCACGACCCCGTACCGGCGACGGACGGCACACCGCGCGAGGCCGCCGTCGCCGCCGTCGCTCCGGACGGTGAAGGCCCCCTCGCCAGGCCGTCCGCCAACGGAGTCCGCCGTGACGATCCGGGCCGCCGCCCTTCGGGCCGACGGCCCGGATCGTCCTGCCGCCAGGGGACCAGGGGCGGTCTTCGGGCGGGTGCGGCCCTCCGATCGCCCGTGGGTCTAAGTTGTGGAGGAAAGCCTGCGGGCAGCCGGACTCGTGATGGGGCGAGCATGACCATGCAAAAAGGAACCAACGTTCCGGTGCCGGCCGGCACCGTACGCGTCGAATTGGGGTGGCACGCGGCGCCGGGCGCCCCCGACGTCGACGCCTCCGCCCTCCTCCTGGTGGCGGGAAAGGTCCGCAGTGACGCGGACTTCGTCTTCTACAACCAGCCGGCCCACGGCTCCGGCGCGGTCCGGCACGAGGGTAAGCGGACGGCTCCCGACCGGGTCACCGACACGCTCGTCGTCGACTTCGGCAAGGTCGAGCCCGGGATCGAGCGCATCGTCGTCGCGGCCTCGGCGGACGGCGGCACCTTCGGCCGGGTGAGCGGGCTGTACGTGCGGATCACGGACGCGGCGGGCGGGGCGGAGCTGGCCCGCTTCGACAGCACCGACGCCACGGTCGAGACCGCCTTCATCCTCGGCGAGCTGTACCTGCGCCAGGGCGCCTGGAAGTTCCGCGCGGTGGGACAGGGCTACAGCACCGGGCTCGAAGGGCTGGCGACGGACTTCGGTATCTCCGTCGACGAACCGCAGCAGGCCCAGCCGTCCGCGCAGCCCCAGCCTTCCGCGCCCGCCCCCGTGGCGGCCATGCCCCCGCCCGCCCCCGTGGCACCGCCCGCACCCGCGCCGGTCGCGCCCACACCGCCCGCTCCTGCGGCCCCGCCCGCCCCGCCCGCGGCCCCGCCCGTACGCCTGACCAAGATCACGCTGACGAAGAGCGCACCGGCCGTCTCCCTCGCCAAGCAGGGCGGCACCTCCGGAGCGCTGCGCGTCAATCTGAACTGGGAAGTACGCAAACAGTTCAAGGGGTGGGGAGCGAAACTCGGCCGGGCCGTCGCGATGCACGCCGATCTCGATCTTGATCTCTGCGCCCTGTACGAACTCACCGACGGGCGCAAGGGAGTGGTGCAGGCTCTCGGGAACGCGTTCGGTTCGCTGAGCCAGCCGCCCTTTATCCATCTCGACGGTGACGACCGCACCGGTGCGCTGAGCACCGGTGAGAACATGACCATCAACCTCGACCGCAAGGACCTGCTCCGGCGCGTACTGATCTTCGTCACCATCTATGAGGGCGCCCGGAGTTTCGCCGATCTCCACGCCACGGTCACCCTCCAGCCGCAGAACGGCGCGGCGATCGACTTCTCCCTCGACGAATGCACCGTGCCCTCCAGCGTCTGCGCCCTGGCGCTGATCACCAACAACGGCGGCGACCTCACCGTCCAGCGCGAGGCCCGCTACCTCGTCCCGGACCGCGGAGTGAGCCCGCAGCGCACCATCGACGCCGCCTACGGCTGGGGCATGAACTGGACGCCCGGCCGCAAGTGACCCGCGAGACCCGCCCCGCCGCCCGGCCGGACCCGGCGCCCGCTGCCCCGTGGCGTCACCGGCCGGGCGCGGCGTCGGGCGTCGTGTCCGGGTCGGGCCGGGAGTAGGTACGGCCCTTCCAGGCCGCGCCCCGCCCCCGGTAGTGCTGGACCGCCGAGTCCACGGTCATCAGCAGGTACAGCACCGCCGTCAACGGCAGCAGCGGCCCCAGCCACAGCGACTGGCGGTAGTACGCCAGCATCGGCAGATACGTCGCCGTCATCACCGCCCACGCCGCGCCGCCCGCCCACGCCGCCGCCCCGTCACCCGTCAGCAACCCGGCCACCAGGGTCGCGGGCGGCGCGACGTACACGAGCAGCAGCCCCGGCACGGTCCCCGCGAGCAGCAGCGGACTGTGCCGCAACTGCGCGTACGCACTGCGTGCGACCATCCGCCACAGATCCCGGAGCCGCGGATACGGCCGCACGCTGTCCACCCGCTCCGCGAGCCCCAGCCAGATCCGGCCGCCGCTGCGCCGCACCTCCCGCGCCAGCGACACGTCGTCGATCACCGCCTGCCTGATCGACTCCGGAATCCGCGCCCGCTCGGCCGCTTCGGTGCGCAGCAGCACACATCCGCCCGCCGCGGCCGCCGTGCGCGACCTGGCCCGGTTCACCCGGCGGAACGGGTAGAGCTGCCCGAAGAAGTAGACGAACGCGGGCACCACAAGCCGCTCCCAGGCGCTCTCCACCCGCAGCCGGGCCATCTGCGACACCAGGTCGAAGCCGTCCGGGCCCCCGGAGCCGGCCGCGGCCACCAGATCGCACAGGCTGTCCGGCTCGTGCGCGATGTCCGCGTCGGTCAGCAGCAGGAAGTCCGGCTTGTGCTGCCGGGCCACCGCGATCCCGTGCCGCAGCGCCCAGAGCTTGCCCGTCCAGCCCGCCTCCGGCTCCCCGGGGGACACGACGGTCAGCGGCAGCCCGCCCAGCCGCGCGGCCAGGTCCCGGGCCAGCTGCCCGGTGCCGTCGCTGCTGCCGTCGTCGACCAGGGTGATCCACGCGTCGCCCGGATAGTCCTGGACCAGCAGCGAGGGCAGGCTCACCGGGAGCATCTCCGCCTCGTCCCGGGCGGGCACCACCACCGCCACCGACGGCCAGCGCACCGGGTCGGTGCGCCGGGGGAGCCGCTGGTCGGTGCGCCAGTAGAAGCCCTGCCCCAGCAGCAGCCACACCCACACGATCAGCGAACCCACGGCGATCCAGGCAACGGCGCTCATCCGCCGAAGTCTGCCCCACTGAGCCGGGTCCGCAAGGGTTGTCGGCTAGGGTGACCGGGTGAAGATCGCGCTCATGGACTCCGGAATCGGCCTGCTGGCGGCGGCGGCCGCCGTTCGCCGACTGCGCCCCGACGCCGAGCTGGTGCTCTCCTCCGACCCCGGCTCGATGCCCTGGGGCCCCCGCACCCCCGAGGAGATCACCGCCCGCGCGCTGGCGGTGGCCCGGGCCGCCGCCGACCACGGGGCGGACGCCCTGATCGTCGCCTGCAACACCGCCTCCGTCCACGCACTGGCCGCGCTCCGCGCCGAGCTGGAGCCCGCGCTTCCGGTGATCGGCACGGTCCCCGCGATCAAGCCCGCCGCCGCAGGGGGCGGCTCCGTCGCCATCTGGGCCACCCCGGCCACCACCGGCAGCCCCTACCAGCGTCGGCTGATCGCGGAATTCGGCGGCTCCGCCGAGATCACCGGGGTGCCCTGCCCCGGGCTCGCCGACGCCGTGGAGCACGGCGACGAGGCCGGGATCGACCGGGCCGTCGCGGCGGCCGCCGCCCTCACCCCGCCCGACGTGCGGGCCGTCGTCCTCGGCTGCACCCACTACGAGCTGGTCGCGACCCGCATCCGCGACGCCGTGCAACGGCCCGGCCGTCCGCCGCTCGCCCTGCACGCCTCCGCCGGAGCGGTCGCCGCCCAGGCGCTGCGCCGGATCGGAGCGGCCCCCGCCCCGACGGCCGAACCGGCCGGCGCGCTCACCGTTCTCCTCAGCGGCCGCCCCGGCAGTCTGCCGGAAGCCGCCCTGGCCTACGCCGAGGGCCGGAACCTGACGGCCGTCGCCCCCGCTTCCTGACCGGGTCCGATCGCCACGAAGGGCGCTCGTGCCCCGGCCGACCGCCCGGATCGCGGTTACGCTGCTGAATATGACGGACCACGCCGAGCATGCGAGGCACGGGTCGAGCCAGGTGCCGCCCGCGGAGTGGAACGGCCGGGCCACCAATCGGCTGCAGTGGCTGCTGGCCCTCGTGGGCGCGGCCTGCATGGCGCTGGGCATCGAGCTGGCCGTCGGCTCCACCTGGACCTCGGGCTTCGCCCCGCTGCTCATGTCCGTGATCGGCTGCGTCGCCGTCGGTCTGCTGATCCTCTACGGAACGCTCGCCTTCGTCCACGTGGCCGTCAAGGTCGACGGGGGCGCCCTGGAGGTCCGCTGCGGCCACGCCGGTCTGCCGCGCCGCAGGATCCTGCTCGACCACGTCGTCGGGGCGGAATTCGTCCCGAGGATCAACCCGCGCGAGTGGGGCGGCTGGGGCTACCGCTGGCGGCCCGAACAGGGCACCGCCGTCGTCGTGCGCAAGGGCGAGGGCATGATCCTGCACCTCGCCGACGGCCGGACCTTCACCGTCACGGTCGACGACGCGGAGACGGCCGTACGCTTCATCCGCGAACGCCTTCACCTGCCTGCCCCGGGCAGGCCTCCTGCCCCCTGACCCGACCGTCCCGCCGATGGCCGATGGCCGATGGCCGGTGGCCCCCGGCCCGCCAGGCCCCGGTCCGCACCGCCCGGCACGCCCGGTGCCCACAACCCCGCCCCGCCCTGCCCGGGCACGGCCAGCGCCGCCGCTCACAGCCGCCCACCGTAGACTCCGGCGGGTGAGCGCCACCATGACTCCTGTCGACGACCTGCCGTCCGCCGCAGTGCCCCCGGCCACCGGACTGCTGCTGCGGCTCCTCCGTCCGGCCGCCGCTGTCCTCTCCGGCGTCCTGCTCTACGCGAGCTTCCCGCCCCGCCCGCTGTGGTGGCTCGTGCTGCCCGGGTTCGCGCTGCTCGGCTGGGTGCTGCACGGGCGTCGGCTGCGGGCCGCCTTCGGGCTCGGGCTGCTGTCCGGGCTCGGGTTCATGCTGCCGCTGCTGCGCTGGACCGGAGAGGACGTCGGGCCGCTGCCCTGGCTCGCCCTCGCCGCCGCGGAGGCCCTCTTCATCGCGGTGGGCGCTCTCGGCATCGCCGCCGTGACCCGCCTCGCGTACTGGCCGGTGTGGGCGGCCGCGGTCTGGACCCTGGACGAGGCGGTCCGGGCCCGGATCCCGTTCGGCGGCTTCCCCTGGGGCAAGATCGCCTTCGGGCAGGCCGAGAGCGTGTTCCTGCCGCTCGCCGCGCTGGGCGGCACCCCGCTGCTGTCCTTCGCCGTCGTCCTGTGCGGCTTCGGGCTGTATGAGGCCGTGCGCCGGTTCCGTACGTACCGGAGCACCGGAGAGGTCCCGCGCGCGGCCGTGGCGGGGGCCGCGGCGACCGTCCTCGTCCCGATCGCCGCCGCGCTCGGCGCGCTGCCCCTGGTCGACGACTCGGCGGAGAACGGAACGGCCACCGTCGCCGCCATCCAGGGCAACGTCCCGCGCCTCGGCCTCGACTTCAACGCCCAGCGCCGCGCCGTCCTCGACAACCACGCCCGCCGTACCGCGCAGCTCGCCGAAGACGTGAAGGCGGGCAAGGAGAAGCAGCCCGACTTCGTCCTGTGGCCCGAGAACTCCTCCGACCTCGACCCCTACCTCAACGCCGACGCCCGCCAGGTCATCGACGACGCGGTGAAGGCGATCGGCGTGCCCACGGTCATCGGCTCGGTGGTCGAGAAGGGCCCCGACAGCCTGCGCAACACCCTGATCGAGTGGAACCCCGGCAAGGGCCCCGTCGACACCTACGACAAGCGGTTCATCCAGCCCTTCGGCGAGTACATGCCGATGCGGACGGTCGCCCGGTTCTTCAGCGAGGACGTCGACCGGGTGCAGCGCGAGTTCGTCCCCGGCACCGAGGTCGGCGTCTTCGACCTCGCCGGTACGAAGGTGGGGCTCGTGACCTGTTACGAGGCCGCCTTCGACGATGCCGCCCGCGACACCGTCCTCCACGGCGGCCAGATGATCGCCGTGCCGAGCAACAACGCGACCTTCGGCCGCAGCGAGATGACCTACCAGCAGCTCGCCATGTCCCGGGTCCGGGCCGTCGAGCACGGACGGGCCGTCGTCGTCCCCGTCACCAGCGGGGTCAGCGCGGTGATCCGGCCCGACGGCACGATCGCCGACCGGAGCGGGATGTTCACCCCCGACGCCCTGGTCGCCGAGGTCCCGCTGCGCTCCTCGCTCACCCCGGCCACCCGGATGGGCCCGCTGCCCGAGGGCGTCATCGCCCTGCTGGCCCTGGCGGGCCTGGGCTGGGTGAGCGTCTCGGCGGTCCGGGCACGCAGGGTGCCGGGAACCGGGAAGTAGCACCGGATGCCTGCCACGTAGGCTCGATCCATGGCTACCCCCGACTTCATCCGTGAGATCCGCGCCACCGCCGGGCACCAGCTGCTCCTGCTGCCCGGGGTGACGGCCGTCGTCCTCGACGATGAGGGCCGGGTGCTGCTCGGGCGGCGCGCGGACACGGGCAAGTGGTCGCTCGTCGGAGGCATCGCCGAACCGGGCGAGGAGCCGGCGGCCACGGCGGAGCGCGAGGTGCTGGAGGAGACCGGCGTGCACTGCGTGGCCGAGCGGGTCGTGCTCACCCAGGCGCTGGAGCCCGTGCAGTACGCCAACGGCGACCGCTGCCAGTACCTCGACATCACCTTCCGCTGCCGGGCGACCGGCGGCGAGGCCCGGGTCAACGACGACGAGTCGCTGGAAGTGGGCTGGTTCCCGCTGGACGGCCTCCCTCCGCTGGCCGAGTTCTCCCTGTTCCGGATCAAGCAGGCCCTCACCGAAGGACCTGCCTGGTTCCAGCCCACAACGCGCGAGGTCTGACCCCCTACTTCAGGGTGAAGGTCCCGGTCGCCCCGGTGAACGGGGTGATCTTCCCGAACAGGTTCCTCGCGTCCCCGTGGTGCACGATCCGGTAGGTGCCCGGAGCGGTGTCCGCACCGATGTCCCAGGTGATCGTGGCCTTCGAGGTGCCGGTCAGACCATTGAGCCGGGTCCAGCGGTAGGTGGTCTCCCAGGCGCCGTCGTCCAGCACCCGCACCCAGGCGCCGTTCTCCAGCCGCTGGACCTCCAGGAACGTGGAGCCCCGGCGGACGTTGTTCTTCGGGTGGCCGGTGGCGAACTCGGCGGTCGCCTTCTCCCCACGCGCGTACGAGGCCTGCGGCGCCTTGAGGACGCCGCCGAACGCCTTCCCCACAGGCGGGTTGTCGTACACCACCCCGGTCTGGAGGCTGAACTGCCTTCCCGACTCGTCCGGCGGTGTCGGCCCCGCGTCGAGCGCGGTGCCCTCGCGCAGGGACTCCGCGATCCGGTCGTACTCCTGCTGGTAGGCGGGCAGCGTGTAGCGGCCGTACAGGGTGGAGCCGCCCTCGTAGTTCTGGGCGTCGTACTCCTCGGGCGTCGTCACGTACTGGCTGTAGGCGTTGGCGTACCCCTGGAGCAGGACGCGGTCGAGCGGGACGCCGAGCTGCCGGGCCACCGTGCGGCGGACCCGGAGGCCCGAGGTGATCGTGAACTCACCGGGGGCGGCCACCAGGTGCAGCTCCCCGATCTTCATGATCTGGAGGGGGAGGATCTTCGGTGTGACCGGGTGGACCTTGCTCAGCAGGCCCGTGGGGACGACGCTCGCCTTCGGGTACTGGCAGGTCGCGAGCCAGGACGGGGTGTCGATGCGCAGCGCGTCGAGGATTCCGGCGACCGGGGTGCGCATGCCCTCCTCGAAGCCCGGGATCGCCGGGCCGTCCTCGACACTGCCCGCGAGGGTGGACGCGCCGACGACGGCGGGACACGTGCGGTGCTCCTGCCCGTCCGGGGTGTACTCCCCGCGTACGGTCACGTTCTCCATGTCGACGTAGGCGAGCCGGGAGTCGACGCCACCGGCGACGGGCCGCGCGTCGTCGTAGATCTCGCGGGCCCTGTCGAGCTGGCGCTCTCCGATGACGCGGGTGTTCTCGAACTCGTCCTCGGTGGGGCCGGAGCCCGGCTTCAGGTTGAGGTTCGGCGACATGTCCCCGGCGTTGGTGTTCGGGAAGGCCGCGACAAAGCCCGGGGTGTCGTCGAGATGGCGCACACCTTCGTGGTCGTGCTCCCAGACGTAGGAGGCATAGCCCTTGTTGTCGGGGCTGACCAGGGTGTTCCTGTTGGTGATCGAGGTGTTGTGGGTGGCGAACCAGCTGATCGCGCCCGCGTCCTTGTCGCCCTGCCGGAAGCGCAGCACGGTCATCGCGGGGTCGATCGCGTCGGGGAAGGCCGCCCGGTCGGCCGCCGGGTTGCGGTCGAAGGCGTCCCGGGAGCGGTTGACGCTGGCGTTGGTGAGCGTTCCGGTGCCCAGGCTGACCGTGCCGGGCTTCAGGTCGTCGTGGGCCTTGACCACGGAGTCCGCGATGCCGTCGACGATGGCCCGGTAGGTGCCGTTCTGGAAGCCGAGGACGGAGAGGTTGTACGCCAGGTGGTGGGAGTAGCCGCCGGGGCCCGAGTGGGTGTGGGTGGCCGACAGCAGGACGTTGTCCTCGTCGTACAGGCTGCCGTAGCGCTCCTGGAGCCGGGCGAGGACCCCCTGCCGTACGGACTGGAAGATCATCGCGAGGTCGGCGTTGACGTACACCACGCGTTTGCCGCTCGACCGGTCGACGACGACGAACGCCCGCGACCGCTGCCGCTGGTGGATGCCGGAGGTCTTCTGGTCGAAGCTGGAGTACCCCATCATCCCGGTCTCGGCGGCCTCGCCCGTGACATCGGCGAGGCCGCGCCCGACGAGGTAACTCCCGCCGGACGCGGGGGAGTCGGCGGACTCGCTGGCGGCCGCGGGGGCGGGAGCGCCGAGAGTGGCCGCCCCCAGCGCCGCGGCGAGCAGGGCGACGGGGAGCCTGTGCCGCGGGCGGCGCGCGGTGGGGGGCGGCATGGGACCTCCTGGGGGCGGAGACGGAGCGGGAAGGCGTCCGGATCACGTCTTGTTGACATGCGCATGCAGTCCGGTTCTACTGAGTGACGGTCAATTACTCGGCACAGAAGGAGGGTATTCATGCAGACTCTCGAAGAAAAGGTCCAGGTCGCATCCGACCAGAACGCCGACGACGTATTCGATCTGGTGATCGGCGATCTGGAGCAGGAAATTCCGCCGCTTGCCTCGCCGACGAATTCCGGCAGCGGAACCGCCTGCGGTTCGTGCGCGAGCATCTACTGCTGTTGATGCGTACCGGGTGGCGCCGCTGACACCGGCGCCACCCGGGTGCGTGTGCGTCCCGTAGCGAGGAGTCGGAGGGCAGCTTTGCCGGAAGGATCAGCGGACACCGAACCGCTCTGGGAGACGGGCGACCCCGAAAGTCTCTCCGAAGAGGGTGGTTGGGCGGACCTCTCACCGGTCGCGCAGCGGGTACTCGCCGCTGTCGGCAAGGGCACGGCGGGCGGGCTCTTCCCGCCGGTGGTCGCCGGGGGCCCGGAGGGGACCGTCAGGACCGGGCGGCTGCTCGGCGGTGAGAAGGACGCGCGGATGCTCGCCCACGCGCTCCGCGACCGCCGGTTCGCACCGCTCCTGGCGCTGCTGGACCGGCTCGACAACTGGTGCGAGACGGCCGGACGACGGTATTCCGCGGCAATTTCCCCCGGACTGCTGGATATTGCCAACGCCGATATCTTTGGCCCCGTGGTGTCCGAGGCGTTCGTGGCCTGCGCGACCGGACGAACGCACTATGCCCGGGACCGGGTCGCGGAGTGGGCGGCGCGCTGCGAGGATTTTCTGACGCTCTTTCTCGAACGGCTGCTCAAGGACCTGACCACCTGCTGGCCCGGGAACCCGGCATTCCGGGGACCGGTCGTCGGCCTGTGGACCCACGGCGAGGAAACCCACAACGGCCGCCAGCGCGTGCTGCGGCTTGACTGCGCGGGCGGCGGCCGCATCGCGTACAAACCGCGACCCGCCTCCGGTGAGCTGCTGTTCACCGCGCACGGCGGGGACGGCCCTCCCTCGTCCGTCTTCGACCTCCTCAACCACGCGCCCGCGGCCTCCGGCGCGGTCCGGCTGCCCGTGCTCTCCTGCTGGCCCGGGTCCGCCCCCGGCTATCTCTGGCAGGAATGGATCGAGCCGCCCGACCAGTGGGGGCCGATCCGTACCTCGGGACCGTGGCAGCTCACCGGCACCCGGCTCACCCCGCCGGAGGCGCGACGCTTCTGGCACCGGACGGGCTCCCTGACCGCCGCGATGTTCGCCTTCGGGATCACCGACATGATCGGCGGCAACGTGGTGACCGGAAGCCGGCCCGGCGACCCCGAGCCGCTGCTGTACCCGATCGACCTGGAGATCTACTTCTGCCACGTCCCCCGGCTGTACGACACGGGCCTGCTGCACGACCCCACCGCCGAGGTCGACCAGCACCACGTCGGCCTGGAGCGCACCGCCCGCTGGTGCAGCGCCGAGGGCCCGCCCGTCTGCTGGACCGAGGAAGCGACCGGGGCCCTGCGCCTGCACCGACGCCGCCGCCCCTACGCCCGGGACGAGACCAGGAACGTCGTCGCCGACACCGAGGGCCGGACCGGATACGGCCCCCACCTGACCGCCATGCTGCGCGGCATGTTCGACGCCTGGACCCTGATGTGCCGGCAGCGGACGACGATCCGGGACTTCCTGGCGACCGCCACCCCGGGCCACTACGTCCGCGTGCTGCGGCAGCCCACGTTCCGGTACTTCGACGCCCTGGTGCCCCGCTGGCTGTCCGGCGGCGGCGCCGCGCCCCGACCCGCCGAACCCGACGTCCACTTCGACCGGGCGGAGCTCGACCAGCTCCGGCGCATGGACGTGCCCTACTTCGTCCGCTCGCTGGAGGGCGGCCCGGTGCTGCGGGTCGAACCGCCGCCGCAGACCCACGGGCTCGCCCCGGTCGCGGCCCGCCCGGCCCCCGAGGGCGGCTGGCCGCCCCTGCGGGAACTGCTCGACGGCGCGAACCTCACCCTCGCCGGGCTCGGTGTGGCACTCCGGGACGCGGCGGAGCACGTCTTCGACGATGTGCCGGAGCTGGACGTCACGGACCCGGAGTCGGGCGTACGGCTGCACCTCCAGAGCCCCGCCGAGGGGCAGGTCGCCTTCGACTGGCCGGAGGCGGCCCGAAGGATCACCTACCTCTGGGACCGGGAGAAGGTACGGCTGCGCATCGACCCGGTCGACGCGCCGCAGGCCCCGGCCGAGCCCGCGCCCGCCGGGGAGATCCGGCGCAGGCTCCTGCGGCTGGACCGCCTCGACGGGGCCGTCCGGGTGCCCTGGGCGGACGGCGGCATGACCGACACCGCGGCCGAGGAACGGCTGCGGACCCTGACCGACGCCGGAATCGCCTGGCTGGCCACCGTCGTGGCCGACCACGGATGGCCCGGGCGCGCCCTGGTCGGCCATGACGCCGCTGTCGCGGCGAGCCGCCTCGTACAACATGCCCGGGAACACCTGGAGTTCCGCAAGCACTGCCTGGAGCTGATGCGGCAGGCGGCGGAGGGCGGCGATCTGCCCTGGCGGGAAGTCGCCTATCTGACGGATGAGTTGCGCCTCGCCGAAGGGCTCCCGCAGGTGTACGGAACGCGGTTCGAGCCGGTCGGCGGCGAGCTGGTGCCGTGGCCGGTCGAGGACCCGGAAGGCGTGGACCGCCGCCGGGCCGCCCTCGGAATGGAGCCGCTGGCCGAGCACACGGAGCGGATACGGCGGCGGTTCCCCCTGGAGGGTGTCGCCCCGGACAAGGCCGGGTCCGCGACGAGACACCCCCTGACCGGAAAGGGAGGGTCATGAGCACGCAGATCCACGAGGCGCGACGAGCGCACGGCGCCCTCGACTGGGAGCTGTTCGGGCAGCGGTACTGGGACCGGAGCCCCGCCCGGCTGACCGCCGCGCCCCCCGTCCCCCTCGACCGGATCCACGCCCTGACCGTCGAGTCGTGCGCCCCGTTCCGCGCCGGAACCCGCTTCTGGGTGATGCCCGACGTCCGGTTCCTGGTCGGCGACGGCCGACTGCGCGCCCCCGGCGCCCTGCTGCCCGACACCGGCGATCCGACCCTGGACGCCTACCTGGACCGGCTGGACGCCGATGTGTCCGGACAGGGCTACCTGCTGACGGTGACTCAGCCGCTGCTCCTGGACCACGCGCTGTGGTCAGCGGTACGGGACGCGATCAGCGGGCTGTGGCGGCAGGTCGGCTGGCCCAACCTCCCCCTGACCGCCGAGGTGCTGATCGGTGACCGGTTCACCCAGCACACCGGCGCGGCCGAGCGGCCGACCCACGCGGCGCTGACATGGGTGCTGCGCGGGCGGATGGACGTACGGCTGTGGGACGAGCGCGGCGGCCCCCCTCCCGAGGCGATCGCGGACCCGGACCGGCCGGTGGAGGGCGTGCGCACGCTGAGCGCCGGCGCGGGAGAGCTGCTGTACTGGCCGGGCGACCAGCGGCACGTGGACACCTACGGCGACCGGTGCGTGGCGCTTCGCCTGAGCGTCCCCGTCGACCGGGGGCTGCCCTTCACCGCACTGCGGGACCTCCTCGCCGACCTGGTGCACCGGGGCCAGGGCAACGACGAGACCGTGCCGTACTTCCCGTTCGGGCCCGGGACCCGGATCGACGACGAGGACGGGGTGCTGCCCCGCCTGACCGCGCTCGGCGACGAACTGCGCACGGCCGTGACCGGCGAGCAGCTGCACAGGACGCTGCGGGTGCGCTGGGCGGCGCTGCGCTCGGCGGCCGGTCTCGAACCGATCCCGGTGCCCCGCGAGGGCGTCGGGATCACCCGCCGGACCCGCTTCCGCCGCACGAGCGAGATCGTCCGGATGCCCGACGGGCCCCGCCAGGAGGTCTGGGCGGTCAACGGAAACGTCTTCACCCTGCCGGCAGCCGCGAGCGACCGTGCGTACGCCGCGCTCGGCGACGGCGAGGAGACCGGCGCCGACGAGGTGTGCCGCGCCCTCGGCGCGGGTGACGAGGACAGGACCGAAAGGACGGTGCTCGCGCTGCTCGACAAGCTCTACCGGCTGCGCGGCATCGACGTGGCCGAGGAGGCCGATGTGGTCGAGGAGCCCGGGCGATGACGCTGAGCATCGAGAAGTCCTTCGACTGGGACACCTTCGTCGACCGGTTCTGGGACCGGCGGCCCGTGCTGTACAAAGGCGTCGACGGGGCGTTCGAGGGGGCGCCCTACGACGAGGCCGAGGTGTTCGGGGCCGCCGTGCGCGGCAGCCGCCCGCCCCATCCGCTCGCCGTCCCGGGCAACGTCCAGTTCGTCGTGCGACGGCGGCAGCAGACCCGGCCGTACGACTATCCGCCCGAGCTTTCCGACGGCTCGCTCGACGGTTACGAGCAGCGGATGGCCGCCCGGCTGGACGGGCAGCGCTACGCCCTCGTCGTCCACCGCTTCCACGCCTTCTCCCACCCGCTGTGGGCCCGCGCCCAGCGGTTCTACGGCGGACTGTGGGAGCGGGTCGGCCAGCCCACGCACAGCGCGGGATCCACGCTGTTCCACGGCTCCTACGAACACAGCCCCGTCGGCGTGCACCAGGACCGCTTCGCGACCTTCATGTACTGCGTACGCGGCACCAAGCGCATGCGGTTCTGGGCCGAACGTCCGTGGTCGGACCCGGTGCACACGGTGCTCGACTACCAGCCGTACCTGGCCTCATCGTTCGTCGCCGAGGTCGAACCGGGGGACCTGCTGTACTGGCCCTCGCGCTACTACCACGTCGGGGAGAGCACCGGTGACACCCCCGCGACCAGCGTCAACGTGGGCATCCCGCGCCGCGAACACCGGCCGTACTACGAGATCAAGGACCTGTTCCGGGGCACCCGTCCGGTGGCCTCCGCCCCGCTGTTCACCCCGGACGCCGGTGCGGACGGGCGGCTCGCCGGTGAGCTGCCCCCGGCCCTCGCCGCTGCCGTGGAGACCTTCGCCCGGCACCTGGAGGAGGACCGGTTCGCCGAGCGGGCGACCGCGCTGGCCCTGCGGGTGAGGACGGCGGGCGGTTTCTGGCCGACCGAGCCGCCCGCCGAGGAGCGGGTGCTCGACGACGACACCCCGGTACGGGCGTGCGCCCCGCTGCTGGCCGCGCCCGGCGACGGCACCCGCGCCTGCGCCGCGAACGGCCACGCCGTCTCCGGCCCGATCACCACCGAAGCGCTCGCCGTGCTGCGCCGCCTGGACGCCGGTGACGTAGTGCGCGTCGGTGAACTTCCCGTGTCCCGGCGGGCGGAGGCCCGCCGCCTGCTCCAGGAACTGGAGAGCTTCCGTGCCGTCACGCGCACCGACACCGACTGACCGGACAGCGGCCCCCGCCCGCCGGACCGCCGCCGCCCGCGTCGTCGCCGAGATCGCGGACCGGCTCGCCGAGCCGGAGCGGGTGGCCCGGATCGCGGGCGTACCGGACAACGTCATGCGCTATCCGGGCGCCCCGCAACCGGTCTGGGACCCGCTGCTGCTCAACGACGGCCACCCCGGAGTCGCCCTGCTGTTCGCGGAGTTGGCCGCGGGCGAGCCGGAACTGCGCGGCCGGGCACACGCACACCTCTCGGCGGCCCTCGCCGCCGGCATCCGGCTCCGGCCGCAGTCCCTGTTCGGCGGAATGGTGGCGCTCGCGTACGCCGGACACACCGCCGCCGTCGGATCCGGCGGCTACGCGACGATGCTGGCCGGTCTTGACCGGCACATCACCGACCAGGCCCGGGAACGCGCCCACGCGGACCTGGAACGGACGCGCGCCGGAGAGCCGGTGGGCGCGTGGAGCCGCTACGACGTACTGGGCGGCACCGCCGGGATCGGCCGCTATCTGCTGGCCCGGCACGAGGCGGCGGACGGGCAGGCGGCGCGGGAGACGGCCGGGGCCGCGCTGACCGACGTGCTCACCTCCCTCGTGGCGGCGGCCACGGCCGACGACATCACGCGCCACGGCACCCGGCTGCCCGCGTGGTGGGTCACCGACGGGCTGGAGCACGGGCTCGTCGAACACGTCAACTTCGGTCTCGCACACGGGGTCACCGGTCCCCTCGCGCTCCTGTCCACCGCCTGGCGGGCGGGCTTCCGGGTGGACCGTCAGGACGAGGCCATCGAACGGATCATGGCCCTCCTGTCGCGCCGCCGGACGACCGACGCCCACGGACCCCGCTGGCCGCACCTGATCAATCTCGCCCACATCGAGAGCGGCGAGGGGCCGGAACGCGGACGGGACTCCTGGTGCTACGGCGCCGCGGGCGCGGCCCGCGCCGTGCACCTCGCCGGGCTGGCGCTGGACCGGGCGGACTGGCGCGCCGAGGCACACGCCGCCCTGCGGGGCGCGCTGGACGCGGCGAGCGACGAGCTGATCCGGGACTCCGCGCTGTGCCACGGCTGGGCGGGACTGCTCCAGATCGTGCTGCGCATGGCCCACGACACCGCCGACGAGGACTACCGGGCGGACGCCGACCGGCTGGCGGCCCGGGTGGCCGACGGATTCGACCCCGAGGCGCCGTTCGGCTTCCGCTACGCCCACGTCCTGGCCGCCCGCGAACTGGACCGGCCCGGCTTTCTGGAGGGAGCCGCGGGGATCGCCCTCGCCCTGCACACCTACGCCACCGGGAACGCACCGGCCACGCCGTGGGACGGAGCGCTGCTGCTGAGCTGAGAGCGGGCATGCGCCGGTGCGATAGTCGGGGGGCGAACGAACCAGTGGCCCACCGGAGGAATCACCGTGCACTACGACCTTGCCGACCGGCTGGTCATCGGGATCGCGTCCAGCGCTCTCTTCGATCTCACGGAGTCGGACGCCGTCTTCCGGGAACAGGGCGAGGAGAGCTACCGCGCCTACCAGGAGCACCACGTGGGCGATCCGCTCCGCCCGGGGACGGCGTTCCCGTTCATCCGGCGTCTGCTGTCGCTGAACGACCTGGGCGCGGCGGACGACCCCCTGGTCGAGGTGATCGTCCTGTCCCGGAACGACCCCGACACCGGGCTGCGGGTCATGCGGTCCATAGCGGCCCACGGACTGCCCATCAGCCGCGCCATCTTCATGCAGGGCCGCTCCCCGCACCGCTTCATGCCCGCGCTCAACATGTCCCTGTTCCTGTCGGCGAACGAGCAGGACGTCCGCGAGGCCGTCACCGCCGGGCGGCCCGCCGGGCATGTGCTGGGTGCTCCGTACGAGGACGACGCAGAAGACCACGACCTGCGGATCTCCTTCGACTTCGACGGGGTCCTGGCGACGGACGCATCGGAGCAGGTGTTCCAGGAGGGCGGCATCGAGAAGTTCCGCGCCCACGAGGTCGCCAACGCGGCGGTCCCGCACGACGCGGGCCCGCTGAGGGACTTCCTGGCCAATGTGAACCGCATCCAGCAGCGGGAGGAGAGGGAGCGCCGGAAGAACCCCGGCTACCGCATCCGCCTGCACGTCTCCATCGTCACCGCCCGCAACGCGCCCGCGCACGAGCGTGCGGTGCAGAGCCTCAAGGGATGGGGCGTCACCGTCAACGACGCGTTCTTCCTCGGCGGCATCGACAAGGGCGAGATCATGAAGGTCCTGAAGCCGCACATCTTCTTCGACGACCAGCAGGGCCACCTGGAGAGCACCTCACGGACCACCCCGAGCGTGCACGTGCCGTTCGGCAGGCTCAACCAGCGGGCGGCGCCGACGGGTGCGGACGCCTGATCCCGTTCGATGGTGCGTCGACGTTGCCGGTCTGCCCGCCGCGCTCGCGGCCCACGGCGAGCTGACCGCCCATCGCTCCGGGCGCACCCGCTGAGCCACCTGTCCGGCGCGCCGTGCGAGAGTTCGCGTACCTACGGGGCCGGGGGCCCGGTGACGAGGGAGGGAAGACCGTGGACCTGTTCGACGGGGAGCTGGGCGGACGCGACGAGCACGAGATGGTCACAAGGGGCCGCTGGTCCTGGTGCGGCGTGATCGTCCTCGGGGTGGCGATCCTGCTCGCGATGCTGATGAGCTGGGTTTTCGGGCTGTTGGGACGGCTGTTCTGACGTCGCCGCCCCCCTGTGCGTGCGTACGGCTACGCTAAAGTCACAGAAAGTGACCTCCGTGTGGAGTGCCGGCGAGTAGAGGAGAGACATGAGCGTCGACGACGATGAGCTCCGCCGCAGGGTCCGCTCCGACGTTCCCCACTCGGCGCGCGTCTGGAACGCCTGGCTGGGCGGCAAGGACCACTATCCGGTGGACCGGGAGCTGGCCGACGCGGTCAGTGCGGCCTATCCGCAGATGGTCGACATCGCCCGCGCCTCCCGTGCCTTCCAGGTCCGCGCGATCCGCCATCTGGCCTCCATGGGTGTACGCCAGTTCCTGGACGTCGGCACCGGGCTGCCGGTGGCGAACAGCACCCACGAGGTGGCCCAGAGCATCGCGCCCGAGGCGCGGATCGTCTACGTCGACAACGACCCCATCGTCCTCGCCCACGCCCAGGCGCTGCTGACCAGCGCCCCGGAGGGCCGCACGGCCTATGTGGACGAGGATCTCTCCGACACGGACGCGGTGGTCGACGAGGCGGCGAAGACGCTGGACCTGTCCGAACCCGTTGCCGTGCTCCTGCTGTCGACGCTGGGGCACCTCGCTCCGGCCGAGGGCGTCGAGGTCGTCCAGCGGTACATGGCCCGCATGCCGTCGGGGAGTCATCTGGTGCTCTGCGACACGGTGAAGACCCCGCAGACCCTGGCCGCCCAGGAGGCCTACGACTCGGGCGACAACCCGCCGTACCTGGTGCGGGACCCGCAGGAGATCACCGCCTGCGCGGCCGGCCTGGAGCTCCTCGAACCGGGATTCGTCTCGATCGACCGGTGGCGGCCCGAGGGCGACGACGCGGTGCCGGTCGACCAGTGGGGGCTCGTCGCCCGCAAGCCGTAGCCGTACCGTTCAGCCGCTCCGCCGCCGGGTGGTCGTATCCCTGCGCAGTTGGCTGGTGTGACGGGTGAGCGAGTCGACGCGGTCCGCCAGCTTCTGGTGCCCCGGGGCGAGATGGGGGTGGAGCGCGGTGAGCGGGGTGACCAGGGCGGCGGCGTCGTCCGCGCCGAGAGCCTGGCGGAGCCGGTCCAGCGAGGGGTCCGCCGAGGCGGGGAGGTCCGGGAGCGCGGTGATCTGCCCGGCGAGCGACCGCAGGTCCGCCGCGTTCTGCCGGGCCCACGTGGTGATCGACCGGTCCGCCGCCCGGCTGTCCCGGGTGGCCCGGACCCGCTGCTCGCCGGTGCTGCCCGCGGTGCCCGGGCGCAGCCGCAGATAGCGCCGCTCGGCGGCCTGGCGGCTGGCGACGCCCAGCGGATCGGCGAGGTCGGCCCAGCTCGCCCCCGCCGCCCGGGCCGCCTCGATCAGCCCGGTCTCCCAGCCCGCGAGCCGCTCCCGCACCTCGCGCAGCAGCTGGAGCGAGGCCAGGGCCCGGTCGCGCTCCGGGTCCGCCGAGGGGGCGCAGGCGGCCTCCGCGCCCGGGGCGTGCGCGTCGCGGACCGCCTCGTCGATGGCTTCGAGGGCCGCCGAGGCGGCGAGGAAGGAGACGGGGTCCGGATCGGGGCGGTGAACCGGGTCGGGCTGGGCTGATGGGGACACCGGGGACTCCCTGAGGTGCTCGGAGATGCTGTCATCCTTTCGGCGACACTCATGTTTGTCATCGAATGGATGACATGTTACAACGGTGTCAGGTGAAATGCGTGGGCTACCCGCCCGAGCGACTGGAGGTGTTTCCGCCATGCTGATGCGTACCGATCCCTTCCGCGAACTCGACCGGATCACCGAGCAGATCCTGCGCCCCGGCACCTGGTCGCGGCCCTCGGCGATGCCGATGGACGCGTACCGGGAGGGCGACGAGTACGTGGTGGCATTCGATCTTCCCGGTGTCTCACCGGACGCGATCGACATCGACGTCGAACGGAACATGCTGACCGTCAGGGCGGAGCGCCGCCCGGCCGTGAACACCGACGACGTGCAGATGGAGCTCTCCGAGCGCCCGCTGGGCGTCTTCTCCCGGCAGATCGTCCTCGCGGACACCCTCGACACCGAACGGATCGACGCCGACTACGACGCGGGTGTGCTGACCCTGCGCATCCCGATCGCCGAGCGCGCCCGGCCCCGCAAGATCGCCGTCGGCGGGGGGTCCCGGCGCAAGCAGATCAAGGGCTGACCCAGGTCCGCCCGCGACAGCGGCGAGGGCCGGGACGGGATCTCCCCTTCTTCCCCCGGTCCCGGCTCCCGCCCTCACCACCCCGAGGGGGCGGCTGCGGTGACCCTGCGATGGGAGGCGTTCCTGGACCGGGTCCGGGAACGCGGAGAGTACGAAACGCGAACGGAGGCCGAACGCGCCGCGCGCGTCGTCCTGGCTCTCCTCGGCGCCCACCTGGTGGGCAGGGAACGGGCCGAGCTGGCCGCCCGGCTCCCGGAGACCATGGCCCTGATCCTGCTGAACCCGCTCCAGGCCGCCGAACCGCTCTCCCCGGACCGGTTCGTGCGCGCCACCGCGGCGTGGATCGAGGGCGCCACCGAACAGACGGCCCTGTGGGACGTCGGCGCCGTCCTCAGTGTCGCCGCGGATGCGGCGGGCGACGAACTCACCCGCCGCATCCTGCTGCAACTGCCGACGGGGTACGACGCGCTCTTCGGCCACCTGAAGAACACCTGAGCAGTACGACGAGAAGGGCTGCTGCCACGATGATTCACGAGCCTCGGAACGCCGGCGCACGACAGGACGCGACGTGGGACCGGCTGCTGGAGAAGATCAGATACGACGGGGCCTACCCCACCCGCGAACGCGCCGAGGACACCCTGCGCGCCGTGCTGACCGCACTCGGCCGACAGGTCACCGGCGACGAGCGCGTCGCCCTCGCCGCCGCCCTGCCCCGAGAAGCCGCCCGGGCGTTCACCACCGAGGCCCCGGCCCTCGAACAGCTCGGCGGCGCGGGCTTCGTGTACGACCTCGCCCTGCGCACCGCAGGAACCCCGGCGACCGCCCGCTGGGACGCCGGAGTCGTCCTGACCGCCGTCGCCGCTCTCGTGGGGGACGAACTGGTCACCCGGCTCGTCCGCAGGCTGCCGCCCGGCTACGCGCTCCTCTTCGGGCGCGCGGAACTCGCCCCGGCCGCCTGACCCGTAGGCGTTCCGGCCGCCGACGAGGACGTCAGCGGACCCGGGCCGTGTCCGGACACGGCCCGGGCGGGAGATTCGGCACCCGCGGCCGGTGGCCCCGGCCCATGTCCGCGCGGCGGATGCGTAGAGCGGCCCGCACCGCCGACGCGCCCAGCTCCTCCCGCGCGCACAGGTCCTAGCGGCGGATCGTCACCGGGTCGGTCTCCGCGTCGTTGTGTCTCCGCGCCCAGTTCTCCAGCGCCACCCGGCAGGCGTGGTCGAGGTGGCGCAGGCCGCTGAGGTCCAGCTCCATGGCCTGGTCCTGCGGAAGCTTCTCCAGCTGCTCCAGGATGCGCGGCAGACGCAGGAAGGTGGCGTTGCCGGTGAGCGTCACCACGACCCGCCCCCCGGTGAGCTGGTGGGTGGAGAGCTGTACGTGCGAGGTCTCCCAGGCCGACTTGACCACGGCCAGCAGCAGACCGAGCACGACCCCCTCGAACAGGTTGGTCACCACGATGGCCAGCGCGGTGACCGCCAGCAGGACCGCCTCCCCGCGGTGCTCGCGCCACAGCGGCCCGAACTCCTTGGCGGGCACCAGCTTGCACCCGGCGTGCACGAGGATTCCGGCGAGCGCGGCCAGCGGGATGATGCCGATGGCCGCCGGGAGCAGGGCGGCGAACAGCAGCAGCCACATGCCGTGGGCGACCCGGGAGAGTGCGGTCGTCGCCCCGGCTTGGACGTTGGCGGCGCTGCGGACGATGACCGCGGTCATCGGCAGCGCGCCGAGCGCCCCGCAGATGGTGTTCCCGACGCCCTGGGCCACCAGTTCCTTGTCGTAGTCGGTGCGCGGCCCGTCGTGCATCCGGTCGACGGCCGCCGCACTGAACAGGCTCTCGGCGGAGGCGATCAGGGCGAAGGCGAGGACGGTGCCGATGACCGCCACATCGGCGAGCCGTCCGAACTCCGCGCCCCCCGGCAGCTCGATGGCGTGCAGCAGCCCGTTCACATCGGCCACCAGGGGGCGCAGCCCGGCCACGTAGGCGGCTGCGGTGGCCAGGCCCACCGCGGCCAGCGGCGCGGGCACGATCCGTACGGCGGCCGGGAGCTTCGGCCACACCAGCAGCACGGCGATCGTCCCGGCGCCCAGGCCGAAGGCGGTCAGGGCCTCGCCGTCGGTGGCGATCTCGACGGCCAGTCCGGGCAGTCCGGCCAGATTGGACAGCCCGCTGCCCGGCTGCTCGGTGTCGGCCAGGGCGTAGAGCTGGCCCAGCACGATGACCAGGCCGATCCCGGCGAGCATGCCCTGCACCACGGAGACGGAGATGGCGCGGAACCAGCGGCCGAAGCGGGCCGCGCCCAGCACCACCTGGAGCAGTCCGGCGGCCAGCACGATCGGGCCCAGTGTGCCGAGCCCGAACTCCTTGACCGCCTCGTAGACCAGCACGGTGAGCCCTGCGGCGGGCCCGCTGACCTGGAGCTTGCTGCCCGGCATCATGCCGACGACGAGCCCGCCGACGATACCGGTGACCAGGCCCAGTTCGGCCGGGACTCCGGAGGCGACGGCGACACCGACGCACAACGGCAGCGCGACGAGGAAGACGACGATCGACGCCAGTAGGTCACGTCGAACGACCTGGGGGTTCTTGAGTTCCTTCGCGGAGATCACGGATGGTTTCCCTTGTGGGTACGGTCGCGCCCGGCCGGGGCCGGGCGCGTGAGAGTGGGGGAGGGAAGCCGTCAGAGGCGGGCGAACGAGGGCCCGTGCTCCGGTCGGTGCACGCTGACGGAGCCGGTGTGCACCTCGTAGTACCAGGCGTGCAGACCGAGGGTGCGCTCGGCGAGCCGCTCCCGCACCGCGGGGTAACCCCGCAGGGTGTCGAGCTGGGCGAGGGCGTGGGCCTGGATCGCCCCGGGCAGATCGCCGGAGTGGGCGGTGGGGGTCCTGCCGTCCGAGGAGCACTCCAGCCAATGGCGGACGGCGGGCATGGCGGAGAGGTCGTCGCCCCGGAACACGGCGCCCACCGCGCCGCAGTGGGAGTGCCCGCAGACGATGATGTCGCGCACCTGGAGCATGCGCAGCGCGTACTCGATGGTCGCGGCCTCGCCGGTGGGCCGGTCCCGTTCGGGATAGGGCGGCACGATATTGCCCGCCGTACGGAGTTCGAAGAGCTGCCCCGGGCGGGCGCCGGTGAACAGTGAGGGGACGACCCGGGAGTCCGAGCAGGTGATGAAGAGGGCTTCGGGGGTCTGGCCGTCCGCGAGTAGGGCGAAATCCTTTGCGTTCGCGGCGACGTGCTCGGTGAAAGTCCGGGCGTGTTCTACGAGGGACTGCATGGTGGCCTGCCTCCTGCATCCGGCGGGGCCGGGGAGCGGTGTGGTCGGGTCATATTGGCGAATGAGCTGTTTATATCCGTATGAATGTTCGGAACGGAGGGGGCGTCTCACCTCGTGATATGCCGCAAGGCAGGCACTGTGAGACCCGTTCCGATCGCATCGCGGGGATACGACTACAGCTCACCATATAGACCAGAACTTTGCTTTCGCATTACCTTCTCGTGAAGGAACACGAATGCGCCATCCTTGCCATTCATTCGGCTGGTTCTTTGTGATAGCCAATGAGGAGGCCGGTCCGCGTGGGACGGGAGGAACGTCAGATGCGGCGGCCGTGCAGGAACAGGTGCGGCTCGGGTCGGCCCGCCGGATGCTCCGGGGTGAACAGCGTGCTCCGCTCCCATTCCACGATGAGCCCCGACCGTGTCAGCAGTGCGGTGAACTCCTCGGCCCCGAAGCTGGAGACCCGGACCGGCTGCCCCATGAACACCGCGTCGGCATCCGCCACGTCCACCGGGACCGTGGCGGCCACCAGCACCCCGCCGGCCCGCAGCGACCGGGTGAGCCGCTCCAGCAGTTCGCCCTGCTCGCCGCGAGACATCTGCAGCAGCGAGAAATAGACGCAGACGGCGTCGAACTCTCGCTCGGGCAGAGGTAGTTCGCGGATGTCGGCACACCGGAACTCGGCCCCCGGCACCTGCCGGACCGCGAGAGCCGTCATCACCGGCGACACATCGACGCCCAGCACCCGGTGCCCCGCCTCCACCAGGGTCTGCGCGGTGGGACGGCCCGTTCCGCTGCCCACGTCCAGTACGCGGCTGCCCGGCGCGAGGTCCGCCAACAGGCGGTCCAGCGAGGCGCGGTGAGCCGTGGAGGAGGCGAAGGCCCGCTCGTACTCCGCCCCCAGCGCGTCGAACACCGTCGCGGCCGGACGCCCCCGGCCGTCGTGCGCGTCCGGGAGTCCGTGGCTGTCACCCATCGGAGCGGTCCTTCCGTGGTACGGCGGTGAGTTCGGGGCCCGTCGTCGTGCACGGCCGCTGTGAGCGTCCCCCGTGACCACCTGAGTATGCCGGGCCGCCACCCCTGAGTACGTGCCCCGATGTTCCGGCGCCCGGCCGCTGTTCGAATACCCGTATGACCTCCGACGTCCGTATGACCTCCGAAGCGCCGCGCCACCCAGGCATCCAGCACGTCACCACCGCCGGTACCGCCCTCGCCGTCACGCTGCTCCCGCTGGTGGTCGGCGTGCTGCTGGCCAAGACCATGGCGGCGGACCCGATGACGTCGGTGAACGCACTGGTCACCAACGGCGGTCACCGCCCGCGTGTGTCGCCGAAGGAGTGGCGCCGGTGCGGCGGTCACGCGCTGCGCAGGCTGCGTACCGCCGAACGGGTGAGGATCGGCCGCTTCGGCACGCGCTGACGCCGTCCGGCCGGTGATGTCCGGCCGGACGGCGTCAGGGGTACGGAATGGCGGTGTCAGGGGTACGGAGTGGGAAACGGGGAGGCGGCGGGGGAGTGGGTCAGCGGACGGGCTCGATCTCCCGGATCTCGTCCTCCCCGTCCCCCGACGGCCGCTCGAACTGGGTGCGGTACAGCTCCTCGTACCGCCCGCCCGCCGCCAGCAGTTCGGTGTGCGTGCCGTTCTCCACGATCCGGCCCGCCTCCACGACCAGGATGCGGTCGGCCGCCCGTACGGTCGAGAGCCGGTGGGCGATCACCACGGCGGTACGGCCCGCCAGCGCTTCTGCCAGGGCCTCCTGCACCGCGGCCTCCGAGGTGGAGTCGAGGTGCGCGGTCGCCTCGTCGAGGATCACGACGCGCTGGCGGGCCAGCAGCAGCCGGGCGATGGTGAGCCGCTGACGCTCACCGCCGGAGAGCCGGTAGCCCCGCTCGCCCACCACCGTGTCCAGACCGTCCGGCAGCGAGGCGATCAGGCCGTCGAGCCGGGAGCGGCGCAGGGCGTCCCAGATCTCGTCCTCGGAGGCGTCGGGCCGGGCGAGCAGCAGATTGGCGCGTACGGACTCGTGGAACAGGTGCCCGTCCTGGGTGACCATGCCGAGTGTGTCCCGGATCGAGTCGGCGCTCAGGTCCCGTACGTCGACACCGTTCAACCGGACGGCACCGGCATCCGCGTCGTACAGCCGGGGCAG
The DNA here is from genome assembly GCF_055577965.1 of Streptomyces sp. NPDC033165. Taxonomy (NCBI): domain Bacteria; kingdom Bacillati; phylum Actinomycetota; class Actinomycetes; order Kitasatosporales; family Streptomycetaceae; genus Streptomyces; species Streptomyces sp. NPDC033165. The sequence goes on from NZ_JBVIPK010000010.1 coordinate 52,620, forward strand.
CAGCTGCGCGATCGTCGACTTGCCCGCGCCGGACGAGCCCACCAGGGCGATCATCTGGCCCGGTTCGGCGCGGAAGGACACCTCGTGCAGGACCGGTGTGCCGCCCCGGTCGTCGAGTGCGGCGACCTCCTCCAGGGAGGCGAGGGAGACCTTCTCGGCGGAGGGGTAGCCGAAGGAGACCCGGTCGAACTCCACGGAGACCGGGCCCTCGGGCACCGGACGGGCGTCCGGCTTCTGCTCGATCAGCGGCTTCAGGTCCAGGATCTCGAAAACCCGCTCGAAGCTGACGAGCGCGCTCATCACCTCGACCCGCGCCCCGGCGAGCGCGGTGAGCGGCGCGTACAGCCGGGTCAGCAGCAGGGCCAGTGCCACGACGGCCCCCGGCTCCAGGCTGCCGCGCAGGGCGTAGAACCCGCCGAGCCCGTACACGAGCGCCAGGGCCAGGGCGGACACCAGGGTCAGCGCGGTGATGAACGCCGACTGGACCATCGCCGTACGGACACCGATGTCCCGGACCCGGTCGGCGCGGGCGGCGAACTCCGCGGACTCGTCGGACGGCCGCCCGAACAGCTTGACGAGGGTCGCGCCGGGGGCGGAGAACCGCTCCGTCATCTGCGTGCCCATCGCGGCGTTGTGGCTCGCGGCCTCCCGCTCCAGCCCGGCCATCCGGGCTCCCATCCGGCGGGCCGGCACGACGAAGACGGGGAGCAGGACCAGCGAGAGCAGGGTGATCTGCCAGGAGAGCGTGAGCATCACGGCGAGCGTCAGCAGCAGGGTGACGAGGTTGGAGACGACCCCGGAGAGCGTGTTGCTGAACGCGCGCTGGGCGCCGATCACATCGTTGTTGAGCCTGCTGACCAGGGCACCGGTCCGGGTCCGGGTGAAGAAGGCCACCGGCATCTTCTGGACGTGGTCGAACACGGCGGTGCGCAGGTCCAGGATCAGACCCTCGCCCAGCGTCGCCGACAACCAGCGCGTGAGCAGCGCCAGCCCGGCTTCGAGGACCGCGATCAGCGCGATGAGCAGGGCGAGCCGGATGACCGTCCCGGTCTCCTCACCCTTGACGATCGCGTCGACGACCCAGCCGGCGAGGACCGGTGTGGCCACGGCGAGCAGCGCGGTCACGACGCTGAGCAGCAGGAACCGGCGGATGCGCCGCCGGTGGGGACGTGCGAAGACCAGGATGCGGCGCAAGGTGGCCCGGGAGAAGGGCCGGCGGTCCTCCTGGGCGTTGATCGCACTGTGCAGCGAGTGCCAAGCCGTGACTTCCATGTCCATGGGGCGCTCCGAAATCTGATGGCCAGGGTGGCCCGTGGCCGTGCGGCCCCGGGTGCACTGAGAACGCTAAAACCCCAAGTTTGGTTGAGGTCAAGGCTGCGTGTGGCCCCTGTGGGCGGCCGGTCGGAAGGGTCGTGCGGGGCTGGCATGATCGAGGGATGAACGAGTGCATCATCGCCGCCTGTGACGGGGCGTCCAAGGGCAATCCGGGACCGGCCGCCTGGGCGTGGGTCGTGGCGGACGCGGAGGGGACCCCCGTGCGCTGGGAGGCCGGACCGCTCGGCACCGCGACGAACAACGTCGCCGAGCTGACCGCGCTGGCCGAGCTGCTGGAATCCGTCGATCCGGCGGTGCGCGTCGAGGTGCGGATGGACTCGCAGTACGCGATGAACGCCGTGACCAAGTGGCTGCCGGGCTGGAAGCGCAACGGCTGGAAGACCTCCGGCGGGAAGCCCGTCGCCAACCGTGAGCTGGTCACCCGGATCGACGCCCTGCTCACCGAGCGCTCGGTGACCTTCCGCCATGTCCCCGCCCATCAGGTGGACGGGGACCGGCTCAACGCGCTCGCCGACCAGGCCGCGAGCGAGGCCGCGGTGACCCAGCGCCCGGCGGGCACGGCCCACGGCGACACGGCTCTGCCGGTGCCCGCTCCCGCACGGTCGACGAAGGCGAAGGGGCGTACGGAAGCCTCCGGCGCGGCGGGCGCTTCGCGGGGCGGGCGGTCCACCGGCACGATCAAGGCGCGGTTCGCGGGCCGGTGCCACTGCGGAAAGTCGTACGCGGCCAAGGAGCCGATCGCGAAGAACCCGAACGGCTGGGGACACCCGGAGTGCCGTACGGCCCCTGCCTGAGCCACGGCCCCTGCTTGAGGCCGGGTCCCTGCCCGGGCCCCGGTCCCTGCCGGGGGCGGGGCGGCGCCGGCCCCGAGACGGCGGGCGGCGTCAGGCGGCGAGTGGCGTCAGGCGACGAGCGGCGTCAGAGGTCGGCCCAGACGAGTCGGCCCGCCAGCGCGGCGCGGGTGCCCCAGCGGGCCGCCAGCGCGTCGACGAGCAGCAGGCCCCTGCCGTCCTCGGACAGGCAGTCGATCGCATCGTCGGCGCCGGGGCCGCCCGTCTCCCGGGCCGAGGCCCTCAGCAGCTCCGCCGAGTCGTCAGGACAGGCGGGGGAGGGGATACGGGCCCGGCCGCGGTTCCACACGCACAGGCGCACCCCACCGGCCGAGCGCAGGAGGCGACAGCGGATCCGCCGGGTGCTGGTGTGCTGCACGGCGTTGGTGACCAGTTCCGTCACGATCAGAGCGGCCGCCTCGACGCGGTCGGCGGGCTCGCCCCACGCGCGCATCGCCTCCTGCACCCGGTGCCGCGCCTCCGGCACCCCCCTGGGCGATCGGGGCACCCACCAGCTGTGCGCACCTCGGCCGCCTACGGCATCGGGGGCGCGTTCCGCGCAAATGGCTATTTCCGACATGTATGCACTCTCGACGCAAAACGCGTACTTTGCAACCGACAGAGTGTGTAGTGCTCCCTATCGGGGCTCGACGAGGAAGGTATCCGCATGCGAGCCCGCTCCGGTCCCACCGTGGAGCACCGCGTACTGGCGGTCCGCCTCCGGCTGCTGCGGGAACGCGCCGGGATCAGCCTCCGGGCCGCCGCGGAGGCACTGGATGCCCACCCCGCCACCGTCCGGCGGATCGAACGGGCCGAGACCGGACTCGACGCCCGGCAGGTCAGCGAACTGCTGCGCTGCTACGGAGTCCCGCCCGCTGTCGCCGAGCCCATGATGGCCAAACTCGCCGACGCGAACCTGCCCGGCTGGTGGCACCGCTGGCGGGACGCGATGGACGGCTGGCAGCAGGAGGTCATCGGCGTGGAGTCCTCGGCGAGTCTCGTGCGGACCTGGCACCCGGCGCTCGTGCCCGAGCTGCTGCGCACCCCCGCGTACGCCGCCGCGCTCCACCGCACGCAGTATCCGGACGACCCCCCGGCCCGGCTGGAGCGCCGCGTCGAACTGCTGCGGGAGCGCCGCCGGCGGATGCGTGAGCGCGGAGCCGACCTGTGGGCCCTGTTCCCGGCCGCGGCCCTGCACACCCGGGTCGGCGGACCGGAGACGATGGCCGGGCAGCGGGCGGCGCTGGCCGAGGCGATGCGGGAGCGGCACATCACCGTCCAGGTGGTGCCCATGGACCACCCGCCGCACCCCCTGACCGGCATGCCGCCCCTCCACCTGCTGCGGGTCCCCGCCCCCGAGATCGGCGACCAGGCCGTCCTGGAGACCCCCGGCGTCCGGGTCGACGTCGTCGACGACCCCGAGACCGTGATGGCCCATCGCATCCGGCTGGACGCCGCGTGCGCCGCCGCGCCCCGTCCCGGGACCCCGCTGCCGGAGTGAGCGGCCTCGGGCGGAGCCCTTCCGGCCCGCGCCGGGATGCGAGGGCCGCCGGCCCCGTACAGCGTGGGGGAGTGGCGGAGCTGCGCAGAGCCCAGTGGATCCCGGTGGGGGTCATCGCGCTGGCCGCCGTGCTGGACCTGGCCACTCCGACGGACGTCACCTCCGCGCCGCTGCTGATGGCCGCGCCCGTCGCCGCCGCACCGCTCCTGAGCCTGCCCGGCATCATCGCGATCGGCGCCCTGTCCATGGCCGTCCACGCGGCCCTGGCCTGGATCAACGGCACCTTCGGCTGGCACCGGGGCGTCGCCAACCAGCTCACCCTTCTGGCCGTAACCGTGCTGGCCGTCCTCATCCACCGCGCCCTGGAGGGCCAGACCGCCCGGACCCGGCGCGCCCGGCAGGTCGCCGCCGTGGCCCAGAGCGCCGTCCTGCCCAGGCCCCCGTCGCGGCTCGGCGAGCTCAGGATCGCCGCCCGGTACGTGCCCGCCGAGGACGAGGCCATGATCGGCGGCGACCTCTACGTCGTCCAGGACACCCCGCACGGGGTGCGCGTGATGGTCGGGGACGTACGGGGCAAGGGCCTGGGCGCGGTGAGCGCGGTCTGCGCGGACCTGGGCGCCTTCCGTTACGCCGCGGACGAGGCCGAGGACCTGCCCCGCCTGGAGGCCGCCCTGGAGCGGGCCCTGCTGCGCGAGGGCGGCCGTCGCGGCGGGCACGAGCGGGACGAGGGGTTCACGACGGCGCTGATCGCCGAGTTCTCCGCCGGCCTCGACACCGTACGGGTCGTCAACCGCGGGCACCCGCCCCCGGTGCTGCTGGACGCCGGGGGCCGGGCCGCCGTCCTGGAGCCGTCCGAGGAGGCGCCCCCGCTCGGCATGAGCGCCCTGGGCGCCTGGTCGGCCCCGGTCGACACGTTTCCCTTCCCGCCCGGCGCCACCCTCGTCTGCTACACGGACGGGGTCACCGAGGCCCGCGACGAGTCCGGGGTCTTCTACGACGCGGCCGTGCGCCTGCCCCGCCTCGTACGCCACCGGGCGCTGACCGGAGATCCGGCCACCCCGGCGCAGATCCTCCACCTCATGATCGAGGACCTGGGACGGCACACCGGCGGCCGGATCCAGGACGATCAGGCGCTCCTCGCCCTGCACCGGCCCCTGGGCGTGCATGCATGACGAGCGGCGCGCGCCGCTCGTAGGCGTACGGGGCGGGCGGAAGCACGCGAAGAATGGGTAGATGATGAGCCATGGACACAACCGCTTGGCTCGTTGTCGCCGCCGTGGCCGCGCTGATCACCCTGGTTCTGGCCGCCGTGCTGCTGGTGCGCGTCTTCAAGGCCAGGAAACTGCTGGTGGACTCCGGGATTCCGCTGCGCAGCAAGGCGCTCGTCTGGGCGGCCGTGATCTACACGGTGTCGCCCGTCGACCTGCTGCCGGACCCCGTCTACCTCGATGACATCGGACTCCTGCTGGTCGCCCTGCGCTCCCTGCACGCGGCCGCTTCCGCCGCCGGAGTGCGCACGGGCAAGCGGGCGGAGGCGCCGACGAGCGCCCCGGTGGAGGTGAAGACCCTCTGAGGGCTGTCCCACGGTGTCGGCGACGCGGCTGATGGGCGGGCGTCCGGAAAGCCACGGTCCAGGCGCGACTTTCCGGACACAGCCCAGGGCTCCCGTCATCCCTGGCGGATCAGCGTGACTACGGGGCAGCCCTCAGGCCCGGGCGGCCGCCGCTGGTGCCTCCGTCTGCGGCTCGGGGGCCTGCGGGTTCGGCGAACCGGGCGCCGGGGGCTGCGGGGCCGACTGGGAGCCGGGCGGGTCGGCGGGCGGCGGCTCGGAGGTGGCCGGGTCGTCCGGGGGCGGTTCTGAGGTCGCCGGGTCGTCCGGCGGGGGCTCGGAGGTCGCCGGGTCCTCACCCGGCGGTGACGTCTGCTCGTCCGGCGAGGCGGAGGGATCCGACGGGGGGCACGGCCGGTCCTGGTCGTCACGCGATCCCGGCGGGCAGGGCGAGGGGGACGCGTCCTCGGGAGGATCGGTCTTCTTGTCGCCGTCGCCCGTGTCGCCGGCGAGCCGCTCGAACCAGTCGCCGTTCTCCGGGTCGACCATCACGAACTCTTTCACCGGTTTCGCCGACGGCTCGACCACGACCACGTCCGACGCCCGGTAACCGGGCCAGGCCTGCCCCGTCGTGCGCGGAGTGCTGTCCTGGGCGACGGGCGGCAGCAGCGGGTTGCCGCAGGCGCAGCGGACCCGGGGCACGCCGCGGTCGTCGACGAGGACCGCCGTACCGGCCTGGAGTACCGCCTGATAGGCCGTCGCCTCGCCGTCCCGGAAGCCGTGGTTGGTGACACGGGTGTCCATCCGGAGCGTCACGGGGGTGAGGTCGCGCAGATAGCCGGGGACGGCGGACGGCTCGATGTCCTGGACCGAGGCGAACGCCCGGTTCTTGTCCGGGGCAGCCGTCAGCGTGTCGATCTGCTTCTCCACATCGCAGCTGGCGACCTTGCGGGTGCCCCCGTACAGACCGGGCGCCGCGCCGTCGACCCCGCGTGTCACCTGGGTGCCGGTCGCCGTCCCGCTGGGCTCCTTCGAGGGCGGCGCCGTCCCGGGCTCGGACGCGTCGTCGTTGGCCGTGGACTCCGTGAACGGATCGGGCCCCGAGGAGCCCGCCGCCTGGAGGAACACCTCGCCGCCCGCCTTCGAGCCGCCGTCGGGCCGGGTCAGGAAGACGATCAGCACGACCGCCGCCACCAGCGCTGTCGCGATCGCCGCGATCCGGGGGGCCGAACGCCACCAGGGGCGCCCGGGGCCGGAACCGGGAGCGGCGCCCGAGCCGTGCCCGGGGCCTCCGCCCGCGCCGCCGGAACCTCCCGCGCCGCCGGAGCCGCCGCCGTCCCCCGAACCGCCGGAGCCGCCCGGTCCGCCGTGGTCGTCACCGCTGGGCGGGCCGGGCGGTGGACTGGACACGGTGGGAGGCGGAGGCGTCGGACCACCGGACTGCGAAGGGCCCGAGAGCGGGCCGGAGGGTGGTCCTGCGGGGCGGCCGGATGACGGCGGTTGGACACTCACGGGCTCTTCTTCCCGACGTCGGTACCCGCCCCGGATACCCGTGCCGGGTTCCGTTTCCGTACCGGGGCACCCATGTCGTTGCCGCACGAGCACCGATCGGTCATCCGGGGCATATCGCCTCATTGTGTGTCCCGTCCGGGCGGTCCCCGCAAGCGGAGGGAGGGACCGGTTCTTTCGGGGGGCACGGCGTCCGGCCTCTGCCTAGCGTGGCAGTGTGAACGTCCGCGCGAGCAACGACAGGAACACCGCACGCACCCCGCACGGCTGGCGCGCCGCGCTCGTCGCGGTCCTCCCCGGCGTGCTCGCCATGCTGGCGACCGCGGCCCTCGGTCTGTGGGCCGCCGGTGCGTCCGGGCTGCCCGGCGGGGCCTTTCCAGCGGTCGTCGCCGCGGTCGTGGTGATGGCGGCCGGAGGCTCCGTAGGACTCTCCGGGGACGCCGGCCCCCTCGTGGGGACGCAGGCCGACCTCTCGGTGCTCCCGCTCTCCGTGACCCTGGTGGGAGCCTTTCTCGTCGCCCGCGGATTCCTCCGCCCGCTGCGCCACCGGGCCGTGGCGGGCACCCGCGAACTGGCGGGCTGGGCGGGCCGGGTCGCCGCGCTGTGGATCGTCGCCCTGATCGTGCTCTCGCTCGTGGCCCGGCACACCTTCACTCTTTCGGCCGACGAACTCACCGGCAGCGGTGCCGGGGACCTCCTGGGCGGCTCGCCCGAGGTCGGATTCCGGGCGGAGATCCCCCTCACCCTGGTCTTCGGGCTCCTCTGGCTCGCCGGGGTCCTCGTCCTGGCCCTGCTCGTCTCGCGCCGCGCTCCGCTGCCGCCCCGGCTCGTGCGCTTCCAGGAACCCGTACGCCCGGCTGCCTTCGCCATGGTGGTGCTGCTCCTCGTGTGCGTCGCGCTCGGCGTCGTCGCCGGTCTCGTCGTGATGATCACGCACGGGCACCCCGCCGAGACCGCGGCGGTCATCCTCCTCGGGCTTCCCAACCTGGTCTGGCTCGCGTTCACCCTCGGCCTCGGTGCCTCCTGGGAGGGGAAGGTCGAGGGCCCCTTCGGACTGCCGATGCCCCAGGTCCTCGACACCGTCCTGCGCACCCCCGACCTCTCCACCCTCAACCTGACCACCCTCGCCGCGCAGGACGGGCGCGTCCGCTGGCTCGTGGCCGCCGCCACGCTGCTGCTGCTCGGCGCCGCGTTCCTCATGGCGGCCCGCTCGCCCGCCCGGATGCGCCTGTGGCAGCACACGGTGCACATGGCGGCGGCGCTCGCCCTGACCGTGCTGTTCATCTGCCTCACCGCCCGGGTCTCCGCGCACTACGGGCTGTCCCTCATGGGGCTCGGCGACCTGGGCGGCGGACTCGGCGGTGAGGTGTCACTGCGCCCGAAACTGTGGACCGCCCTCGGCCTCGCCGTGCTCTGGGGCCTGGTCACCGGGTTCCTCGGGGGCCTCGCCGCCTCCCGCGTCCACCGGCGCGGCGAGATCCCGGACGAGAGCCCGCCGCCTGCCTGACCCCCTCCCCGGGTAACCGAGCCGCGCCGCCGGCCAGTCCAGCCTGCCGTCAGCCGAGCCTGCTGCCAGTCCAGCCCGCTGCCAGTCCAGCCTGACCTGTTCAGCCCCTGACGCCTGTTCAGCCGGTGCCTGTTCAGCCGTCGCCCGGGAACACCGGAGCGGCCCAGCGCGGCGGCCGGGGCGGCGGCGCGGAGGCCGCCGACCACGAACCGGCCCGTACGTCCACCCGGGTCGGCGCGTGCTGCCCGGGCCCGTTCCCGGCCGCCGCGGCCCGCAGCGCGGCGACGAACCGCAGACAGGTCTCGTAACGGTCATCCGGGGCCTTGGCGAGCGCCTTCGCCAGCACGCCGTCGATGGCGGCCGGAAGACCGGGCCGCAGCCCGCTCGGCGGGGGCGGCGGATCGTACTGATGAGCCCACAGCAGGGCCATGTCGTCGTCCCGCTGGAAGGGGGGCGCTCCGGTCAGGGTCTCCTGGACGACGCAGGCGAGGCTGTACACGTCGCACCGCCCGTCGACGGGCCGCCCGGAGATCTGTTCCGGCGCCACGTAGTCGAGGGTGCCGACGAACTGGCCGACCGTGGTGAACCCGGTCAGCGACAGCGACTTCTTCGTCAGCCCGAAGTCGGTGAGGTACACGTGCTCCGGATGGTCGCTGTCGGTACCCGCCGCCACCAGGATGTTCCCCGGCTTCACATCCCGGTGCACCAGGTCGTGGTCATGGGCCGCGTCGAGCGCGGAGGCCACCTGCGCGCCGATCCGGACGGCGGCCGTCAGGTCCAGCGGCCCGCGCCGGTCGATGAGGACACGCAGATCGGCGCCCGCGACATAGCGCATGGCGATGTAGAGCAGCCCCTCGGTCTCACCCGCCTCGAACACCGGCACGATGTGGGGGTGGTCGATCGCGGCCGCCACCCGCGACTCGTGAGTGAACCGCTGCCGGAAGGTGTCGTTGCGGGCCAGCTCCGGCGCGAGCAGCTTCAGCGCGACGGTCCGGTCCAGCCGCAGGTCCCTGGCCCGGTACACGACCGCCATACCGCCCCGGCCGACCTCGGCCTCCACGAGGTAGCCCGCGATCCGCTTGCCGACGAGATCGTCGTCCCGCCCGGTGGGCAGCGAGGCCTCGTGCGACGGGGGAGGCGGCGGGGGCGGAGGCGGCGGCGTCATCGGCGGTCACCGCCCTGCGTTCCCCGACGCCCCGCCACCACGCGGCTCGTCGGCCCCGGCTACGGGGACCGCCCGGGTGGGTTCGGGGCCTTCGGCTGGGACCACGCGGGTGGGTTCGGGGGCGTCGGGGGGTACGACGCGGGTGGGTTCGGGGCCTTCGGCTGGGACCACGCGGGTGGGTTCGGGGCCTTCGGCTGGGACCACGCGGGTGGGTTCGGGGCCTTCGGCTGGGACCACGCGGGTGGGTTCGGGTCCGTCCGCCGGAACGACGTGGGCCGGTTCGGGTCCTTCCGCCGGAACCACGCGCGTAGGTTCGGGGCCCTCCTCGGCGGGATGGGCCCCGGGGCCGCCGCCGTCACGGGCCCGGCCCGCCGCCGCATGGCGCGCTTCCTCCGGTGTCGCTCCCGCGGCGCGTGCCCCCGCGCCGCCCGCGTTCTCCGGAGTCGCACCCTCCCCGCCCGCGCCCTCCTGGCTCGCTCCCGGCCCCGACTGCGCCGCGTACGTACTCAGTTGCGTCCCGTCGCAGAACACCCACCGCTCGTGCTCCGCGTCGTACAGCCACACCGACTCCCCGTCCACGACCACCCCCACCCGCCGCCCCCGCGTCCGCTGCCGGAAGGCTTCACCGTCGCTGCGGCCCTCGGCCAGGTCCTGGGCCGCGCGGCGGTACTCGCTCAGCGACTCCTCCGCCCTCGCCAGCAGTGGTCGCGGGTCCGCGGTGCGGGCGAGCGGCTGCCCGGGGGCCGGGGGCGTCTGCGGTACGGAGACGAGGAGCCGTCCGTCGACCCAAGCCGACCAGCCGTTGGAACAGCCGACGTACGCCCAGTCCCCGCGCCGGTCCAGCAACTGCACCGGAAGCAGGGCGTCCAGAGGGTCGGTGGGCCGGGAGGCGTCGGGCGCCTCCCAGGCCGGCAGCCCGTCCGGAGGGACGACATGCGTGGGGCGGAACTCCGGCGTCGCCATGGAACCGCCTCACTTCCGCATGACCGCGGGCTCGTGCCGCCTCAGCAGTTTCGCGACCACGTATCCGAAGACGAGCGAGAGGAGGGCCAGCATGCCCATGTTGAGCAGCCAGACCCCTGCGGAGTGCCCGAAGAGGGGGTCGGACGTCAGTTCGCCCGGCACGATCCGCGCCAGATCGATCGTCCCGGCCATCGCGCCGAGCGCCCACCGCGAGGGCACCAGCCAGGACAGCTGCTCCACCCCGGGGACCCCGTGCAACTTGAGGAGGGCGCCGCAGAAGACCACCTGGACGATCGCGAGGAGGACGAGCAACGGCATCGTCACCTCCTCCTTGCGCACCAGCGCGGACACCAGCAGACCGAGCATCATCGCGGTGAACGACAACAGGGCGACGGCCAGCGTGATCTCCACCAGGGGTGGCAGGAAGACCCCTTCGCCGCCCGGCGCGTTGAGATCGACGCCCACCAGACCGACCAGGGTCAGTACGACGGCCTGGAGGACGGTGACGGTCCCCAGCACCACGATCTTCGACATCAGGTAGGCGGATCTGGACAGGCCGACCGCACGTTCCCGCTGGTAGATCACCCGTTCCTTGACCAACTCCCGTACGGCGTTGGCCGCGCCGGTCAGTACGCCGCCCACGCACAGGATGAGCAGGGCGTTCATCGCCGTCTCCTGGGTGAGCCGGCTGCCCGCCAGCGCTCGGGCCATCGCGCCCATGACGAAGGGCAGCGCGATCATGATGATCAGGAACGTCCGGTCCGCGCCGAGGGCGGAGGCGTAACGGCGGACGAGGGTGTGCAACTGCGCGCCCCAGTTACGGGTCTTGGGGGGAGGCGCCACCAGCGCTCCGGGCGCGGCCGGGGGCAGATGGGGCTGGGCCGAGGCGCCCACGATGTACTGCCGGTGGAAGGGCGAGCCCGCGTAGGTGGTCGCCCAGTCCCGGTCGCGGTCGTTCTCGAACGCCTCGAAGGCCTCCGGCCACTCCTCGAAGCCGAAGAAGGCGAGGGCGTCCTCCGGGGGGCCGTAGTAGGCGATGCGGCCGCCCGGCGCCAGGACGAGCAGCCGGTCGCACACCTCCAGGCTGAGCACGCTGTGCGTGACCACGATGACCGTACGGCCGTCGTCGGCCAGCCCGCGCAGCATGTGCATGACGGAACGGTCCATGCCGGGGTCGAGTCCGGAGGTCGGTTCGTCGAGGAAGAGCAGCGAGGGCTTGGTGAGCAGCTCCAGAGCCACGCTCACCCGCTTGCGCTGGCCGCCGGACAGGGAGTGGATCGGCTGGTCGGCGCGCTGTTCGAGACCGAGTTCCTGGATCACTTCGGTGACCCGGGCCTGCCGCTCCGCCTTCGCGGTGTCCTGCGGGAAGCGGAGCTCGGCGGCGTAACCGAGGGCCTTACGCACGGTCAGCTGGGAGTGCAGGATGTCGTCCTGCGGGACCAGCCCGATGCGCTGGCGCAGCTCGGCGAAGTCGCGGTAGAGGTCGCGCCCGTCGTAGAGCACGGTGCCGCTGTTGGCGGGGCGCAGCCCGGTGAGCGCGTTGAGCAGGGTCGACTTCCCGGCGCCGCTGGGCCCCACCACGCCGAGGAGGCACTTCTCGCCGACGGGGAACGAGACGCCGTCCAGCAGGGTCTTGACGCCCTTGCCCGCCCGGCCGACCGTGACCGCCAGATCCTGTACGTCGAGTGACACCTCGCCGGTGTCCACGAACTCCTGGAGGACGTCCCCGACCAGGCAGAACGCGGAGTGGCCGATGCCGACGACGTCCCCGGGGCCGACGGGTCCGCGCGCCACCGGCTGGCCGTTGAGGAAGGTTCCGTTGTGGCTGCCGAGGTCGACGATCTCGTGACGGCCGTCGGCGAGCGCCCGCAGTTCGGCGTGGTGCCGGGAGACCACGAGGTCGTCGATGACGAGGTCGTTGCCCGCGTCGCGGCCGATCCGCAGGGTCTTCGCGGGCAGCGGGCGTACGGTGGTCGGCTGCCGGAACGTGCCGGTCGCCGCGGGCATCGAGACGGCCGACGGCCGGTCCGGGGCGACCGCTGGGGCGGGCGGCTCCAGCCCGACCAGCACGGCACGGGGGCCGTCGCTCGGACTGCCGAAGCGGATGACGCTGCCCGCGCCGACGTCCGACGCGTGAACGCGGTGGCCGTCGGTGTACGTGCCGTTGGTGCTGTCCTCGTCCTCCAGCGTCCAGTGGCCGGCGTCGGGGCGCAGGATCGCGTGGTGCCAGGAGACCCGGACGTCGTCGATGACGATGTCGCTCTCGGGGTCGCGCCCGACATGGTAGTCCCGGCTCGGACTCATCACCGTGGAGCCGAGATCCGTCTCCAGTACGAGTTCGGGCGCAGTCGGGGTCGCAGGCCGCTCTCCCATGCCCGAAATTCTACCGATACGTAACGATTGGCGCCCGCCGCCGACGGCTCGGCCGCCGGATCTGCCCAGCACGGCCGGTCGCATCTCCGCTGCGGGGCGCCCTCGCGTCTGCTCGGCGGGGCGCGATCGCGTCTCCCCGGTGCGGCACGGTGGCGAGTCAGTGCGGCACGGTGGCGAGGATGACCTTCCCGCCGCCCGCCGCCTCGCGGACCCGGACCTCCTGGGCCAGCCGCTGGATCATCGGCCAGCCGAACCCGCCGGTCCGGCCGGTCAGGTCGGGCGCCCGGTCCTGCGGATGCGCCGGGCTCGGGTCGGTGACCCGGACGCGGACGCCCCTGCGGTCGGCGGTCAGCCGAAGGGTCGTGACGGCTCCCGCGTGCCGGATGGCATTGGTGACCAGCTCCGACACGAGGAGCAGCAGGTCCTGGACCACATGCGCGGCGGGTGCGGGGTGCAGCCGTGCGGCGAAGCTGTTGACCGCGTCCCGCGCGTCGGCGGCCTTCTCCGGCCGGCAGACGTAGTCGGTACGGGTCCCCCCGTCCGGCGAAAGTGTCATCAGCATGCGGTCGTTCATCGCTGCCACCCCGTTGCGTGAGCTTTCTGGCTGAGGTGTCGGATACCCCGGAAACGGCATTTCACGGAAACCGGCCGAGGGGGAAAGAGGGGAGGCCCCGGTTGCGGCTCAGTTCTCGTTCCCGAGCCGGTCCCGCCGGATGCGGTGGGCCAGGGTGCGGCGCACCGAGGCGGACCCGCTGGTGGTCACCCGTGCGGGAACGTGGAGGCCGCGGCTGATGGTGTCGTACGCCGTCATGGCGGCGAACATGGTCGGATACGGGCCCGCCGCGCCGACCTCCCGGAATGCCCCGCCGCGCTCGGGCGTTCGCACGGTCATGACCTTCTCCGTTGACGTGACCGTGCGCGGCTACGAACTCGACACCCAGGGCCACCTCAACCAGGCCGTCTACCTCCAGTACGCCGAACACGCCCGCTGGGAGCTGCTGCGGGCCGCCGGACTGCCCCAGGAGAAGCTGCTGGCCGACGGGATCGGGCCGGTGCAGCTGGAGGTCACCGTCAAGTACCGCCGCGAGCTGCGGGGCGGTGAGCGGGTGCGGGTCACCTGCCGGTTCGACTACGGCACGGGCAAGACGTTCACCCTGGAGCAGCAGATCATCAAGGAGGACGGCACGGTGGCGGCCGAGATCACCGGAGTGGCCGGCGTTCTGGATCTGACCGAACGCCGGCTCGTCCCGGACCCGCGGGGCCGCCTCGCCGCCCTGGCGGTCAGCCCCGGCCTGCTCACCGGCTGACCCGGGGCCGTCTCAGCCCCGGGGCCTGTGCGCGAACACCCACCGGTTGGCGGCCAGCGCGTCACGGCGCTCCGGGCGGGGGCCGCGCCCATGGCGACGGGTGAAGTGGAAGGGGGTGTGGACCGTCGTGGACCAGCCCCGCCCGGCCAGGTCCGCTGCGGAGTCCGGCCGGGGCTCCCCGTCGAACAGGGCGAGCAGATCGACGCCGATGCGCTCCTTCGCCGCCGCGTAGACCGGGCTGTCGCGGACGGCCGCGGACTCGATGCCGAGCTTCGCCTCGTACGCGAGCGCGCTGCCCGCCGCGCCGAGCGCGTCCACCGTGGCGACGAGCCGCCGCTCGGCGGCCCCGGGAAGGTAGAGCAGCAGCCCCTCCGCCAGCCAGGCCGCGGGCGAGGCCGGGTCGAATCCCGCCCCGGTGAGGGCCCCGGCCCAGTCGAGGCGCAGATCGGCGGCGATCGTGACGCGGGTGGCACGGGTGGCACGCCGCTCTCTCGGCAGTCCGTCGATGACCGCCCTTTTGAACGCGAGGACCTCCTCCTGGTCGATCTCGAAGACCGTGCGGCCGGGCGGCCAGTCCAGGCGCAGCGCCCGGGTGTCCAGACCGGCCCCGAGCAGCACGACCTGCCGGACGCCGCCGTACGTCTGCCGGAGCAGGAAGTCGTCGAGGACCCGGGTCCGCAGCCCGAAGTAGCGTCCCAGCCGCCCCCACAGCGGATCGGCGTCCCCGTCCGGCACCTGGTCCGGACGCACCGGCCACCGCGCGGACGGCCGGGCCGCCCGTACGAAGTGCTCGGCGTAGACGTCCCGGGCCAGCGCGTCGGGGCGGTGGGACTCCACGGCCCGGGCGGCGGCCACCATCAGCGCGGTCAGCCCGACGCCTCCGGTGACGCCGCTGTCCTGCCGGGCGGTATCGGGCACAGGTCCTCCTCTCCGGGGTGGCGCGACCACACCCCGACCTGGTCACCGGTGGTGATCCGGGCCCCGTACAGGCGGGCCATGAAGCTCAGGATCTGTTCGTCGGCGAGGTGCAGCGCGGTGGTGCAGTCGCGCAACACCGTCACCTGGAAGCCCTTCTGAAACGCCGTGCGGGCCGTCGAGTCCACGCAGACGTCCGCGAACAGCCCGACGAACACGAGATGGTCCGCACCCCGGTCGAGGAGGTGGTGCTCGAAACCGTCGCTCAGGAACGCGTCGAAGCAGGCCCGTTTGGTGAACACCGCCTCGCCCGGCCCCGGTTCCGCCCCGTCGGCGAACTCCGCGCCCCAGGAGCCCTCCAGGCACTTCGGCCGCTTCCCGAGCACCGCGTCCCGCCGCCGCCAGCCCGGGCCCTGGAAGCGGGCGTCCCCGAGGAAGCGGACGTGGACGACCTCCGCGCCCGAGGCCCGGGCAGCCGCGATCGCCCGGGCGGCGTTCGCCGTGACCCGCTCCAGCCGGGCCGGATCGCCCGGGTAGCGGGACGCGGCGAGCGGGCCCGCGCAGAAGTCGTTCTGGAGATCGACGACGATCAGCGCGGTCCCGCCCGGCGCGCTCATGAGGCGTCGGCCCGTACGGTCACGGCCAACGGGGTTGCTCGTACTGGCTGTTGGGAATTCAGCGCCTCCAGCAGGGTGTCGACCACCGCGGTGGTGGAGTGCCGCCCGCCGACGTCCGGCGTACCGACGCCCCCCTCCGCGAGCAGGGCGAGCGCTCGTTCGGCCTCGCCCACCGCGCCCTCGCAGCCGCCGTACCGCTGTGCGATCGCCGCGGCTGCCCGTACGGTCGCCACCGGATTGACCCGGTCCAGCCCTTCCAGGTCGTCGGCGGAGCCGTGGACCGTCTGGTACTCGGTCAGCCCGTGTACGTCGGGATGGAGATGGACGTTCTCCGTGCAGCGGTTCTCCTGCCGGTCGGAGCCGAACCGGTCCAGCAGGACGACGTGCATGATGTCGGCCCACTCGTTGCCCGCGACGACGACCGTGCGGTCACCGAACCCGTGGGCGATCAGGTTGCGGTTGACCGTGTCCGGCTGGAACAGCCCCACCGGTACGTCGTACCGGGCGGCGATGTCCGTGACCCAGGAATCCAGCACACCGTCCAGCAGATGGAACTTGTACGCCATGACGACCCGCGCCGGACCCGCGTCGGGCCACTGCCGCCAGGCCCGCTCCACCGCGTAGGAGAGCACCTTCTCGGTGAGATCCCGGCTGAATTCCATGGTCCGGCGGACCACACCGTCCAGATGGTGGTTCTCACCGGTGTAGAAGCCCTGTGCCTGATCGCGGACCAGCAGCAGCGACGACGACCCGCTCCCGAGGGGCAGGGCGTCCACCTTCACGGCCTGGAGCCGTTGCCTCACGAGGTAGAGGGACTGCGCGTTGATCGCCGTGCGGAAGACCGCCCGGGTGCCGAGTGCGGCCTGCGTGCGGCAGAAGTGCTCGTAGTGCCCGGCGTCCTCCTCCGTGAGCCGGCGAACCGCCTCCACGCCCCCCTCCGCCCTGAGCGATATGTACGAGTGGTAGGTGCGGGGCGAGCGCAGCACGCCGATCTCCGTTCCGTGGAGCCGGGCCAGTGCGCCCAGCACCCGTTCGAAGACGGCGGCCACTTCCGTACCCGTTCCGCGGCCGACCGCGAGCCCGATGACCGGTTTCAACCATGCTCCTTCGTCGTCGTTGCGGGGGCGGCGGGTCAGACGGGGGTGCCGACGACCAGGTGGTCTCCGGGGATGCCGGTCTTGTCGGGGGCGTAGTAGTCCTTGATTCCCTCGACCCAGGTCTCGACCCGGATGCGGTCCCCGTCGGAGGGCTCGAAGGCGTCGAAGAGCGCGTCGGTGTTCGCGGGCTCGAAACCGATGGCGGTCATCAGCGCGACGAAGAGCGGCCGCTCGATCAGGCCGTCGCCGTCCGGGTCCCCGAGCGCGGCGAGCGCCTCCGCGAACACGCCGATGGTCGCGTCGAACCGCTCCGGCGACAGTACGCAGGCGGTGTACTCCTCGAAGCTGATCTCCCCGTCGCCGTCGGCGTCGAGCTCCGTGCGCAAGGTCGTCCAGTACCGGCGGAACGCCGCGCGCATCGCGTCCTTCGCCGCCGGGTCCGAGCCGTGTGCCTCCCGCACGACGCGGTCGGCCATGAGGTCGAAGTCGTCCGCTTCCAGCACACCGTTGGCGTTGGCGTCGAGCAGGGAGAAGACGAGTGCGACGCGCCTGGTGGCCTCAGTGCTCATGGATCCGTCACCTTTCTCCGCGACTGTGCGCTGCGACCGGAGCCAGGTGCCCGGTCCGCCCGCCCACTGTCGGCCCCGACAGGGGCCGGGCACGAGGAAGCCCGGGCCGCTTCACCTGAACGATGGAATGATCACCGCGCAAACCTCCGGGCGAGGCAGGCTCGGGGGCGGGGCACAGGAGTGTGCCCCGGGCGTGCGCCCGGGGCGGAGGGGGCCACCGCGGTGGCCGGCGACCGGATCTGGACGATCACCCCCGCCGTGGATCGGCCGCCACCGTGTGAAGGCCCAGGTGACCACCGCCTGAGCGCCGGAGCGCGCGCCCCCGCTGATCGGGTTCACTGCGGAGGATGACTGACATGTTTCGAGACCCGATGGGGGACACAGGGGAGGTCTGGTCCCGGGCCCGGATCCGGCACGCCCCATTCTCGAAGCGGTCATTGGGAGAACCTCGGTGGAGAACACCTCGGTGCAGGACACGGAATCCGTACGGAGCTGCCCGTTCGACTACGCGCGGCAATTGGAGTTCGACCCCCAGCTCAGGCAATTGCTGACCGAGGAGCCGGTGTCCCGCATCCGTATGGCCTACGGAGAGGGCGAGGCCTGGCTCGTCACCCGCTACGAGGACGTCCGGACGGTCACCACCGACCGGCGCTTCAGCCGCGGCGCCGTCCTCGGCCGCGACTTCCCCCGGATGACCCCGGAGCCGATCGTCCAGGCCGAGTCCATCAACCTCATGGACCCGCCCGCCAGCAGCAGGCTGCGCAGCCTGGTAGCCAAGAGCTTCACCCCGCGCCGCGTCGAGCAGATGCGCCCCGGCACCCAGCGCGTCGTGGACCGGCTGCTCGACGAGATGGCGGACGCGGGCTCCCCGGCCGACTTCATGGCCCGTGTCGCCGCACCGCTGCCGCTGATCACCATCTGCGAGGCGCTCGACATCCCCGAGGCCGACCGCCCCTGGCTCCGCGCCCACGCCATGACGATGATGACCGTCGGGGCCGCGGACAAGGAGGACGCCATCCGCGCCAAGGCCGAACTGCGCGGCTACTTCGGCGAACTGACCGCCGACCGGCGCCGCTCCCCGGGCCAGGACCTCATCAGCACCCTGGCCACCGCCCGGGACGGCGCCGAACTGCTCGACGACGACGAACTGACCGTCATGGCGATGGTCCTGCTCATCACCGGTCAGGACACCACCACCTACCAGCTCGGCAACATCGCCTACACCCTGCTGACCCGCCCCGAACTGCTGAACCCCCTCCGGGCCGAACCGGAGCGGCTGCCCCGCACCCTGGAGGAGCTGCTGCGGTACATCCCCTTCCGCAAGGGCGTCGGCATCCCGCGCATCGCCACCGAGGACGTGGAGCTCGGCGGGGTCACCATCAAGGCGGGCGACGTGGTGCACGTGTCCTATCTGACGGCCAACCGGGACGCGGCCAAGTTCGACCGCCCCGACGAGCTGGACCCCGACCGCCCGGCCATCCCGCACATGACGTTCGGCTGGGGCGCCCACCACTGCCTCGGCGCGCCGCTCGCCGTCATGGAGCTGGAGGTCGCCTTCGCCACCCTGCTGGCCCGCTTCCCGGGCCTGCGCCTCGACGCGTCGCCCGAGACCATCGGGTGGAACACGACGTCCATCTGGCGCTACCCCCTCGCCCTGCCCGTCACATGGTGACGCGAGCGCACGGTGACGAGAGCCTCCGCTTCAGAGAACGAGGAGAACCCATGGCGACCCTGTGCCGACCGGCCATCGCTGTGCCCGAGCACGTCATCACGATGCAGCAGACCCTGGAGCTGGCGCGGGAGACCCATCACGGGCACCCGCAGCGCGACCTCGTCCTGCGGCTCATCCAGAACACCGGCGTCCGGACCCGGCACCTCGTGCAGCCCGTCGAGGAGACCCTCAGACACCCCGGCTTCGAGGTGCGCAACCAGGTGTACGAGGCCGAGGCCAAGGCCCGGGTCCCCGAAGTCGTCCGGCAGGCCCTCGCCCACGCCGAGACCGAACCGGCCGACATCGACCTGATCGTCTACGTCTCCTGCACCGGCTTCATGATGCCCTCGCTGACCGCCTGGCTCATCAACACCATGGGGTTCAGGCCTGAGACCAGACAGCTGCCCATCGCGCAGCTCGGCTGCGCGGCCGGTGGCGCGGCGATCAACCGCGCGCACGACTTCTGCCGGGCCTATCCCGAGGCCAACGTCCTCATCGTCTCCTGCGAGTTCTGCTCACTCTGCTACCAGCCCACCGACATCGGCGTCGGATCGCTGCTCTCCAACGGCCTGTTCGGGGACGCCGTCTCCGCCGCCGTCGTGCGGGGGCAGGGCGGCACCGGCATGTGCCTGGAGCGCAACGGCTCGCACCTGGTGCCCGACACCGAGGACTGGATCTCCTACGCGGTCCGCGACACCGGGTTCCACTTCCTGCTCGACAAACGGGTCCCCGGCACCATGGAGATGCTGGCCCCGGTGCTCCAGGACCTGGTCGATCTGCACGGCTGGTCCGTACCGGACATGGACTTCTTCATCGTCCACGCGGGCGGGCCGCGCATTCTGGACGACCTGTGCCACTTCCTGAAGCTGCCGCCGGAGATGTTCCGGTACAGCAGGGCCACCCTCACCGAGCGCGGCAACATCGCCAGCTCCGTCGTCTTCGACGCCCTGGCGCGGCTCTTCGACGACGGGGGCGCGGCCGAGTCCGCGCAGGGGCTGATCGCCGGGTTCGGCCCCGGCATCACCGCCGAGGTGGCCGTGGGCAGCTGGGCGCGCCACGACCCGCGGGCGGACGTCGAACGCGATCTGGACCGGCTGGGGCTGATCCCGAGCGTTGCGCTGTCCGGCTGAACCCGCTAAGGCGCCCGACGGGCCGGGACGAAGGAACGGGTGTTCGCACTTCGCGGATGCACCCGATCCGTGAACGGATTCCCCACCCCGAGGAGAATGCATGCGCCTGCCCGCCCGTTGGGCCACGGCCGCCCTGCTGCTGATCGCCCCGCTGATCGCCGCCCCCGCCCCGGCTTCCGCCGACACCGGACCGCAAGGGGTCCCGGTGGAGCGGTCCACCCGGGCCGTGCCCGGGCAGTACATCGTCACCCTGGAGCCCGAACTCTCGCCGGACGCCGTCCTGAAGGAGTTCGGGCTCCGCCCGTTGTTCACGTACGGAAATGTCATGCACGGCTTCGCCGCCACGCTCACCGCCACCGAACTCGAAGCGGTGCGGACCGTACCGGGGGTGCTCGCCGTCGAGGAGAACGCCGAAGTAGGCGTGGACGCGCCCAGGGCGGGAGACCTCTTCCGGGCCCCCGCGGCCGGCTGGGGCACCGACCGCATCGATCAGCGGACCCTTCCGCTGGACGGCACCTTCACCACCACGGCCACCGGCCGGGGAGTCACGTTGTACGTCGTCGACACCGGGATCGACGCCGCGCACAGCGAGTTCGGCGGCCGGGTCGTGAACGGCTACGACTCCGTCCGGGACGGCCGCGACGGCATGGACTGCAACGGGCACGGCACCCACGTCGCGGGCACCGCGGGCGGCGCCACCTCCGGAGTGGCCGAGGACGCCTCACTGGTCAACGTCCGGGTCCTGGACTGCCGGGGCCGGGGCACCTGGGCGGGCATCCTCGCAGGCTTCGACTGGGTCGCCAGGGACGCGGCGGGCAGTGACACACCGGCCGTGCTGAACGCCTCGCTCGGCGGGGCCCGCTCCCGCGCGGTCGACGCGGCGGTCGAGGCCGTCGCCCACGCGGGCGTGCTGCCCGTCGTGGCCGCCGGGAACGACGACCGCGACGCCTGCGGCGTCTCTCCGGCCGGCGCTCACGGTGTGGTCACGGTCGGGGCGAGCGACCGGCAGGACCGGGAGACCGCCTTCAGCAACTGGGGCTCCTGCCTTGAGCTGTACGCCCCCGGCTCCGACATCGTCTCCGCCCGCCTCGGCGGCGGCACCGTCTCGCTGAACGGCACCTCCATGGCCAGCCCGCACGTCGCCGGGGTCGCCGCGCTCTACAAGGAGGAGAACCCGTCGGCCTCGCCCGCCGCCGTGAGGCGCTGGCTGACGGACACGGCCACCCCGGACGTGCTCTCGGGACTCGGCCAGGGCTCGCCGGACCGGCTGCTGTACACCGGCGGCCTCTGACGGCCTGCCGTCGGGGCCGGTGAGCGGCGACCGCGCCACGTACCCCCGCTCACCGGCCCCGCTCGTCCGCCCGCCCGGCGGTGTTCCACCGCGAAGGCACCCGGCTGAGCCCGGCGGATCGCGGGCCTGCCACGGCTGCGGCACAGTGGGCACATGGACGACCTCAACGCACTCGCCGAGGAACACCTGGCCGCGGCCCGCGCCTCCGCGCACGGCCGCAGCGCCCACCTCCTGCTCCAGGAGCCCCCCTTGCGGCAGACGGTGATCGCCCTCACCGAGGGGACCGCGCTCGACGAGCACAACGCCCCGCCCGCCGCCTCCCTCCTCGTCCTGCACGGCACGGTCCGCCTCACGGCCGCCTCCGGGGACGCCGAGCTGCCGGCCGGGACCCTGCACCCGATCCCGCAGGAACGGCACGGGCTGCTGGCGCTCCAGGACGCGGTGGTCCTCCTCACGGCCGTCAACGACTGAGCCGCGGCCAGTCCAGGGCTGACGCACCCGCCCGGGGCCCGGAGAGGGGTGTGCATCCGGGCCGACGCGGCAGGAGAGGATCGAGAGCGTCGGCGCGTCCGGGAAAGGGAACGGACCCGCCGTACCGCCCGCCGCGCCCGCCCACCTCCCCGGAGGACCAGCTTGCCCACCCAGACCGCCGCACCCGCGGAAAACACCGCCCCCGCCGCCGGTCGTACCGGCCCGCCGCGCCGCTGGCTGACCGCCCTGCGCCGCACCCCGGTCTCGCTGTGGAACGACGACGTCTCCGACTGGGCCGCCGCCCTGACGTACTACGCCATCCTCGCGCTGCTCCCCGCGCTCCTGGTCACCGTGTCCGTGATCGGCCTGGCCAATCCCGACGCCACCGCGGTCCTGATCGCCGACATCACGGCCTTCGCCCCCGCCGAGTCCGGAGAGGCGCTGCGCCGCCCGCTGGAGGAGGCCACCCAGGAGCGCACCGCCGTCTGGGTGCTCGTGGCGACCGGCAGCGTGAGCGCCGTCTGGTCGGCGTGCAGCTACCTCGCGGTGTTCCGGCGGGCGATGCACGCCATGCACGGCGTCCAGGACACCCGCCCGGCGCTGCGCAAGGCGCACATCATCGTCGCCTCCGCGATCGGGCTGCTCGTCCTGCTCATGACCAGCGCGTTCGCCCTGGTCATGACCGGCCCCCTGGCCCGCTGGCTCGGCCGCCGCTCCGGCCTGCCCCACGAGAGCGAAACCGTCTGGGCGGTCCTCAAATGGCCGGTGCTCCTGTGCCTCGTCGCCTGCCTGATCCTGGTGCTCTTCCGTACCGGACCGCGCCCGGCGCGCGGCTTCCGGCGAGGCCTGCCCGGCGGGGTGCTGGCCGCGTTCCTGTGGCTCGCCGCCTCGGCGGGCTTCGCGCTGTACGCGACCCGGATCGGCGGTTTCAGCAGGCTCTACGGCTCGCTCGCCGGACTCGTCGTCTTCCTGATCTGGGTGTGGTTCGCCAACCTCGCCCTGCTGGCCGGGGCGCAGTTCAACGTCGAACTGGACCGGCCCGGGCGGGACTCTTCCGGCACGACAAGCACTTAGGGGGCGTCGGGCCGGTCAGTCACGCTCGCGGTATCCGGCCACGATCGGCATCGTCTCGCGCAGCACCCGTACACCGTCGTTGTCCGCGTCGCCGAGCCGGCGCCCGTTCCAGGTGCCCGTCGCACTGGAGAACCGGCTGATCCGCCGGCAGTGATCGCCGCACGCCGAGCGGTACGCCATGATCGTGTAGTGGTTCCCGTCCTCGGTGATCCAGCCGGTGTTGTACGGGCGGGTCCTGCTCACGTTCATCGAGCCGCCCGCGTTGCCCGCCAGCGTCGTACGGTCGTGGGCCAGGCCCAGATTATGGCCGATCTCGTGGCTCGCCGAATCCAGTTCGATGCCGTCGACGTCGACGACCGCGTAGGCATACTCGTGGGTCGAAGCGTCGAGCGCGGGCGTGTAGTCCGCTGTTCCGCCGCCCCGCTCCGGCCGGTCCACGACGAGCGTGACCAGGTCCGCGCCGTACCGTGCGCGCCGCTCGTGGACCTGGCGCCCGAGCCCCGCCGACGCGTGGTCCTTGAGGACGGCGTACGCGGCACGGAACTCCTCCGAACCCCCGTAGCCGGACGCCGTGTAGGGGTGGACGATCCGGATGATGCCGCAGAGTCCGCCCGCCGCCAGGGAGAGGTTCATCCTGGTCGCGATGCGCTGGGCGGAGGCGGGCACCCGGTGTTCGCCCCCGACCCGCTCCGCCGCCTTCGGGGTGTAGACGGCGAGCACGTCGACCACGGGACACCGCGCAGCCCCGGACGCCCCTGTCGCCGGGCGCGGCGGAGCCGGTGCCGGGGCGCACGCGGAGGCCGCGCAGAGCGATGCGAGGCCAGCGGCCAGAGCCGCCTTGAGGAGGGTCGGGCGCATGGGGAGAGTCGACTCCGTCCGGAAGGGGCCGGCTCAGGGCACTGCCCGGTTGACCGAGGGTGCCTACTTTCTAACATTCCGTGACGCCGCCCGGCTCGCCGCTCCGGATACCGGGTGAGTGCGTTTGTTCCCTGGCCGGAGGGGTGTGGCGGCGGGGAGGTGGGCAGGTACACCTGTACGAACTCGGACGAGCGGGACGGCAGTCGGCGGCGGAGGGGCGTGTGTGACGTGACGGAACAGAGCGAATGGCGGTTCTCCGACGACCGGGGTCAGCAGTCGGCGGCGCCCCGGCCGCCGGAGCGGGTGCTCGCCTATGTCCAGGCCGGGGCCACCCTGTGGGACCTCGGCGTCCGGCCGGTCGGAATCTTCGGTTCCGACCACGACGGCCCGGCCCCCGACCGGGCCAAGGCCGGGACGCTGCCGCTGGACGAGGTCGACTACGTGGGTGCGGGCAGCGGTCTGGACGTGGAGCGGCTGCTGAGTGCCGGACCCGACCTCGTGGTGGCCGTCAGCTACGGCAACGGTCATGTCTACGGGCTCGCCCCGGAGGCCGCCAAGCCCCTGGAGGAGCGGGTCCCGGTGGTCGTCATCGACGTCAGTCAGGCCCGTACGTTCGCCGAGATCGGCGACCGGTTCGCCGAACTGGCGCGCTCCCTCGGCGCGGCGGGCCGGGCGGACGCGGACCGTGACCTGGACGCCGCCCGGGCCCGGCTGCGCGCTGTCGCCACCTCCGCCGACGCGCCCCGGGTGCTCGCCCTCTCTCCGGCCGGGCCGGACCAGGCGCATGTCGCGCGCCCCCGGATGTGGCCGGAACTGCGCGTCCTCACCGAACTGGGCGTCCAGGTCGTGGAACCGGCCGAAGGCTCCGGCGCGAACTGGTCCACGCTTGACCGGTCGGACACCTTCGCCCTGCGCCCCGAGGTGATCCTGACCGACATCCGCGCCCACGCCGGTTCGCTGGACGCTCTGCGGGGGAGCGACGCCCGCCCGACGCCCGTCGTCCCGTGGAATCCGGAGCCCCTTTACGGCCCCCGCGACCACGCCCGGTTCCTGGGCCTGGTCGCGGACGCCCTGGAGGCCGCGCGGGCGCGTTGACGCGCAGCGGTGTCACGGGGCGGTTCTACGAGGCCGGGTCTTACGGGGCCGGGTTCTACGGGGCGGGGTTCTACGGGGCGGGGTTCTACGGGGCGGGGACGAGTCCGTCGGCGACCAGGCCAGCGAGCACGGCCTCGCCCAGCGCGTGGACTGCGGACTGCGGGCGGACCATCACGGTGAACTCCTTGATCCGCCCGTCCTCGTCCAGGTGCAGCAGGTCGATGCCGTGGATCTCCCGGCCGCCGACGGTCGCCCGGAAGAGCAGGACCGCCGACGGGGCCTCGGTCCCGTCGGCGCTCGTCTGCGAGGTGCCCGCGAGCTCGCCGACGTAACGGAAGTCCTCGAAGGTGCGCAGCAGGACCCCGAAGAGGCCGAGCACCATCGGCCTGCCCTCGAACGGGCTGAATTTCACCGGACTGTAGAGCCGGGCGTCCTCGGTGAACAGATCGTCCAGGGCGCTGAGGTCGCGGCTGTCGACGGCGGCGCGGAAGCGGTCCACTGCGGTGGTCATGGGTCCTCCTCGATGAGGTGCGTCCTCGCTGGGACGCTCTGCATAGTCATGAAAGTGACTAGTCAGTTTCATGACTATCATGAGGCCCGGTGTTCCGGACAGGGGTGCGCCGGGGTGCGGGAGAGAGGGAGGCGGTCCGATGGCGTTGCGTCATGCCGTGCTGGCGGCGCTGCTCGACGAGGAGCTGAGCGGCTATCAGGTGACCAAGGCATTCGCGGTGGGCGTCGCGAACTTCTGGCACGCGCTGCCGCAGCAGGTGTACGCGGAGCTGGCCAAGCTGGAGAAGGAGGGCCTGGTCGCCGGGCGGGAGGTCGTCCAGGAGGCGCGCCCCAACAAGCGGCTGTTCCGCGTCACCGGCGAGGGGCTGGCCGAGCTGGAGCGGTTCGCTGCGGCCGCCGCCAAGCCCTCGTTCCTCCGCGACGACCTGCTGGTCAAGGTGCAGGCGGCCGACCACCTCGACTCCGAGGTGCTGATCGGGCGGCTGCTGGAGCGGGCCGCCTTCGCCGATGCCAAGGCCGCGTCGTTCGAACAGCTGCTGCGCGTCATGCGCGGCGACCGCGACGAGGCGGAGTTCCTGCTGCGCGGGGCGCGGGTCGGCCCCTACCTCACCTGCCGTCGGGGGCTGGACTTCGAGCGCGCCAACCGCGACTGGTGCCGTGAGGTGGTGGCGGTGCTCCGGGCGAGGCGGGGGGCCGGGCCGGGGTCCTGAGCGGACCGCTCCAGGATTTCCCAAAAATATTCTGCAAAAATACTTTGGGAAAGTGTCCTCGTCGTCCTAGGCTGACGCCATGGACAGCGAAGACGACCGCCGCGTGCTCGATCCGGCGCAGGACGGGGCCGCTCTCAAGGCCCTCACCCACCCCTTGCGTCTCACGCTCCTCGGCCTGCTGCGGCAGCACGGACCGGCCACTGCGAGCGAGCTGGCGGTCAGGACGGGGGAGTCCTCGGCCTCCACCAGCTACCACCTTCGGGTACTCGCGAAGTACGCGTTCGTCACCGAGGCCGACCACCGGGACGGCCGGGAACGGCGCTGGAAGTCCGTACACGACATGACCTCGTGGAGCAACGAGGCGATGCACCGCAGCCCCGGCGGCAGCGTGATCCTCAGCGTCCTGCGCCGCCGCCAGGTCGAGCACCTCCAGCAGTCGCTGGACCGCCACGAGGCGGATCTGGAGAGCGGCAGGCTGGGCCCGGAGTGGCAGGAGCCGTCGGGCGTCAGCGACTCGATGCCCCGGCTGACCCCCGAGTCGCTCGCCGAGTTGTGGGAGGTTCTCCAGGCGAAGACGGACGAGTTGACCGCCCGCGACTCTGGCGATCCCCGCGCCGAGCAGGTCGTCCTGTTCGCCGCCGGACTCCCGCTGGCCCCGGACCCGGTGGCCGGGCCGGACCGTGCGGCGGCCGCCCCTGGACCCGACGCGGGGTCCGATGCTTCCGATGCCGGGGACGCCATATGAGCGGCGTGACCGGCGCGGCGGACGTGTCCGCCCCCGTCCCCACAGGGCCGGGCCTGGACGAGGCGACCGCGCGTCGCCGGTTCGTCGCCGTCTCCTTCCTCTTCTGGCTGCCCATCGGGATGAGCCTGGCCCCCGCCGTGCTCCTGTTCACCGAACGCGGTATGGGCCTCGCCGCCGTCGCGGGATTCTTCGCCGCGCACTCCCTCACCGCCGCCGCGCTGGAGCTGCCCACCGGAGGCTTCTCCGACGTCATCGGGCGGCGTGCCGTCCTCGCCACCGCCGGACTCCTCAACCTGACCGCCCTGACCCTGCTCGGACTCACCACCGCCGCCTGGGTGTTCATCCTCGGCATGGCGCTGATGGGCTCGGCACGCGCCCTGTCCAGTGGTCCCGCCGAGGCCTGGTACGTCGACACCGTGCACGCCGCCGCCGGACCCGGCGCCGATGTGCGCACCGGTCTGGCCCGGGGCAGCTCGGCGGTCTCCGTCGCGCTCGCCCTCGGCACACTCCTCGGCGGCGCGCTGCCCTGGCTGCTCGGCCTCGGCCCCGACCCGGGAGCCTGGCTCACCGACGCGACCTCCGGGCTCGTCCTGCCGCTCTCGGTGCCCGCACTCCTCGGCGCGGTCGTCGAAGTCGTCTTCGTCCTCCATGTCCTGCGGGCCCTGTCCGAACCGCCCCGGCCCAAGGCCACTTTGCGCACGGTCCTGAGCGGCGTGCCCGCCGCCGTCGCCGAGGGTCTGCGGCTCGGCGCCCGGGACGCCCTGGTCCGCCGCGTACTGCTGGCCGCGAGCGCCGCCGGGGCCGCGCTCGCCACGCTCGAACTCCTCACCCCCGGCCGCGCCGCCGCGCTCACCGGGGCCCCCGAATCCGGGGCGGTACTCTTCGCCGGACTCGCCTGTGCCGGGTTCGTCTGCTCCGCCCTGGGCAGCCAGCTGGCCCCGGCGGCGGCCAGATGGACCGGAAACAGCGAACGCGCGGCGCTCCTGGGCCTCGGGGCGGGCGCGGCGGGCCTGGCCCTGCTCGGGATCACGGCCTCCACCGCCTCCTCCACGGACGCGCTCGCCACGGCGACGGCCGCCGCCGGATACGGGCTCGTCTACCTGGGGCTCGGCATCGCCGGTCCCAACGAGAACGACCTGCTCCACCGCCGCGTCGACTCCTCGGGCCGGGCCACCGCCCTCTCCGTGCAGTCGCTCGCCCTCCAGCTGTGCGGCGCTGCCGCCGGACTCGTCGCCGGAGTGCTGCCGCTCGGCCCGCTGCCCTGGCTGCTGGGCGCCGCCGTCCTGCTCGCGGGCGCCCTCCTGTGGGTCCGTCGAGCCGCCCCGGAGCCCCCGGAGAATGTCAGGCTCGACCAGGACACCACCATCACGGCACCTCAGGAGGCCCGGCCCCATGCCCGACCCCGGTGAACTGCTGGTCATCGGCGAGTGCGTCGCCGACATCGTCCGGCTGCCGGGCGAGGCCGACGTGGTCCACCCGGGCGGCAGCCCGGCGAACGTCGCGTACGGACTGGCCCGGCTCGGCCATGACGCCACCCTGCTCACCCAGCTGGGCCCCGACGCTCACGGGCGGCTCATCCGGGACCATCTGGCGGCCGCCGGGGTCGGGCTCCGCACCGACGGTTCCACCGGGCCCACCCCCACCGCCGCCGTCACCCTCGACGCCGACGGGCACGCCACGTACACCTTCGCGATCGGCTGGACCCTGGGGCCGGTGGCGCTGGAGCGGCCGCCGGTCCATGTGCACACCGGCTCGATCGCGGCGGTCGTCGAGCCCGGAGCCGCGACCGTCCTGGCCGGCGTGGAGTCGCTGCGGGCGGGTGCCACCGTGAGCTACGACCCCAATGTGCGGGCCGAGTTGATGGGCGAGCGCGCCCCGGCCGTGGCTCGCGTCGAGCGCTGTGTCGCACTCAGCGACGTGGTGAAGGCCAGCGACGAGGACCTGGCCTGGCTCTACCCGGGCGAGGAGGCGGAGCGGATCGCCGAGCGGTGGCTCGCCGCCGGGCCCGCGCTGGTCCTCGTCACCCGGGGCGGCGCGGGCGCGTTCGCGGTGTTCGACGGCGGCCGTGTCCCGGCCGAAGCGCTGCCCGTCACCGTCGTCGACACCGTCGGAGCGGGCGACGCGTTCATGTCCGGCACTCTGCACGCCCTGGCCCGGCACGGGCTCCTCGGCGCGGCGGGCCGGGCCGGGCTGCACGCCGTCGGCCGGGACATCGTCACCGACGTCCTGGGCCATGCGACCGCTTCCGCCGCCGTGACCGTCTCCCGTGCGGGAGCCAACCCTCCCGACGCCGTCGAGTTCCGGGAGATCCGGTCCCGTAACTGACTGATCGTCATGACCCGTTCGGCGCAGTCGAACGCATCCTCGTGAGACGTTCCGCCGTTCGTCAACCGGTTGCAGTACGACAACGGGATCGGGGCAGCGGTGGCATCGGGGCAGCGGGTGGCGAGGAGACGGGCGGCCGGCAGCGGTACGGAGCCGGAGGCGCGGGCGGGCGTCTTAGCGGCCGGGGCGCGCACGGCGCTGTTGGAGAGCGTGGCGGGCTGGGTGCCGGGGGAGCCCGTCGGCAACGACCGGCTGCCCCTCGACTGGGACGTGGACGACGCCTGGGTCCGCCGCCGCACCGGCATCGGCAGCAGGCACCGCGCCGGGCCCGGGGTGGCCACCGGCGACCTCGCCTACGAGGCGGCCTCCCGGCTGATCGCGGGCTGCCCGGCGGCCGGACCCGTGGACGCCGTGCTCCTCGCCACCGCCACCCCCGACCACCTCTGCCCCGGCACCGCCCCCGCGCTCGCGGCCCGGCTCGGGCTCGGCACCGTACCGGCGCTGGACATCGCCGCCGTGTGCAGCGGCTTCGTCTACGGACTCGCCGTCTGCCACGGGCTGATCGCCTCGGGCCTCTTCGAGCGGGTCCTGCTGGTCGGTGCCGACGTCTACTCGACCTGGCTCGATCCGGCCGACCGCTCGGCGGGCGTCGTCTTCGGCGACGGGGCGGGCGCGGCCCTGGTGGCCGCCGGGCAGTCCGGCGATCCCGGCGAGCTGCTCGCGTTCGACCTCGGCAGCGACGGCACCGGCTACGACCTGATCACCGTCCCCGGCGGCGGTGCCCGTGCCCGGTCCGGCCGGAAGCCGTCGGAGCCGGACGACGCGTACTTCCGGATGCAGGGCGGCACCGTCTACCAGCACGCCGTCGAGCGGATGACCGGGTCGTGCCGCACGCTCCTGGACCGGGTCGGCTGGGACCCGGCCCAGGTGGACCGGTTCGTGCCGCACCAGGCCAACGCCCGCATCCTGAGCGCCGTCGCCGACCGGGTCGGCATCGCGCCGCAGCGCTGCGTCACCCACCTGGAGCGGGTCGGCAACACCGGCGCCGCCTCCATCCCCCTCGCCCTGGCCGACGCGGCGGACCAGGGGCTGCTGCGGGGCGGCGACCGGGTGCTGATCACCGCGTTCGGGGGCGGGCTGACCTGGGGTTCGGCGGCCCTGCGCTGGCCGGGGACCCCGCAGACGATTTCCACGGATTCTACGGAAGGAACACAGCATGTCGCTCCCCGCTGATCAGGGCACCGAGGCCGCAGCCGGCACCGCGATCGCGGTGACGGGGGTCGGTCTGGTGACACCCGCAGGGGCGGACGAGCACAGCTTCTGGGAGGGGCTGTGCTCCGGGCACTCCACCGCTCGGCGGTGCGAGGAACTGGCCGGTCTGCCGGTCGACTTCGCCTGCCCGGTCGACGGCATCGACCTGGACGCCGCGGTGGGCGGCCGGTCGGTGTGGCGGATGGCCAGGTTCGTGAAGCTGGCCGTGGTGGCCGCCCGGCAGGCCGTCGCGGACGCGGGACTCGACCCCGCGCGGTGGGACGGCACCCGGGTCGGGGTGGTCCTCGGCGTGGGCGTCGGCGGTGTCTCCGTACTGGTGGACAACGCGGCGAAGTTCGCGGGCTCGGGCCCCGACGCGGTCTCCCCGCTGCTCGTCCCGATGATGATCCCCAACGCGGCGGCGGGCGAGGTCGCCATCGCGCTGAAGGCGGGCGGCCCTAGCCTCGCCCCCGCGACCGCCTGCGCCTCCGGGGCCACGGCCATCGCCGTCGCCCGCGACCTGCTGCTGGGCGGCGGCTGCGACGTGGTGGTGGCGGGCGGCGCCGAATCGGTGCTGACCCCGCTGGTGGTGACCGCCTTCGCCCGGATGGGCGCCCTGTCCACCCGCACCGGCGACCCGGCGGGGGCCTCGCGGCCGTTCGCCGCCGACCGGGACGGCTTCGTCATCGGGGAGGGCGCCGCCATGCTCGTCCTGGAGCGGGTGGAGACGGCCCGCGCCCGGGGCGGCCGTCCGCGCGCCCTGCTCACCGGGGCCGGGTCCAGCACGGACGCGCACCACCCCACCGCCCCGGCCCCCGACGGCCAGGGCGCCCAACGGGCCGTGCAGGCCGCCCTGGACCAGGCGGGCTGGGCGCCCGGAGAGGTCGACCACATCAACGCCCACGGCACCTCAACGCCCCTGAACGACGCCATGGAGACCACCCTCATCTCCCGGCTCTTCCCGCACCGCCCGCCGGTGACCGCGCCCAAGGGCGTCGTCGGACACACCCTGGCGGCGGCGGGCGCGATCGAGGCGGTGGCCACGGTCCTGACGCTGGAACGTTCCGTCATTCCGCCGATCGCCAACCTGGACGCGCTCCCCGACGCGTTCCCGCTCGACTGCGTGCTGAAGGAGGCACGTCCCCGGCGGATCGAGACGGCCGTGAGCCACTCCTTCGGCTTCGGCGGACACAACGTCGCCCTCGCCTTCCAACGCACCTGATCCGTACGGCCGTTTGGGACGGCGAGGGGTGTCCTCGCCGTTCCTTGATCGTTCCCATACCGTGACCGTAACCACGAACGACGCGGCCCCGCCGTCCACGAACGACCTGCTCACCGGTGTGCTCTTCGGGCCGAACTTCCGCCGGGAGCACGGCTTCTGGCGGCGACTGCTCACAACAGAACCGTTTCGCCGCCCCGGTGGCGGCACCCCTGACGAACGGCTCGCCCTCTCCTACCACCGACTGCGCATCCTCAACAACGCGCTGGACAGCGGCGCGAGGCTGGCCGCCGACCCCCGGGCACTGGCCGCCCTGCACGAGTGGCTGGGCCCGGTCGACCCGGCGCTGACCACCGTCGCGGGCATCCACTACAACCTCTTCCTCGGCAGCCTCCTCGACCATGACCCGGGCACACTCCGTGATCTGTCGGACTACCTCGCCCTGCAGCGCGTAGGCACCTTCCTCTGTACGGAGGTGGCCCACGGCAACGACGCGGCGGCCGTCGAGACGACCGCGACCTACGACCGCGAACGCGACGGCTTCGTCCTGCACACCCCGCACGCCGGGGCGCAGAAGTTCATGCCCAACACCAGCCCCGCCGGCGGTCCCAAGTCCGGTGTGGTGGCGGCGAGGCTGCTCGCCGACGGCGCCGACCACGGCGTCTTCCTCTTCCTCGCCCCCCTCACCGACGACGTCCGCGCCCTGCCGGGCGTACGGGTGCGGCGGCTGCCCGCCCGGATGGGATCGCCGGTCGACCACTGTCTGACCTCCTTCGACCAGTACTTCGTCCCGCGTGACGCGCTGCTCGACGGTGCGCAGGGGCGGATCGGCGAGGGCGGCCGGTTCACCAGCGAACTGGCCAACCGCAGAAGGCGGTTCCTCGCCTCCATCGGCCGTGTCACCCCCGGCAAGCTCTCCATGAGCGCCTGCGCGGTCGGCTCCGCCCGGGTCACCCTGGCCATCGCCGTCCGTTACGCGGGCCACCGGCTGATCACCGGGTCGCGGGCCGCGCAGCGCGTCCCCGTCTACGCCCACCGCACCCACCACGGGCCGCTGGCCGACGCGATGGCGACCGTCTTCGCGATGAGCCTGCTGCACCGCAGGGCGCTCGACCGCTGGGAGTCGGCTCCCGACGCCGACCGGGACGAGGCGGAGCGTCTGGTGGCCGTCGCCAAGGGCTGGATCACCTGGCAGGCACGCGGCGTCATCGTCGAGTGCCGTGAGCGGTGCGGGGCCCAGGGGCTGCTGGAGAACAACGGCATGACCGAGCTGTTCACCGGCATCGAGGGCGCGATCACCGCCGAGGGCGACAACCTGGCCGTGCACGCCAAAGCCGCCGCCGAGATGCTGTTCAGCGCCACCACCCGGGAGGCGGCGGACGAAGGGCCAGGCGACCTCGACGAGCCCGCCTTCCTGGACCGGCTGCTCACGGCCGTGGAGGACCTGTGGTTCGCCCGTGCCCGCGAGCGGATGAGCGCCGCCGCGCCCGGCGACCGGCTCGGGCGCTGGAACGCCGCCTCCCCGGCCGCGCTGCTCGGCGTCGAGGCGTACGGCTACCGGCAGGCGGGCGAGGCGTTCGAGCAGGCCGTGGCCTCCCTGCCGGAAGGGCCCGCGCGTGATCGGCTCGCGGAGCTCCGGCGGCTGTTCGCGCTGCGGTGGATCGCCCGCAACAGCGGCGACCTGCTCGCCACCGGACGGCTGACCGCCGATCAGGTCACGTTTCTCCCCGACGCGGTGGAGGACGCGATCGCGGCCGTGGCCCGGCACACCCCCGCCCTGGTGGAGTCCTTCGCCCTGCCGGAGCGGCTGATGTCGGACTGGCCGATCGCCGGACCCGGTTACGCGGCGGCCTACGACGACCCCGAGGGGCCGTGGCACCGGGGCCGCATGGCCGGAGCCGGGGGCCGTCCCGGGGAGTTCCGGCGGCCCGCCCGCGGCAGCAGGAGGCGCCCGCTGCGCGAGAGGGTGGCGTCGCTGGGCGTCCGCGGGGTCCTGCTGGCGTACTGGGGAACCACGTCCATGGTCTCCCGATGGTTCGAGAAGCCGCAGGTGAGCGTAGACGAATCGGTTCGCCCCAGGGCGTAACCGGAAGATCGTCTTCCAGTTACTTCGGCGGTGGGTCGCTGCGTTCGACCACCTGCCGTTCCAGCGACGCCGATCACACGACGCCGATGACACACACAGGAAGAGGAATCACCGTGAAGACCATCCACCCGAAGATCACCGAGGTGCTGACCGAGACGTTCAAGGTGCCCGCGGCCGAGATCCTGCCGGAATCCACCATGGACAGCCTGGAGATGGACTCCCTGGCGGTGGCCGAGTTCGCGGTCATCATCAAGGAGACCCTCGGCGTCGACGCCGACTCCGAGAAGCTGTACAAGGACGCCACGCTGGCCGACGTCTCCGCGTTCATCGACGCGGCCGTCGGCGGCGCGGCGGCCGGGGCCACGGTGCCGGTGAGCAACACCCGATGAAGCGACCCGCCATCGCCGTGAC
This sequence comes from Streptomyces sp. NPDC033165, assembly GCF_055577965.1. Lineage (NCBI taxonomy): Bacteria > Bacillati > Actinomycetota > Actinomycetes > Kitasatosporales > Streptomycetaceae > Streptomyces > Streptomyces sp. NPDC033165. The sequence goes on from NZ_JBVIPK010000010.1 coordinate 86,744, forward strand.
CGGCCTGGGAATGATCACCCCGGTCGGCACCACCACCGAAACCACCTGGGAGGGGGTCCTGGCCGGGCGGTCGCCCGCCCGGACCGTCCCCGAACTGGACGGCTGCGCGGTCGACTTCGCCTGCACGGTCTCCGGCATCGACCTGGACGACGCGGTCGGCGGACGTACGGCCTTCCGCATGGGCCGGTACGTCAAGTTCGCCGTACTCGCCGCCCGGGAAGCGGTCGCGGACGCCGGACTCGACCCGGCGCACTGGGACGGAGCCCGCGTCGCCGTCGTCGTCGGCACCAGCAGCGGAGGCTCGGCCGGACTCACCGAACAGGCCGTCGCCCTGGAACGGCGGGGCCCCGAGGCCACCTCGCCCTCGGGCATCCTGCTCACCATCCCGAACATGCCCGCGGCCGAGATCGCCATCCGGATGAAGGCCACCGGGCCCAGCCTGGCGCCGTGCACGGCCTGTTCGTCCGGGGTGACCGCGCTGTCCGTGGCCCGGGACCTGCTGACCCTCGGCCGGTGCGACATCGCGATCGCCGGGGCCACCGAGTCGATCGTGTTCCCGGTCGCCATGACAGGCCTCGCCCGCTCGGGCGCGGCGGCACCGCGGGACGGCGACCCGGCCCGCCTCTGCCGCCCCTTCGCCGCCGACCGCGCCGGTCTCGTCATGGGGGAGGGCGCCGCCGTCATGGTCCTGGAGCGGGCCGACGAGGCGCACGCCCGGGGGGCCGCACCCCGGGCGCTGATCACGGGCGTCGGGGAGACCACCGACGCCCACCACCCCACCAGCCCCCACCCCTCGGGGGACGTCGCGCGGGCGGCCGTGGACGCCGCACTGCGCGACGCGGGCTGGCGCGCCGAGGACGTCGGCCATGTCAACGCGCACGGGACGTCGACCTCCCAGGGCGATGCCACCGAGGCCGCCCTCATCGGCCGGGCCTACCCGCACCGGCCGCCCGTCACCGCCCCCAAGGGGGTACTGGGCCACTGCATGGGGGCGGCCGGGGCCATCGAGACCGGTCTGACGATCCTCACGCTCCAGCACGGGCTGATCCCGCCGATCGCGAACCTGGACGCCCCGGCCCCAGGGTTCGACATCGACTGCGTCACGAAGACGCCGCGCGAACTGCCCTTCCGGCGTGCCGTCAGCCACTCCTTCGGCTTCGGCGGCCAGAACGCGGTGATCGCCCTACAGGCGCCGTAACGCCGTAACGCCGTAACGCCGTAACGCCGTAACGGAAGCCGGCGGGCCGGTGCGGCCGGACGATCCCGCGCCGTACCGTCCCGCCCCGGCCGCCTTCCCGGACGTCATCCCCAGCGCACTCTCGTCTCACCGCCTCTGATTCCGCGCGAAGGCGCGTGATAGCTTGCCGGGGCCAGTCGAACCCCAACGACGGGGTCAGGGAATCCGGTGCGAAACCGGAACTGACGCGCAGCGGTGAGGGGGACGGGCGGGGCCACGGCCACTGGAGTACTCACCTGCTCCGGGAAGGCGTCCCGCCCGGACGAACCCGAGTCCGAAGACCTGCTGGCGCCCGCGCCCCGCACCGGGGCACGGGAACCGTACGACGGGCTCCGCGGCTGGGCCCAGAGACACCGAGGTCCTTTCGTGCTGCCCACGGCCCTGCCCGCCCCGATACGCACCGCTGCCCTGTTCGCTGCGGGACTCGTCCTGCTGACGGCCTGCGGCACCACCACCGACCGGGCCGCCGACGGCGGCGGCAAGGCCGACGGCTATCCGGTCACCCTCAAGAACTGCGGGCGCACCGTCACGGTCAAGGCCCCGCCGCAGCGGGCCGTCTCGGTCGACCAGGGGTCGACGGAGATCCTCCTCTCGCTCGGCCTCGCCGACCGCCTCGCGGGCAGCGCCACCTGGAGCGACCCGGTCATGAAGGGCCTGGAGAAGGCCAACGCGCGCGTCGAGCGGATATCCGAGAACCGGCCGTCGTCGGAGAGGGTCCTCGACAAAGAACCCGACTTCCTCAGCGCCTCCTTCGCCTCGACCCTCGCCAAGGGCGGCGTCGCCCCCCGCGAGCAGTTCGAGAAGCTCGGCGTCCCCACCTACATCTCGCCCGCCGACTGCACCGGCAAGGACAACAGCGGCGGCGGCGACGGAGCCCGTACCGCACCCCTCACCATGGACAGCGTCTACACGGAAGTCCGCGAACTGGCCCAGGTGTTCGGGGTGCCCGAGCGTGGTGACGCCCTGGTGAAGAAGCTCCAGGCGCGGGTGGAGAAGGCCACCGAGGGCATCGACGCCTCCGAAGCGTCGCTCCTGTACTGGTTCTCCGACTCCAAGGCCCCCTACCTCGCGGGCTGCTGCGGCGCCCCCGGCGTCATCACCAAGGAACTCGGCGCGAAGAACGTCTTCGACGACACGCACGACGAATGGCCCCAGATCAGCTGGGAGACCGTCGCCGACCGCAACCCCGACGTCCTGGTCATCGGCGACCTGAGCCGTACGACGCAGACCGCCGAGAGCGCCGAGAAGAAGATCGAGTTCCTTGAGTCCAACCCGGTCACCCAGACCATGGACGCCGTCAAGAACCGCCGTTACGTGCTGCTCAGCGGCCAGGCGATGAACCCGACCATCCGCACCGTCGAGGGCCTGGAGCGCGTCGCGGCCGGACTGCGCGACTTCGGCCTCGCGGGGTGAGCACGGACAGTCGTACGGCCGTGGAGCGGGCCGGCGCACCGCCCCTCGCCGACCGGCCCCGCCCGGCCCGCGGCGGCGGGCCGCTCGCCGTGCTGCTCTGGGCCGGCGGCCTGCTGCTCCTGCTGCTCTCCGTCGCGGTCGCCGTGACCATCGGGCCCGCCCGGATCTCCGTGCCCGACGTCTGGTCGGCCGTCGCGGCCCACCTCGGGATCGGTGACTCGGAGCTCAGCCCGATCCGGGACGGCATCATCTGGAACCTGCGGATGCCCCGGACCCTGCTCGCCGCCGTGTGCGGCGCGGGGCTCGCGGTGTGCGGGACGGTGATGCAGTCCCTGCTGCGCAACCCGCTGGCCGACCCGTTCGTCCTCGGCGTCTCCTCCGGCGCCTCGACCGGGGCGGTCGTGATCGTGGTGCTCGGCGTCGGCGGGGGAGCGGTGTCCCTGTCCGCCGGGGCCTTCGTCGGGGCGATCTGCTCCTTCGCCCTCGTGCTGCTGCTCAGCCACACCCTGGGCGGCACCACCGACCGGGTCGTGCTCTCCGGCGTCGCCGCGATGCAGCTCTTCTCCGCCCTCACCTCCTTCGTCGTGATGACCTCCGCCGACGCCGAGCAGACCCGCGGAGTGCTGTTCTGGCTCCTCGGCTCGCTCGGCGGCGTCGGCTGGAGCGAGGTCGCGTTCTGCTCCGCCGTCCTCGCCGTCTGCCTGGTGGTCTGCCTGGCCCACGCCCGTACGCTCGACGCCTTCGCCTTCGGGCAGGACGCGGCCGCGGCGCTCGGTGTCGACGTGGGCCGCACCCGGATCGTGCTGCTGTGCACCACCGCCCTGCTCACCGCCGCCCTCGTCAGCGCGGCCGGGGCGATCGGCTTCGTCGGCCTGGTCCTGCCGCACGCCGCCCGTGCCCTGACCGGTTCGGGCCACCGGCGACTGCTCCCGGTCACCGCGCTCGCCGGGGCCGTGTTCCTGGTGTGGGTCGACACCCTCGCCCGGACCGTCCTGGACCCGCAGGAGGTGCCGGTCGGCGTCGTCACCGCCCTGATCGGCGTCCCGGTCTTCGTCCTCGTCCTCTACCGCACCCGGAGAACGGCATGACGCACACCGCCGCCCCCGCCCACGGGCTGAGCGCCGAGCGGGTCAGCAGGAATGCGGGCGGACGGCTCATCCTCGACGGGGTCGACATCGCCCCGCCGCCCGGCGCCACCGTCGGGCTCCTCGGCCCCAACGGCTCCGGCAAGTCCACCCTGCTGCGGATTCTCGCGGGCCTCCTCGCCCCGGCCACCGGGGTCGTCACCCTGGACGGCCATCCCCTCGCCGGTCTCGGCCGCCGTACCGTCGCCCGCCGGATCGCCGTGGTCGACCAGCACGCGGTCACCCAGGTCGACCTCAGCGTCCTCGACGTCGTACGCCTGGGCCGCATCCCGCACCGGCGCGCCTGGTCCGCCCCGGACCGCACCGACGAGGAAGCCGTCGCCGACGCACTGCGGCGCACCGGCCTCGCCGACCGGTCCGGGCAGTCCTGGCACACCCTGTCCGGCGGCGAACGCCAGCGCGTCCAGATCGCCCGCGCCCTGGCCCAGCAACCCCGCGAACTCCTCCTGGACGAACCGACCAACCACCTCGACATCCAGCACCAGCTGGACCTGCTCGCCCTGGTCGCCGCCCTCCCCGTCACCAGCGTCATCGCCCTGCACGACCTCAACCTCGCCGCGATGTTCTGCGACCGGATCACCGTGATGAAGGCGGGCCGGGTCGTCGCGGGCGGCGCCCCGGCCGAGGTGCTCACCGAGGAACTCATCGAGGACGTCTACCGGGTGCGCGCCGTCGTCACCCCCGACGGCCCGGACGGGCGGCCCTCGGTACGGTTCCTGCCGCGCCGCTGAAACCGAGGACGGCAGCGGACAGCCCGCCGGGCGGACTCGGAGGTACGAGCCCGCCCGGCGGCCGAGGACGTGGGAGCGGCCGTGGAGGCCACCGGTGAAACGGCTGCGCGGTCAGCGGCGGCGCCCCTGGCCGAACTCGCCACCGGCGTCCTTGCCGGTGCCCATGTCCTTGCCGTCCGCGTAGTCGATCTTCTCCTTGCGGACCTCGGCGGAGACTTCCTTCTGCTCGGTGACCCGTTCGGTCTCCAGCCGGACCCGTTCCACCGGCACGGCCTCCTTGCGCACGGTGGCGCGCTCCGCGTGCAGCGTGACCTCGACGTCCTGCTCGCCGATATCCGTGGTGCCGGTGGTCTTCTGGCCGGGCTGGAGGGGTTCGCGGACCACGCGTACCTCTTCGTGGGACACGGGCACGGTCCGGGTGACCTCCTCGGTCACCACGTACTTGTGCAGCCGCGCCTTGCCGCTCTCGTACTCCTCCGTGCCGACGTGCAGTTGCTCCTCGGAGCGGATCAGCTCATCCTTGCCGCTCATGTCGGCGGCCCGGGACGTGCCCGCTCCGGCACCCGCCAGCGGGCGCGCCGTGGTGGCGGCGTCCGTGTCGCGATGCCTGCCCGTACCACCACTGCCTGCCCCGGCCATGCCCGCTCCTGCCGTCGTGCCCGCACCCGCCGCTCCGGCGCCCGTCCCCACCGTCGTGGCCTTCCCGGTCGCCTTGGCGCCCGGCGGCGTCCCGGCCGTTCCGGTCGTACGGGTCATGCCCGCAGCGGCCCCACCGGCAGCTCCGGCCGTCCCCGCGGCACCTGCCCCACCCATCGTCCCGGTCCCGGCGACCGTCGGCGCGTCCATGCCGGTCGGCCGGTTCTCACCGAGATTGCCGGACTTCCGGTTCAGGCCGTAGTGCCGGTACAGCTCCTCCTCCTCGGCGACGGAGAGATGCGCGTCCGCGTCCAGCCGAGGCGCGTCCTTGACGCTCTCCTTCGGATGCGCGACATGCAGGTCGGAGCCCACTCGACGGGCTCCGGCGAGCGGTACGAAGCTCTCCTTCATGCCGAACAGGCCGGTCTTGACCGTCACCCAGTCGGGCTTGCCGGTGGCGTCGTCGACGTACACCCGGCCCACACTGCCGACCTTCTCGCCCTGGTTGTCGTACACGGTCAGACCGTCGAGCTCTCCGGAATCCGTGAAACCGTCAGCGGCTCCCATAACCGATTCCTCCTCTCGGGCACGCCCTGTGGGTGGCTCCACCAGATGTGGCGCGTCCGGCTTCCATCGCGCCTCACCCGCATGGACGCTGCAACCGCCCGCCCGCCCGGGCCGCGCCCACGGAGCCTCCCGGGGCGGGCTCCGGGAGGCCCGGCGAGCGGCGCCGGGCGCGGTACGACGGGCTGGTGCGGCCCCGACCGGAATTAGGCCGAACGGGTGAAGGCGTGCGGTGTCCGTGCGGGAGCGGCGCCGCCCGCACGAGGTCTGCGGGTGCCCGCAAAGGATCAGGGGGTCCCCGCATAGGATCATGGGGTCACGGCGACCTCGGGGAAGCCCACAGCCGACCCGCCGACCCGCCGACCCGCCGACCCGCCGACCCGCCGACCCGCCGACCCGCCGACCTGCCGAGCCACCAGGGGTGCGCCATCCGTTCCGTACGCGTCCAGCTGCCCGCGCAACGCGGTGAACTGCGCGACCGGCACGAGGACGGGCACCGCCTCCACCACCTCCTCTGGCGGCTGGGACCGGGTGTCCGGGTGTGCAGCAGCGCGGTACTCGGCGGCGGCATCGGGGCCCGCGCCTGGATCCTCAACGTCCAGGTCCCCGGCGGCTACCCCCGCCTCGACCCGGACCGCCACCTCGCCGAGATCGCCGCGGCGGAGGGGCTCACCGGCCCCGGCGCCGGGCTGATGACCGCGGCCGAAGTCGCCGCGTACACCACCGGGCACGACGGCGGCGTCACCGCGACCGTCACCGCGGGCCTCGGTGTACGGGGGTGGGCGGCGGTCCCGGACGAGAGCACGGGGTCACCGCACGAGCCCGGCACGGTCAACATCGTCGTCACCGTCCCCGTCGCCCTGTCCGACGCCGCCCTCGTCAACGCCGTCGCCACCGCCACCGAAGCCAAGGTCCAGGCGCTCCTGGACGCCGGACTCGACTGCTCCGGAACCCCCACGGACGCGGTGTGCGTCGCCGCCCCGGAACCGGGCCCGGCCGGCGGTGAACCCTTCGCCGGACCCCGCTCCGCCTGGGGCGCGCGGATCGCCCGGGCCGTGCACACCGCCGTACTGGCAGGGGCCCGCCCGGCGCGGTGAACGGGGTCGGTTCACCGTGACCGGATGCCGCCCCACCGCGTCGGACAGGCAGCCCTGCTGGTGGTGCGCGGTCGCCTTCGGCCGCCTGCGACCGGAAGTGGACCACGATGTCCGCGCCGCGCTGGATCGTGCGGCGGGTTCCGTCCCGGCTCAGCGGGGCGTCGGCACCTCGGCGATGGAGCGGCCCGCCCACGCGGGGGCCGGTTCGGTGAGCCCCGCCAGCCGTGCCCGGACGGCTTCGGGGAACGGTGTGGTGCGGCCCGCCTGTTGGTCCACGTGGAGCGCGAGCAGTTCGCTCGTCGCGACCGGGGCGGCCTCCGGTTCCGGTACGGCGTCGGGCGAGCCGAGCGCGTACAGCTCGTGGCAGAGGCGCACCTTCTTCGCGTCCGTCCCCAACAAGCGCGTGCGGATGGCGAGATGAGCGCCCTCGGCCACGTCGCGGAGGTAGCGTATGTGGGACTCGACGGTGTAGAGCGAGCAACCGGTGCTCTCGCGGTATCCGGCGTGCAGGCCGGTCTCGATCATCATGGCGTCGGTGGCGTGCCCGAAGACCAGGACGTAGAACGCCTCGCTCATATGGCCGTTGTAGTCGATCCACTCGGGCCGCACGGTCCGGCGGACCAGGGGGAGTTCGGTGGCGTCCCCGACCGCGGCCGTCTCCTCTGTCATCTCTGCCTCCTCTGCCACCGCTGTCTCCGCTGTCGCCTCAGGGGTCTGCTGCTCCTTCATCGGGTGGCCTCCTCGGCCGACCGGGGCAGGCGACCGGTCGCGCGCAGGACGTCGATCACGCCCCGGTCGCGCTCGGCCACCAGGTCGGCGATGCTCCGGCCGTCGGCCGCCTCCTCGCAGCCCGCGACCACCGCGTCGTACAAGGCGCGGTCCAGTTCGGGGGCTTCGAGCCGGGTCCAGGGCGACTTCAGGGAGGGACCGAAGTGGTCGAGCATATGGGCCATGCCGCCCTCGCCGCCCGCGAGGGCGAACGTCAGCATCGGGCCCATCACCGCCCAGCGCAGCCCCGGTCCCTCGGTGATCGACGCGTCTATCTCCGCCACGGTCGCCTCACCGTTCGCGACCATGTGCAGGGCCTCCCGCCACAGGGCTTCCTGGAGCCGGTTGGCGATGAAGCCCGGCACCTCGCGGTCCATGGTGATGACGGACTTGCCCGCGGCCCCGTAGAAGCGCGAGGCCCACTCCACCGCCGCGGGAGCGGTCCGTTCGCCGCCGACGACCTCGACCAGGGGGATGAGGTAGGGCGGGTTGAAGGGGTGTCCGACGACGAGCCGTCCGGGGGTGGCGGCCTCGGTCTGCATGTCCGTCATCGGGTAGCCGGAGGTGGACGAGGCGATCACCGTACCGGCGGGGGCGGCGGCGTCCAGCCGGGCCAGCAGGTCGCGCTTGAGGTCCAGCTTCTCCGGGGCGCTCTCCTGGACGAACTGGGCCTCGGCGACGGCCTCTTCGAGTGTCGCGGCAACGGTCAGCCGGTCCGGCGACGCGTCCTCGGCCAGGCCGAGCTGCTCCAGCGCGGGCCATGCGGCGGCGATCAGGCGGCGCAGCCGGGCTGCCGCGTCGGGTGCCGGGTCCCAGGCGGTGACGTCGTAACCGCGGGCGAGGAAATGGGCGGCCCAGCCACCGCCGATCACCCCGGCCCCGATGCACGCGACGCGGCGTACGTCCTCCGGGGCGCAGGGGGCGGGGGCGGGCACGGCGGCCGAGGGGGTGACAGACACAGACGGCACTCCAGAACGAGGTGGGGGGGAAGAGGCGGGAGAGGCGGGCGAGGGGGGCGAGGGGGGAAAGGGGAGGCGAGGGGAGAGCGTCAGGTGCGCGGGCGCAGGCCGAGCTTCTTGCGGGCCTCGTCAGGCGTGGCGACCCGGGAGCCGAGGGACTCGGTGATCCGTACGGCGCGCTCCACCAGCTGGGCGTTGGTGGCCTTGACGCCCTTGCCCAGGTAGAGGTTGTCCTCCAGGCCGACCCGGACGTGTCCGCCGAGCAGGATCGACTGCGCGACCCACGGCATCTGCATCCGGCCGAGGGCGAAGCTCGCCCACTGGGCGCCGGTGGGCAGCATGTTGACCATCGACTGGAGGACGCCCGGGTCGGCGGGCGCGCCCCACGGGATGCCCATGCAGAGCTGGAAGACCGTGGGGTCGTCGAGCAGGCCCTCGGCGAGGAGCTGCCTGGCGAACCACAGCTGCCCGGTGTCGAAGATCTCCAGCTCGGGCCGGACCCCGAGTTCCTGGATGCGCTTCGCGCCGGTGCGCAGCATGTCGGGGGTCGAGACGTAGAGGTTGCTGCCGTCGCCGAAGTTGAGCGAACCGCAGTCCAGGGTGCAGATGTCGGGCAGCAACTCCTCGACGTGCGGCAGCCGTTCCAGCCCGCCGACCAGGTCGGTGCCCGGCAGCCTGCGGAGCGGGGCCTGCGGGTCGATCACCAGGTCCCCGCCCATTCCGGCGGTCAGATTGATGACGACGTCCGTGCCGCTCTCCCGGATGCGCTCGACGACCTCGCGGTACAGGCGGGGGTCGCGGGAGGGCGCGCCGGTGTCCGGCTCACGGACATGGATGTGCACCACGGCCGCCCCGGCCCCGGCGGCCTCGACGGCGGACACGGCGATCTGCTCGGGGGTCACCGGAACATGGGGGCTTCGACCGACGGTGTCACCGGCTCCGGTGAGGGCGCAGGTGATGATGACGTCCTGGTTCACGGGCATGTGGGGGCGTCTCCTCTCGGGGAGTGGGGAGTGGGGAGTGGGGAGTCTTCGGGGGGGGATTCTTCGGAGGCGGGCGGGCGGGCGGTCAGGCACGCGTGGGCGCGCTGAGGCAGGCGTCCACATGGGCGAGCAGCGCGTCGTGCATGGACTGTGCGTCGGTGCCCGGACGGCCGGGCTCGGTGGCCAGGACCTGGGAGGCCAGCCCGTCGATCAGCGCGGTGAGGGCGAGGGCCGCTCCGTCCGCGTCGACCGGGCGGAACACGCGCTGTTCGATGCCGCGCCGGATCACGTCGGCGACCGTCTCCCGCCACTGGCGGTAGTACTCCACGTGGAGCCGTCCGACGGTGGTGGACCGGGCGGCCTCCGCCCACAGGTCGAGCCAGACGCACCACTGCCGCCGCTGCTGATCCGTGCGGGGAGTCTGGAGCGCGATCAGCAGGCGCAGCTCGTCCCCGGCATGGCGGGTCCCGGCCGTGGCCTCCGCGCGGCGACGGGTGTCCTCGTCCATGCACCAGCGCACGGCCGCTTCGAGGAGTTCGTCGCGGCCGGGGAAGTGGTAGTGGATCGCCGCGGTGCTGGTGTCGCAGGCCGCGGCGATGTCCGCGACCCGTACGGCGTGGAAACCGCGCTCGGCGATCAGCCGGACCGTCTCGCGCACGATCTGCAAGGGCCTGCCGCCCTCCGGTGCGGGTGAGGACGGGCGGGGGTGGGACGGCGAGCGTACGGGCGGCGGTGCCGCTGCCGTACCGGCCGCCGAGCCGAGGAGCCACCCGATGTCCACGCCGCCGGTATCGGCGATACGGGCCAGCTCGGCGGCGGTGAAGCGGCGCGCCCCGTTCAGGGAACGGGAGAGCTTCGACGGATCGATGACGATCCGCCGCGCGAACTCCCGGGCGCTCACCCCCGCCGCGTCGATCACTTGCCGGACCCGTGCGGCCACCTCGTCCTGCTGCATGGTCAGCCACCGTAACGGTGTGTTGAGAAAACCTCAATTCAGATGGGTCGATCTCGGCTAAAGAAGAAGGCATTGCGGTTCTGACTGATGCATCAGTCAGAACCGCAACGACTATGCGGCCCGCGGTCCGCGGCTTGCGGGCCGAGGGGTCACTCCTGGGTGAGCATGCCGCTCCGCAGCCTGCCCAGCATGCGGTTCAGCAGCCGGGACACATGCATCTGCGATATCCCCAGCTCCGCGCCGATCTGCGCCTGGGTCATCTCGCGGCCGAAGCGCATGTCGATGATCCGGCGTTCACGTTCGTCCAGTTCGTCCAGCAGCGGTGCGAGGGCGTGGAGGTTCTCGACGGTCTCCATCGCGGGGTCCGGTTCGCCGAGCACGTCGGCGAACGTCCGCCCCGCCGTCCCGTGGGGCCCGGCCTCGGAGGTGTCGGTCGGCATGTCCAAGGAACCCGCCGTGTACCCGTTGGAGGCGACGATGCCCTCGGTGACCTCGGACTCCTCGATGCCCAGGTGCTCCGCGAGCTCCGGCACGGTCGGGTCCCGGTCGAGGTCGCCCGCGAGGGACTCCTTCGACTTGGCGAGGTCGACCCGCAGCTCCTGGAGGCGCCGGGGCACATGCACCGCCCAGCTGGTGTCGCGGAAGAACCGCTTGATCTCACCCACGATGTACGGCACCGCGAACGACGTGAACTCGACCTCCCGGGAGAGGTCGAACCGGTCGATCGCCTTGATCAGCCCGACCGTGCCGACCTGGATGATGTCCTCCATGTCGCCGCTGCCCCGGTTGCGGAAGCGGCCGGCGGCGAAGCGGACCAGGGACAGGTTCATCTCTATGAGGGTGTTGCGCGCGTACTGGTACTCGTGCGTGCCTTCGTCCAGCACCTGGAGGCGGTCGAAGAAGAGGCGTGAGAGCCGGCGCGCGTCCATCGGGGCGACCTTCCCGGCGTCCTCGATCCACGGAAGTTCCTCCGTGGCGCCCGCCCGCTCCGTACCGGCGATCTGCGCACTGTGCTCCGTCATTCCGTCACGCTCCCCTGGTCGTAGGCCATGAGGTCTCGTCGCCTGCCCTGAGTCGGGGCCGTCATACGTGAAAGAGGAAGGTGATCTGGCCACGTGGCGCGAGTTGGCCGGAAATGAGCCTTGTTCGGCACTGAAGTGCCGTCACAGGGAGGGCGGAAGCCGCGGAGGCGCGCAGAACCGCCCCACCGGTACGGGGGAGCCCGGTGGGGCGGTCGCCACCAGAGTGCCACAGGCGAGGGGCAGTTGGGGCCCGACCGGCGCGTATCGGCCTAGGGATGAGTCGAATTCGCCGCTCCTTCGCGCGGGCGTGCGCCGCGCGCGGGGCGGCGGGGGGCGGGCCACCGGGGCCGGGCGGCTCGCTCGGTCGACCGCGGTCTCATGAACAGCGGCCGGTCGTGGAATACGCGCCGTGGGCATCGGCCTTTCCCCTGGTGGGCGTGGCGTGCTCGACGCGGCCGTCCGCCGTCCGACGCCGACGACCCGGAAAGGCGCAACGTCCCGTGCAGCACCCCGGCAGCCCCACGGCACACCACCAGGCCCGCCCCGAGGCCGACCCGCTCCCCCCGTCCCGCCACCATCCGCTGGACAACCCCGCCCGGTCCTCCCTCACCGGCCCGCACGCCCACTTCGCCGTGCGCCGCGGGCGCATCCTGCGCTACCCCGTCGACGTCAGCCCGTGGCTGGCGCTCCCCGACGCCCCGGACGCCCAGGACTGGGCCGATGTCGCGGCGCTCGCCGGGGACGACGGCCCCATAGCCCTGACCGCGTTCCAGGAGCCGCCGCCGCACGACTGGGAGATCCTCTTCCGGGCCGAGGGCGTCCAGCTCGTCGACGAGTCGGTGGCCGCGGCCCCGGACCCGGAAGCGGTCCGGCTGGGCCCGGCGGACGTGCCGGAGATGCTGGACCTGGTGGCGCGAACCCGCCCCGGCCCCTTCCTGCCGCGCACCGTCGAGATGGGCGTCTACCTGGGCATCCGGCGGCACGGGGCGCTGGTGGCGATGGCAGGGGAGCGGCTGCACCCGCCCGGCTGGACCGAGATCAGCGGCGTCTGCACGGACGAGTCCGTACGGGGGCAGGGGCTGGCCGGCCGACTGGTCCTGGCGGTCGCGCACGGAATCCGCGAGCGCGGCGAAACCCCGTTCCTGCACGCGGCCGGGTCCAACACCGGGGCGATCCGGCTCTACGAATCGCTCGGCTTCCGGCTCCGCCGCCGGACGGAGTTCCTCTCCGCCCTCGCCCCCGCGAAGCCTCCGTCGGCCGACACGCCCCGCAGGCCCCCGCTGCGCTGACCCGGCCCCGCCGGGGCCGAAAGTCCCGGGCCACAGGTCCCGCCCGGGACCTTCGGCACCCCCTGAGGGTCCTAAGCCCTCCTGCGCCGACGCCCGGGTCCCGGTCAACTGGAAGGGACCGGCCGAAAGTGCGGGCGGCGACGACAGACCCAGCGGGAGGACAGGCCGTGCCCATGAGGAACCTGCGCATGGCACGGAAGCAGCACACGGCACGAGGCCGGAACGCGGCCCGGACCCGGAATGCCGCCCTGCCCGGTACGGAACCGGCCGTCGCCCCGGACACGGGCGTCATCGCGGCGTCCGCGGGCCGGATCGGCGACTGGCCGCTGGCCGCCGGGCTGGCGCTGCTGACCGTGCTGGTGGTGTTCCTCGACCACACGACGGGCGACGAGCTGCGGGTCGTTCCGCTGCTCGTGGTCGTCCCGGCCCTGGCCTCCGTCTACTGCACCCTCCGCCAGACGGTCTGGGTCGCGGTGTGGATCACCACGGTCGTCGTCGGTTTCCGGGTCGGCGCGGACGGAACCTTCTGGGACTTCGTCTTCGGCATCGGCTTCGCCGTGCTCGCCTGTGCTCTCGGCGTCGCCGCCTGCGCCGCCCGTATCCGCCACGCCACCGAGATGGCGCGGCTGCGCTCCGCCGCCGTCGCGCTACAGCGCCAGATCCTGCGGCCACTGCCCGTCGTGACCGATCACCTCTTCGCACACGGGCTCTACGAGCCGATCGAGGAGGACCGCTTCGTCGGCGGCGACATCTACGAGGTCGTCCAGTCGCCCCACGGCACCCGGGTGATCATCGGGGACGTCCAGGGCAAGGGGATCGCGGCCATCGGCGCCGGATTCGCGGCCATCGCCGCGTTCCGTGAGGCGGCGATCCGCGAGCCCACGCTCACCGGCGTGGTGGAGGCCCTGGAGGACGCCGTCGTCCGGCACAACGTCTTCTCCGCCCAGACGGGGGAGGCCGAGCGCTTCGTCACCGCGCTGGTTCTCGGGTTCGACGAGAGCGGCCGCGTGGAGGCCGTGAACTGCGGCCACCTGCCGCCGAGGCTCCTGCACGAGGGCCGGGCCTCGGCCGTCACGCTCCACCGGACGTACGTGCCCCTCGGCCTCGCCGGGCTCAGCAGGGAGATCCGTACGACCGAGTCGTTCGCCCTCCCGCCGGACGCGACGCTCCTCGTCGTCACCGACGGGGTGACCGAGGCCCGTGACGCCGCCGGGGCGTTCTACCCCCTGGACGACCGGGTCGGGCGCTGGGCCGGGCGGGGGCCGCGCGAACTGCTCGCCGCGCTCCACGCCGACCTGGAGGACTTCTCCGACGGCGTCCGGCGCGACGACATCGCCGCGCTCGCCCTGCGCCGGGCACCGGCCGATGACCGGCTGCGCCGACGGGCCGCCGCTGTCTGAGAGAGCGCCCGGGCCCCCAGCCGTCCCCTGATGCCACTGCGCCCTGACCCGCGCGAAGGCCGGAGCAACGGCCGGGCCGTCCTTCCCCCCGGCGACTGACCCCGCCCCCGCTCCCCGTGGCCCGCCCGGTACCCCCGGGGAGAAATCCCCGGCACGGGTGGCGGCACCCCCGTTACACTCGACGCCATGGGTTCGTACTACTACTTCCGCTGATTCCCGGCCCGGACGGCCGCCGCGCGCTCGCGAGCCGCGCGTGCCCTCGCCGTCCCCTCCGCCGTCCGGCATCCACGCCCCGCTCTCCCGCCGCACCCCCGTGCGCGCTGTCGCGGGCCGTCACCCAGGGAACAGGCACCCATGCACCCCCAGCGCGACCGCGCTCAACTGACCGTCAAGGACATCTCCAAGGCGTACGGGGACCGCTCCGTACTCGACCAGGTCACCCTCACCGTCCGGCCCGGCGAGAAGACCGCCGTGATCGGCGAGAACGGCTCCGGGAAGTCGACCCTGCTCCGGCTGCTGGCCGGGGTGGAAGCGCCGGACAGCGGCGAGATCACCGTTCGGTTCCCCGGCGGCACCGGCTACCTCGCCCAGACGCTCGACCTCGACCCCGCCGGGACCGTACAGGACGCCGTCGACGCGGCCCTCGCCGAACTGCGCGACCTCGAACACCGCATCCGCGCGGCGGAGGCGGCCCTCTCGGAGCGCAAGCCCGGCGGCCCCGGGCCCATGGACGCGGAGCTCGCGGCGTACGGAGACCTCCTCGCCGCCTACGAGGACCGCGACGGCTACCGGGCGGACGCCCGTACCGAAGCCGCTCTGCACGGACTCGGCCTCGCCCACATCACCCGCGAACGGGCCCTCGCCACCCTGTCCGGCGGCGAGCGGTCCCGGCTGGCCCTGGCCTGCGTCCTGGCCGCCGCCCCCGAACTGCTGCTGCTCGACGAACCGACCAACCACCTCGACGCACGGGCTGTCGGCTGGCTGGAGGAGCACCTGCGCGCCCACCGGGGCACCGTCGTCACGATCACCCACGACCGGGCGTTCCTGGCGCGCGTCACCTCGGTGATCCTGGAGGTCGACCGCGACCTGCGCACGGTCACCCGGTACGGGGACGGCTGGGACGGCTACCGCACCGCGAAGGCCGCCGCCCGCCGCCGCCGGGCCCAGGAACACCAGGAGTACCTGGCGGAGCTGGCCCGCACCGAAGAGCTGGCCGAGGCCGCCGGACAACGGCTCGCGGCCACCGGCAAGGACCCCAAGCAGGGCTTCGGCAAGCACCGCCGCTCCCACGAGGCGAAACTGTCCGGCCAGGTCAGGGCCGCCCGCACCCGGCTGGAGGCCCTGCGCCGGACCCCCGTACCGGCCCCGCCCCGCCCGCCGGCCTTCACCGGCCGCCCGACGGAAACCGAGGGGACGGCCGCGTCCGAGGGCCGGGGCGCCGCCCCCCGGACGCTCCTCGAACTGGACTCCGTCTCCGTGGGCGACCGCCTCCACCTCCCCTCCCTGCGCGTGGAGTCCGGAGCGCGCCTGCTGGTCACGGGAGAGAACGGTGCGGGAAAGTCCACGCTCCTGCGCGTCCTCGCGGGGGACCTGACGCCCGACACCGGCACGGTCCACCGCCGCGCCCGGGTCGGCTACCTCCCGCAGGAGCTGCCCGCCCGGCCGACCTGGCGCACCCTGCTCGCCACCTTCGCGGCGGGCCGCCCCGGCTTCCTGGACGAGTACGCCGACGAGCTCCTGGCCCTCGGCCTGTTCCGGCCCGAGGACCTGGCCGTGCCCGTCGCGGCGCTCTCCATCGGCCAGCAGCGCAGGCTGTCGCTGGCCCGCCTGATGACCCGGCCGGCCGATCTGCTGGTGCTGGACGAGCCGACGAACCACATCGCGCTCAGCCTGGTCGAGGAGCTGGAGGCGGCCCTCGACCAGTACCGGGGAGCGGTCGTCGTCGTCTCGCACGACCGCAGCTTCCGCGCCCGCTTCACCGGCGACGTCCTGGAACTGCGCGACGGCCGCCCGGCAGGGGCGACGCCGGTCTACGCCTCGGGGGAGGCGGCCCTCCCGCGCACCTGAGCGCGCAGCCGGTCGACGAACACCCGCTGGCCCGCTACCAGCCGCTCGGCGGCCACCTCGGGCGTACACCAGGCGAACCGGTCCATCTCCGGGAACTCCCGCTGTACGCCGGAGCCGCGCGGCCACTCCATCGTGAACGTCCCCGGCACCACGGAGCCCACGTCAAGCTCCGCCTCGACCGCCCACACCGTCACCGTCTTGCCACTGCGCTGCCGGGCCTCGCCCAGCGCGATCCAGTCGCCGGGCGGGAGGGGCACCCCCAGCTCCTCCACGAATTCCCGCCGGGCCGCCGCCTCCGCGTCCTCCTCCGGCCCGTACTCGCCCTTGGGCACCGACCAGGCGGCCGCCTCCCGCCCCGCCCAGAACGGGCCGCCCATGTGCCCGATCAGCACCTCGACGTCCCGCTCACCGCCGCTCCCGGTTCCCGTGACCCGGAAGAGAAGAAGCCCCGCGCTGCGCCTTCCTGTCGGCATATCACCTAACCCCTTCGTCGTGGCCCCTACGTCTTGCGGTAGCCGTACGCCTCCGAGGCCGCCGCCTCCACCGCCGTGAGGTCGCCGCCCGCCGATGCGGTCACCACGGCGGCCACCGCACCCTCCACGAACGGCGCGTCCACCAGCCGGGTGTCCGGGGGCAGTTCGTCGCCCTCGGCGAGCATCGCCTTCACCGTGAGGACCGCACTGCCCAGGTCCACGAGGACCGCGACCCCGACGCCACGGTCCACCGATGCGGCGGCGCGGCCGATGAGCTCGGCGCTCGTACCGAGCCCGCCGTTCGGCAGTCCTCCTGCCGCCGCGACCGGTGCGGTCACCCCACCGGCGGCGAGCCCCCGGGCCAGCTCGGCCACCGAGTCGGCGACCGGGCCGCTGTGGGAGACCAGCACGATGCCCACCTGCGGCTCGCCGCTCATGCGCCGCCCCCGTCCGCCGCGGTCCGCGCCAGGGCCTCCACCAGCAGCGCCGCCGATGCCGCCCCCGGGTCCTGATGCCCGATGCTGCGCTCACCGAGATAGCTGGCACGCCCCTTGCGCGCCTGCAACGGCACCGTCGCCTGGGCGCCCGCGCGGGCCGCGTTCGCGGCGCCCTCGAACGACGAGGCCAGGGCCTTTGCCGCAGGCAGCAGCGCGTCGAGCATCGTCTTGTCCCCGGCCTGCGCCCCGCCCAGCTGCCCGACCGCGGCGACCCCCGCGGCGAAGGCCTGGGCGAACTGGTCCGGCGTCACCTCGGCCTCTTCCCCGAGGACCTTGCCCGTACGGCGCAGCAGCGTCCCGTACAGCGGCCCGGACGCCCCGCCGACGGTGGAGATGAGCTGCCGCCCGGCCAGGGTGAGCACGGCGCCCGGGGTGGCGGGGGCCTCCTTCCCCACCGCGGCGGTCACCGCCGTGAAGCCGCGCTGGAGGTTGCTTCCGTGATCGGCGTCCCCGATGGCCGAGTCCAGCTCGGTCAGATGGTCCGCCTCCCGCTCCACGGAGGCCGCGGTGGCGGCCATCCAGCGGCGGAAGAAGTCGGCGTCGAGCACGTGATCTCCTGTTCCTCGGTCGGGTCCCAGGGGGCGTCAGCAGCCCCAGCGGAGCGCGGCCGTCCGCACGGGCGCGTCCCACAGTCGCAGCAGTTCCTCGTCCACCTGGCACAGCGTCACCGAGCAGCCTGCCATGTCGAGCGACGTCACGTAGTTCCCGACGAGCGTACGAGCCACGGTGACACCCCGCTCGGACAGCACCCGCTGGACCTCGGCATTGAACCCGTACAGCTCCAGCAGCGGTGTCGCCCCCATGCCGTTGACCAGGGCCAGCACGGGGCCGGTCGGGCGGAGATCCTCCAGCACCGCGTTCACGGCGAAGTCGGCGATCTCCCCGGACGTCATCATCGACCGCCGCTCACGCCCCGGCTCGCCGTGGATGCCGATGCCCAACTCCAGCTCCCCGGGCGGCAGATCGAAGGTGGGGCTGCCCTTCGCCGGCGTGGTCACCGCGCTCAGCGCCACCCCGAAACTCCGCGAGGCCCCGTTCACCTGCCGCGCCAGTGCGGTGACCCGCTCCAGCGGGGCACCCTCGTCCGCCGCCGCTCCGGCGATCTTCTCGACGAACAGGGTCGCCCCCGTACCGCGCCGCCCCGCGGTGAACGTACTGTCGCTGACGGCCACGTCGTCGTCCACCACCACCTGGGCGACCTGCACGCCCTCGTCCTCGGCGAGCTCGGCGGCCATCTCGAAGTTCAGCACATCACCGGTGTAGTTCTTGACGACGAACAGCACCCCCGCCCCGCTGTCGACGGCCGCCGCCGCCCGCACCATCTGGTCCGGCACGGGCGAGGTGAACACCTCCCCGGGACAGGCCGCCGACAGCATGCCGGGCCCGACGAACCCGGCATGCAACGGCTCGTGCCCCGACCCGCCCCCGGAGACGAGCCCCACCTTCCCCGCCACGGGAGCGTCCCGCCGCACGACGATCCGGTTGTCCACATCGACGGTCAGTTCGGGGTGCGCCGCCGCCATACCCCGCAGGGCGTCGGCGACGACGGTCTCCGGGACGTTGATGAGCATTTTCATGTCGGTCTCCTCGCGAGCGTGGAAGAGGGCTTCGTGAGCCTGCCGATCGTCTCGCACTGATCCTCCGAGCACATCATGTGGCGTGTGTGGCGTCGGCCTTCGGGCTCCGCGCAGGAACGTCGTCACAGGACTCCGGACGGGAATGAGGGAACCGGAGCGCCGGTTCACCCGACTGTCTTCTCGGTGGGTCGTGCTGTTGCAACGCGTGAGGAACGGAGACTTCTGTGGTGGCGGAGAGAACAACGGCAGCGACAGCGCCGGGTGGGGGAGGGCGGGAGCCCCGCGCCGTGAACGCGCTGCTGACCTGCGCCATGGCGTTCTCGATGCTGCAGTTGTTCCTGCTGGGCGCCCTGGGGCCGCGCCTGGTGGAGGCGCTGGACATCACACCCACGATGCTGGGACTGACGACCACGGTCGGATTCGGGACGGCTGCCGTGCTGTCCCCGAGCGGCGGCCGGATGGTGGACCGGATCGGGCCCCGGCGTTCGCTGGTGCTCCTGTTCCTCGTCTCCGCCCTCGCGCTCGCGCTGATCGGGGCCGCTCCCGGAGCGGGTCTGCTGCTGGGTGCGGTCGCGCTGGGGGGAATACCCCAGGCTCTGGCCAACCCCGCCACCAACAAGGCGATCCTGGCGACGGTCGAACCTGCCCGGCGGGGTGCGGTGACCGGCCTCAAACAGTCCGGTGTGCAGCTGGGAGCGTTCGCCGCCGGGCTGCCGCTGGCCGCGCTCGCGGGCGGTCTCGGCTGGCGCGGCGCGGTGTGGACCGCCGCCGGGGTGGCTCTGCTCGCCGGGGTGTGGGCGCTGCGCGCCCTGCCGGTGGACCCGTCGGCGGCGTCGGCTCCGCCCGCTCCCACGTCGTACGTGCCACGGGGCATGGTGGCGTGGCTGGCGGGCTTCTCGCTGTTCCTGGGAGCCGGCATCGCCTCCGTCAACACCTACCTGGCCCTGTACGGGGTGGAGCGCCTGGAGATGGGGCCGACCGTGGCCGGCGGCCTCGTCGCCGTCCTCGGGGTGGCGGGCATCCTCGGGCGGATCGGCTGGTCGAAGGCCGCCCGCCCGGGGCGCGCCGAGTGGCTGCCGGGTCTGCTGGCCTGCGGTGCGGTGGGTGCGGCGGCCTTGCTGGCAGCCGGGCTCCTCGCGGTACCGCTGGTGTGGGCCGGTGCCGTCGCCATCGGGGTGTTCGCGGTCTCCGGCAACGCCGTCTCGATGGTGCTGGTCATGCAGCGTGCCGCACCTGGCCGGGCCGGAGCGGACTCGGCGCTCGTGGCGGCCGGGTTCTTCGCCGGATTCGCCGTGGGCCCGCCCCTGTTCGGCCTGCTCGCGGAGAGCGGCCGGTACGGGACGGGCTGGTTGCTCGTGGCGGTGGAGTTCGCCGCGGCGGGTGCGGTCGCCTTCCTCTGGAGCGTAAGGGACCGGCGCCCGCGGACGGGGACGGCGGGATGACGGCCGACGACTGGGCCGGCCGGGCGCTCGCAGCCGTCGTCGGCCGGGTGACGGCGACCGAGGCCGAGGTCGGCGAGCGCTTCCCGTTGTACGCCGAGCCCGGCGACGGCCGGTGGACGACGACCGGCCGCGGTTCATGGACCGGTGGCTTCTGGGCCGGGCTGCTGTGGCTGCGAGCCCGTTGCACGCGCAGCGAAGCGGACCGGCTCGCCGCGGCCCGGTGCACGGCCCGTCTGGCGCCGTGGGTGGACGCCGACACCGCCACCCGGGGGCTGATCTTCTGGTACGCCACGGCTCCGGCCTTCGACGCGGAGGAAGCCGCCGCGCTGCGAGGAGCGGCCGGTCGGGCCTGCCTGGCCTCGTACGATCCCGAGTCCGGGACCGTGCCCTGGGGTGCGGCGTTCGGCGGACCCCGGCTCCTGGCCCGGGCGGACGCCGTACCGGGTCTGGTGCCCCTCCTGGCCGGAGCGGGCGGCGACGGGCCGAATGTGGCGGCGGCACATCTGCACCGGCACCTCGGCCTCTTTCTCGGCGAGGGGCCCGCCGGGAGCGTCGGCCGGCCGACGCCTGCCTGGCAGTTCGACGCGGCAACGGGGTGGCGCCCCCGCGAGGACCCCGCACCGGGCTGGAGCAGGGGCGAGGCGTGGATGCTCCTGGCCGTCGCCGACGCGCGCTTGCGTCCGGATGTGGCCGGCCGGCGGCCGGAGCGGCTCGCCCTGGCCGCCGAGCAGTTGCTGGCGCGGACGGAGGTGCTGACCGGGCCGGTCGTCCCGCCCGATGACGTGTCCAGGCCGCAGGGGGCGGTGGACACCTCGGCGGCGGCGATCACCGCCGTCGCACTGCTCAAGCTGGCGCGTGCCGGGGGACCCCGGGCGGCGGCGTGTTCGCACCGGGCCGTGGCGATCCTGAACCGCCTGGTCGAGGCCCACCTCACCGGACCGGGGCCCGGGCGCCCGGCGGGCATGCTCCTGGACGGCTGCTACGACGCGGCCAAGGGCCTGGCGGTGCGCCATGAACTGATCTGGGGCGACTTCTTCCTTGCCCTCGGACTGGCCGCTCTCGACGGTCTTGTCGACATCACCCGTGTGTAGGGGAACCGTGCCCCTGGCCGTAGCCGCGCAGTACCCGGCCGGCCACCGAGGTGATGTGCAGTTCGTCCGGGCCGTCCAGGATGCGGGCCGCCCGCCCGCCGCGGAACAGGGACGGCAGCGCGGTGTCGGGGCCGAGCCCGGCGGCGCCGTGCACCTGGATGGCGGAGTCGGTGACCTGCTGGAGCATCCGGGCGGCGGCGACCTTGGCCAGCCCCACTTCCGTACGGGCGTCCCTGCCCGCCGCGATCAGCGCGACCGCCTCGTGGACCAGGGGGCGGGTGGTGCGCAGGGCGAGGAGCGCGTCGAAGACGTGCTGCTGGACCAACTGGTGGTCGGCGAGGGGCCCGCGCGATCCGTCGCGGGTGGCGGCACGTTCACACATGAGGTCGAAGGCCCGCTGGGCCTGGCCGAGCCAGCGCAGGCAGCGCAGGGTGCGGCCGAGCGCGAGCCGTTCGCCCGCGATGGCCAGGGCGTCGCCTTCCGCGCCGAGGAGGTGGTCGGCGGGAACCACCACCCGGTCGAGTTCGATCTCGTACTGGCCCGCCGCCCCCAGTACGGGGAGCTCACGTACGACGCGGAACCCGGGTGAGCCGGTCGGTACGACGAACAGGGCCAGCCCGTCACGATCGCGTGCCGTCCCCCCGGTGCGTGCCATCACGGTGACGAGATCGGCACCCGCGGCGCCGGAGGTGAACCACTTGCGGCCGCTGACAGACCAGTTGCCGTCCGGCCGGGCCTCGGCCCGGGTCTCGGTGAGGAGCGGGGCGGTGCCCGGCGCACCCGGTTCGGTCATGGCGTAGCAGCTGTGTATCTCGCCCGCCACCAGCCCCTTCAGGTATTCCTCGCGCACCCGGGTGCTGCCGTGGCGTCTCAGCATGGTGACGTCGAGCAGCGGGGCGGAGCCCAGTGCGGCGGGACCGTGGTCGCTGGCGCCCTCGGTCTCGGCGAGCGCCGCGTACTCGGGGAAGGTCAGGCCGCCGCCGCCCAGGTCCGCCGGGAGCGGCAGGGCCCACAGCCCGGCGGCCCGTGCCGCGGCCCGCAACTCCCTCAGGGCGCCGGTCGCGTCGCCGCCACCCGCGTCCAGCACGGTCTCGGCGGGGATCACCCTCGTTCGGATGAAGGTGTCGATCCTCTCGCTCAACTCACCAGCACCTGAAGCGTGTTGAGTCGATCCAACGCGTGCGGTAGCTGAATTCGCCATTGCATTCCTCCTCATTTCCGGGAACCCACGGGAACTGCTGTCCGACTCTCTGTCTGTGGAACTGGTCGGGTGACTACCTCTCCGAGTTCCCGCACCCCGTTCGACCCGGGCGACGGCCACCGTTGCGCCGGGAGAGGAGAGGCATGGCGTTGCCCACCACCACGCAGACGGACCGGCCCCTCGACGCACTGAGTTTCGGCACGTCAGGGCCCCCGCAGATCACCGGTGTCGTCGCCCGGCACCTGTGGCTGCTCGGAGCGCGACCCGACGAGGTCGACCACACAGACCCGTCGGGCCGCATCACGCTCTCCGGCGGGGGCTTCGATCCTGCCTGCGCGACCGCGGCCTGGGGGAACCCCGCCGGCGGGCTCGTCGACGAGGCGACCGTACAGGCCGCGACCGGCATGATGGCCGTCCACGGCCGCCGCGACGGGAGCCCGCGCGGCCTGGCAGTCGACTACGCGGCGACGGCCACCGCGGTCCTCACCGTCCAAGGACTGCTCGCAGGCCTCGTCGGGCAGGCCCGCGGAGCCACGTCCTCGCACCTCACCGCCCGTGCCGACCGGGCCGGGCTGCTCGCCGTCTCCCAGTACCTGGCAGCGGCCGGTGCCGACGAGGGCGAATCCACCGAACTCGCCCCGGGGGGACCGCCCTTCACCTCGGCCGAAGGAGTGCTGTTCGAGCTGGAGACCCTCGACCCGGAGGCCTGGGCCGGATTCTGGCGGGCCCTGGAGGCCCCGGCCGACGCGATACGGGCGGGGTGGCGGCCCTTCCAGTTCCGCTACGCCACCGCCTGCGCCCCCCTCCCCGAGGCACTCCACACCACGACCCGGGCGCACCCCCTCCCGCGGATCCGGCAGGCCGCGGTGGACTCCGGCGCCGAGGTCTGCGTACTGAGGACCCTGGCGGAGCGGGCTCTGGAGACCGACGGCTCAGCGCCCTGGTCGCTGCGGCCGCTCGGCGGCCCCGCCTCGACGAACCCCCGTACGGCAGCCGCCCCCTCCTCCGCCCAGCCGCTCGCCGGGCTGACCGTCCTGGAGGCGGGCCGACGGATTCAGGCCCCCCTCTCCGCCTGCCTCCTGGGTCTGCTGGGGGCCGAGATCATCCGGATCGAGCCGCCGGGCGGCGATCCGCTGCGTGGCATGCCACCCGCCTGCTCCGGCATATCCGCCCGCTGGCTCGCGCTCAACCGGGGCAAGAAGGCCGTGGAGATCGACATCAAGGCGGAGGGCGACCGGCGTCGACTGCGGGAGATGGCCGCGGAAGCCGACGTCTTCCTGCACAACTGGGCCCCGGGCAAGGCCGCCGAACTCGGCCTCGACGCCGACGACCTCACCTCGGTCAACCCCGCCCTGGTCTACGCCTACACGAGCGGTTGGGCCGACCGGCTCCAGGACGCCCCCATGGGTACCGACTTCATGGTGCAGGCCCGCACCGGGGTGGGCGAGGCGGTCCGTCCCGAAGGCGAGGCGCCCGCCCCTTCCCTGATGACCCTGCTCGACGTGCTCGGGGGACTGCACGGCGCCGAAGCCGTGCTCGCCGGGCTGCTGCTCAGGGAACGCACCGGCAGCGGCGTACGGGTGGACTCCTCCCTCCTCGGCGCCGCCGACACCCTGACCGGCCCCGCGCTGCGGCGGGCGGCCTCCGGGGAGGACGCCCGGCGGCCCGCCGGATTCCGGCACCCGCTGCCGACCGCCGACGGCTGGATCGCCCCGTCGGATGCGAGCGCCGAGTCCGCCGCCTCGTACGACCTGCGTGAACTCTCCACGAGCGACGCGCTGGCCCGGCTGGGTCAGCGGGGTCTCACCGCCACTGCCGTCACCACCGATCTCTCCACCCTCCACCACGACGCGCGGTTCCCGGGCTCCATCAGCCGTGACGCGCATGGTGCCCCCGCCGTTCCCGACCCCTGGAGCTTCGCGTGACCTTCTCGCCGCACGACCTGCTGCCCGCCGAACTCCGCCGATCCTGGGTGGCCGACGGCACCTGCCCGGGACTCGACCTCTACAGCCTCTTCAGAGCCCGCCAGATCGCCGACCCGCACCACACGGCCGTCCTGGATGACAGAGGAAAGCTCTGCTACACCGCCCTGGACCGCAAGGTCCGAAGCCTGGCCACCGGCCTCCGGGATCTCGGCGTACGCGAGGGCGACGTGGTGGGAGTGCAACTGCCCGACAACCGCAACGCGGTCATCGCCGACCTGGCCCTGGCCGCCCTCGGCGCTGTCGCCCTGCCCTTCCCGGCCGGCCGCGGCCCCCTGGAGGCCGAGTCCCTGCTCCGCCGGGCCGAAGCCGTCGCCGTCATCGCCGCGATCGAGTACCGAGGCAGCCGCCACGCGGCCGACCTGCACGCACTCTCCCCGGGACTGCCCGCCCTCCGCGACGTGGTGGCGGTCGGGCCCGGGAGCGCACCCGAGGGGACGACCCCGTGGCCGGACCTCATACGCAGGGACGCCCGCGATTTCGTCCCCGCCCGCCCGGACCCCGACAGCGCAGCGCGCATCCTGGTCTCCTCGGGCTCCGAGGCCGAGCCGAAGATGATCGCGTACTCGCACAACGCGCTGGCCGGCGGGCGCGGAAACTTCCTCGCCTCGCTCATCCCGGACGGGAAACCGCCGCGCTGCCTCTTCCTCGTACCGCTCGCCTCCGCCTTCGGGTCCAACGGCACCGCCGTCACCCTCGCACGGCACGGAGGCACCCTGGTCCTGCTCGACCACTTCTCGCCCGAGGCCGCCCTCGCGGCGGTACGGGAGCACGAGCCGACCCACGTCCTCGGCGTTCCCACGGCGGTCCGCATGATGCTGGATCGGCCGGCCGCGGCGGGCGAGCCGCTGCCGCCCCCGACCGCGCTGGTCTTGGGCGGTGCCCCGCTCGACGAGACCACCGCACTCGCCGCCGCCGAGGTCTTCGGCTGCCCCGTGGTCAACCTCTACGGCTCCGCCGACGGAGTCAACTGCCACACGGGACTGGGCAGCAAGGTACCTCCGACCAGCGCTTCGGGGGTCGTGGCGGGCCGCCCCGACCCCCGGGTCGCCGAGATCCGCATCGCGGCCCCCGTGACCCACGAGCCCCTGCCCGACGGCCAGATCGGCGAGATCGTCTCCCGGGGGCCCATGACACCGCTGTGCTACGTGGCCGCCCCGGATCTCGACGCCCTCTACCGCACCCCCGACGGCTGGGTACGCACCGGCGACCTCGGCCACCTCGACGCCGACGGCGTCCTGCACGTCGTCGGACGTCTGAAGGACATCGTCATACGCGGCGGCGCCAACATCAGCCCGGCCGAGGTCGAACGTGAACTCCGCTCTCATCCCCACGTCCGCGACGTGGTGTGCGTAGGCGTCCCCGATCCGCTGATGGGCGAGCGGCTGGCGGCCTGTGTGGTCGCGCGGGGCCCGCGGGTTCCCACGCTGGACATCCTGGGCGAGCATCTGACGGCACGAGGGCTGGAGCGGCGCAAACACCCCGAACGGCTCCTCGTGGTGGAGTCGATACCCCTGACACCCGCGGGCAAGCCCGACCGCGCTGCCCTCAAGGAACTCCTCGCCGACAGTCCGCAGCAGGCTCAGCACGGCGTCCCCGGAGCCGCGCCGTTCGCCCAGGCCGGGTGACGGACGGGGCCCGGCGGCTGACGGCCGCCGGGCCCCATCGGTTCGTGAGGTGGCCGCCCACGCGGACACTCTCGCCACCCGCTCATGCCCGGGCAGCCCTTAGTGGTCAGGAGGTACCCATGGCCTTCTTGAGCTCGGTCGCCGCGTTGCGGTAGACCGACAGCAGGTCCAGGTCGTCCCCCGGATAGTTGACGATGTCGACCTGCTCGGCGCCGGATTCGGGCAGCACCGTCCCGGTCGACATATGGGCGTTGTCCAGCACCAGGGCCGGCTTCTTCGCGGAGAGTGCGGCGAGCTGCGCCGGAGTCACCGCTTCCGGCCCGTAGGTACCCGCCACCGTGGCACCCGCCAGCGTCGCGGCCCAGGTGGTGAAGACCTGGGAGACGACGGAGGGGGCCTTGCCACCGGGCCACGCGCCCTGGACATCCTTGTTCAGCCGGTCGTATTCGGTCTCGAACCCGGCCTTCCACTTCGTGGCGGCGTCCTCCGTACCGAAGAGCGCGCCCAGTTTGCCGACCTCCGCCCTGACCTTGGCGGGGTCGTTGTCGAGATTGACCTCGACCAGCTTCGCCCCGGAACCCACCGCCTCCTTGATCTTCGCCGCGTACGGCTCGAAGGGCGCGTACAGCACGAAGTCCGCTTCGGCCACGGCAGCCAGGTCCGAGGGCTTCGGGTCGTAGTCCGGGGCGTGGTGGACGGACTGCGGCACGATGACCTTGACGTCCTCGGCTCCGGCGGCCTTCGCGAAAGCGCCCTCCCAGGTCGTGGTCACGACCACGACAGGCTTGTCCTTCGCCGCGGCCCGGGCGTCGTCGGAGGCCTTGGGGCCGGTGCTGTCTCCGCAGCCGGTGACGAGGGCGAGTGCCGCGCTCAGTGCGAGGAGGGGAGTGATGCGGACGCGGGTGCGCGCCATGAGCTGATTCTCCGTTCGGGTATGAAGTGCACGGCGAGGACGAGAGCCCCCGCCGTCAGGACGAGTACGGGGCCGGGCGGCCAGTCCAGCCACAGGGCCAGCAGGAATCCGGTCGCGTTGACGGCCACCCCGATGCCGACCGCCCAGAGGGTGATCGACTTCAGGGAGCTGCCCAGGCGGCGAGCGGCGAGCGCGGGGAGCAGCGTCAGGGCGTCCACGAGGAGGGCGCCGGTGAGCTTGATCGCCCCGGCTACCGCGATCGCGACGAGGACGAGGAGGATCGCGGTCAGCGCGCGGACGGGGACGCCGGAGCACTGGGCCAGCTCCCGGTCGTGCAGGAGCAGGCCGATGTCACGCCGCCGCCACCAGAACAGGCCGGGGACGGCGGCGGCCAGCACGCCGAGCACGATCAGGTCGGACGTACCGACCGAGAGGATCGACCCCCACAGGAGGGCGAAGGCCCCGGAGGCGTTGACCCCCGAGACGGCGAGCAGCAGCAGCGCGGCAGCGATGGCCAGGCTCATCAGCAGGCCCATGGCTCCGGACAGCCCGTCGGGTGTGCGGGCGAGCGGGGCGACTCCGGCTCCGGCGAGTGCACAGGCGACGAGCGCGCACAGCATGGGGTCCAGACCGGTGAGCAGTCCGACCGCGATGCCGAGCAGAGCGACATGCATCATCGCGAACCGGACCGGCATGATGTCGAGCCCGACGATGACCACCCCGATGACAGGCAGTCCGATCGCCGCGAGGAGCAGAGCGAGTCCGGCCCGCTGGACGGGAAGCAGCTGGAGCAGCTCGCCCAGCTCGGCGGTGGCGAGGTGCACCGGGTTCACCGGACCTCCCGCAGCCGGCCCGCCGCCATCTCCAGCACGCGGTCGCAGCGGTCCGCCAGAGCGCGGTCGTGCGTCACCACGACCAGGGTGACGGGCAGTGAGGTGAGGACGTCCGCAGCTTCCTCCTGCCCGTCGAAGTCCAGGGCGGCGGTGGGCTCATCGGCCAGCAGCACTTGTGCGCCCGCGGCGACGCAGCCGATCGCCCGGGCCAGGTACATGCGCTGCAACTGGCCGCCGGAGAGCGTGTGCAGAGGACGTCCGACCAGGTCCCCGACGCCCAGCCGACAGGCGGCTTCGCCCGCGTCCCGGGGCGCCGCACTGCTGGCGAGCAACTCGGCACCGAGGAGGGGGAACCGGCCCGCGGCCGGCTTCTGAGGTATCCAGGCGCATGCCCGGCGCCGCCAGGACCACTCTGCGGGGGAGCCGGTCTCCCGGCCGCCGACCGAGATCGATCCGGTCACCTGGCGGTGCAGGCCGAGCATCGCACGCAGCAGGGTGGTCTTACCGGAGCCGTTCGTGCCCGTCAGCGCCACACGCTCACCGGCGGCGATCTCCAGGTCGACCTCGGACACCGCCTCGACGCGGCCGTGCCGACAGCTCACCCCTCTCATGCGTACGTCCAGCCCGCCCATCCCACGCCTCTCCTCGGCTCCGAACCCTGCGGAGCGACGGGTGTCCACCGCCCGCGTCCCAGTAGTCGGGTGACGACGGGCCGGAGTTCCCGGGTGCCCGCGGGATTTCGCCCGCGTACTTCTGAACACCGGAGCAGGGTGTGCGGCGCGAGGCTGCGGCGTCGCCCGATCGGGATGCGGTCGCGGGCGGCCTGCCGACCGCAACCCGCCCCGCGGAGGCGGGAGGTGGCGAAACGCGCGGTCGGCAGGCGGAGGCCGGGCAACACTCGGGCTCTCCTCGCAGCGGCGCCCAGGTCCGAGGCGGGATGACGAGGGGCAGCCCGGAGAGCCGGTGTCTCAGCTCGTCCGGCGGCGACTGCGGCCGAAGAGCAGGACGCTCACCGCGAACAGGGCAGCGCCGGCTGCCCAGGCCACGCCGCCTGACAGCGGGGAGTCGGCGGGCCGTGATGCGGCGGAGACCAGTACGGGCGCCTGCTCGTCCCCGCCGTGGCCCTTGTGGCTGACGGACGAGTGGGCCGCGCCCGCCTCGATCCTGTTCTCGGCCGGAACCTTGGCAGCGGCTGCGCCCGCCGTGCCGAAGACGACATCCGAACAGCCGTAGAACGCCTCGGGGCTGTCGTGGCGCTGCCAGACCTTGTAGATGATGTGGCGGCCCGTACGGGCGGGGAGGGAACCGGTGAAGTGGTGGTAGCCGTTGTCGCTGGTGCGCGGCGTGGGGTGGGTACCCACTGGCGTCGGGTCCAGGTCGGACCACTTCAGCGGCTTGGCCGGGTCGAAGCCCTGCTTGGTGATGTACATCGTCATGGTGCCCAGGTGGGGCGCGGTGACCCTCACGTCGAAGTCGTAGGAACCCGCGGCCACCGTCGTGGCGGGCCAGTCGGTGCGGGCCCAGTCCAGGGCGCGGTACTTCTCGCGGTTGGCGGAACAGAGCTTGCCGTCGGGAATGACCTCCTGGTGCCGGCCGTCGGCGTCGGCGATGTTCACCTCGTTCCAGTCGTACAGCGGCTGCGTCCCCGAGTCGGCGACAAGATCCTTGCAGACCTGGGACTTCGGCGCCTCAGGGCCTTCGGCGAAGCAGGCGCTCACCCGGCTGACCGGGCCGAACACGGAGCCGTGCGCGCTCGCGGGCGAAGGCGTCAGGGACACGAAGGTCGCGGCGGAGGCGACAACGGAGGCTGCGGCGATAAGGCGCCGGGCAGAGGGCATCGGGGCTCACTCTCGTACGTGTAGGGGCCGTCGGGAGGTTCTTGGGGAGTTTCGGCAACACCAGCCCGCGTCAGGGGAGTTAGGGGGTGGTGTCCGCGCCAGCAGGATGGCATTGGTCCATACCAATCAACAAGAGGTGTGCGCGAACCGATCCGGAAACCGGCTCCGGTGCGAGCGCATCCGGAACCGGGCCCCGCCTCTGCCGGTCGGCCGCTCCTGCCACCGTTCGAACGTGGCGCCTGGCTCCGGCCGCCGATGTGCCGCTGCGGCCTAGCTGGGACGAGCCATCCGTGCGGAACGACCGTCGGGCAGCTGCTCGCGGGCTCGTCGGCACCGCCGTATCGCCGCTCGGGGCGTGATCGACGCCCCGAGCGGTCGCACCTGTGACGGGACCGGTTCCGATCAGCGGGCCAGAGCCGGCTCCGCCGTGTCGTCGAGCATGGCGCAGAGCGCCGTGCGGGCTCGTGAGACCCGGGACCTGATGGTCCCGACGGGGCACGAACTGGTCCGGGCCGCGTCGTCGTACGGCATGTCCAGGAGCTGGGTCAGGACGAACGCCTCGCGGCGGTCGTCCGGCAGGGAGTGGACGAGGGCCATCAGGGCGACGCCCTCGTCGAAGCCGGGCAGGTCACGCGGCTGGCCGCACTCCGCGACGTACTGCCAGTCGGAGGTGTCGGCCAGACGCGGCCGGGAAGCGGCGCGCCGCAGGCTGTCGACGACGGTTCGGCGGGCGATGGCCAGCAGCCAGGCGCGGGCCGAGCCGCGGCCCTGGAAGAGATGGACCGAGCTGACGGCGCGCAGGAAGGTTTCCTGCATCAGGTCCTCGGCCACCTGCGGGTCGTCGGCCAGCGCGGAGACGTAGCGGCGTACGTCGTGGTGGAGGGCGCGGAAGACATGCTCAAGGGCATCGGCGTCGCCGGATGCGGCGCCGAGAGCCCAGGCGGTGACATCGTCATCCGTCACCTCGGGTCGTCTTTGGGCGGGAAGCATGGGAGGTGCGGTTCCTTCCGGATGTCCGGACGGGGCGCGGCCCCACGGGCCTGCCCCGGTCCGGGAGGTGGGAGATCGCGACCGTGCAGCACGTGCACGGACGCACGTCGGCGATGGCGAGGCCGACGTGATCCAGCTGTCAGCGGACAGCGGTCTCCACCGGAGGTCCCCGGGTGACGAGCGTGTGGACGAGGAAGCGCGCACGCGCGCACGTGGCGGAGCGATCGACAGCGGGCGCGGTAGGCGCGGACGGCGGCGGGCACAGCGCGCCGAGTAGTCCGAGGGGGAGATGGAAGCGGTCCGCCAAGGCGCGGAGGATCTGGAAGGCGGCGCGCTCGCCGCGGGCCAGCCACAGGCCGCACAGCAGCGCTGCCACCACGTGTGCCGCGAGCATGCCCCAGGAGGCGGTGCCGCTCATCGCTCCCATGCCGTGCACGGGCTGCGCCGCGTGGGCTCCGTGGACGGTGTGTCCGAGCGCCGCTATGGCGGCGGAACCACCGTCGAGGCGGGGCAGCGGCATGCTGTCGATCAGCCCGGCCTGGGCGGCCACGTCATAGGCGCGCGCCGCGGCGGCTGTGTCACTGTGCGGGCCGCAGAGCAGGGCGTCCGCCCATTTCACGGCGAGCCCGGAATCACCTCCGGGTGCCGTGGCTGCCTGCTGCGCGCTCTGAACGAGCGTGAAGCTCCCGTGCAAGGCTCCCTGTACGGCGACGGTCAGAGCGACGACGGCGGCCTGGCCTCGCTCCCGTCCAGCGGCGAGCCAGGCCAGTGAGCCGACTCCCGCCACGCACAGGCCCAGAGCCCACCAAGGAAGCGGGGCGTCCGACATGAGGACGTGGCCAAGGGCGGCGAGCGATACGCACACGACCGCGAAGAGCGCGGACCGTGTGGCGCGAAACCGCCATCCCACCGACATGGCTCCTGATCCTGGCATTGCCGCCGCGGTACCTCCAGGCCGGGTCCCCTGTCCGGTGTTCCGCACTTTGGTCCGACATTTCGGCGGCCTGGCGGTCCCGCACCGCCGACACGGGAGAGGTCGCGGGCCGGTGCCTTTCAGTTCCCGCCGCCCTCGGACTTTCGGGAGCATCGGGTGCGCGCGGCCGCCTCTTCGTGCTCCCGCACCGGAGGCCGACGAGGCTTGCCGCCCGGGGGCCGTGGGCATCACCTCGTTACGCGGGCTCCTTGTTCTCCCCGGAGCCCGGCGAGCGTGGAGGAGAGAGAGTGCGATGACCCAGTCCCCCGAACCCCTGGCCACCTTCTGCGGGAACTGCGACTGCGGATGCCCGCAGTTGTTCGTGGACGAGAGTGCTCCGCCGGAGCGCCGGATCGTGATCACCGATGACTTCGGGCAGCGGGTGGAGATGAGCGCGGACCAGTTCGGGTCCCTGATCGAGGAGGCCAAAGCCGGCCGCCTCGACGCAGCCGTCAGCGCATGACAGCCGCGCGGTCCGGGCAGCGGGGCTCCCCGGACCCGCTCCCGTCGATGCGCGCGACGCTACGGGCGGGCGGAGCCCCGTGATTCCCGCCCTGCCCCGCGGCACCAGGGCGAGCGCGCGGGCCTCCTGGGAGCCCGCACGGCCTTCCCTCCTCGCGCACCGATCGCTCCGGAAACCCCTGCCGAAGCTCCGGCCGCATCGCCCGTAAAGGCGCTGTGACACCGTTCACCCGTACGCCGGGGAACTCCGGCCTGGCCACCTCCGACTTCTTCGGTGCCACGAGCCGTCGCACCACGGCTCGCGTCCAGAACGTCGAGGAGCACTCTGTGGAGCAGACGGCAGATCCCGGGCCCGAAGCGAAGACCGCCCGACGAGGACGCCCGGCGGGAACGTGAGCGGCTGCTCGTCACCGCGGCGCTGTCCCTGCCCGTCCTTGCTTTGTCGATGGCCCCTCCGCTGCAGTTCGACAACTGGCAGTGGCTGTGCTTCGTGCTCGCCGCTCCCGTGGCCGCCCGGGGTGCCTGGCCCTTCCACCGCCGTGCCCTGAGCGCCTTGCGGCACGCCGCCGCCACCATGGACACGCTGGTCTCGCTCGGCGTGCTCGCGTCGTTCCTCTGGTCGGCGTACGCGCTGTTCCTGGGCGGAGCGGGGGTGCCCGGCATGCGGATGCCGTTCACCCTGGTGCCCTCGGCCTCCGAAGGAACGGCACACGTCTATCTCGAAGCGGCGGTGGGCGTACCGCTGTTCGTCCTGCTGGGCCGGTTCCTGGAGGCCCGGGCGCGGGCCGGGACCGGGGCGGCACTGCGGTCGCTGGCCCAGCTCGCCGCGAGCCGTACCGCCTCACGGAGCATGGTGTGACGCCTCCGTCCGACCCCGCCGTCACCGTGGCGGCGAAGCTCATATCCCCGTCCTCTCCGCAAGGGAGCGCGCGCTCATGAAGCCCCTCCATCCGGGCCCCGGCCGCCTCCGTCGTGCACGGGAGGCGGTCGGGACAGGGGGCCGGGACAGGGGCAGTGGTGGCCGCCGCCCTTGCCGCTGTCGGCGGCCTCTCCGCCTGGACCGTCGCCGGATACGCGGGCAGCCCCGCGAGGATCGAGGTGCGGGAGGCCAGGGTCCTGCTGCCGGTGGTGCCCGGGCGGAACACCAACGCCTACTTCCACCTCGCCAACACCGGCGGCGCGCCGGACCGGCTCCGCTCGGTCTCCTCCTGGGCCGCATCGGACCCCGAGCTGACCGTGCATCGTATGAACGCGGCGAACGGGGCCTACCGCGAACGGGCCGGAAGCGTGGAAGTCCCGGCGTACGGGGAGGCGGAGATGTCCCCGCACGGAGCGGCTGTGACCCTTGCCGCCGACGCGACGTGGCGTCCCGGAGACCGCGTCACCTTCACCCTCGACTTCCAGCGGTCCGGTCCCGTCACCGTGGAGGCCGTCGTCAGGCCGGTCACGCCGGGTTCCGTGCCCTGAGCGCGCGCCAGGCGGATCATGGGCATCCGAGTACGGCTGACTGACCGTCAACTCCTTGACTTCCTGCGGTACACGAAGCGGATCACCGGTCGTGTGCCCCGGGTGTGTCAGGGGCGCCCCGTGAGGTACCCGCCCATGGAGGTGAAGTAGTCGGTCGCGGGCAGTTCGCGGCCGTCCTCCGTCCGCACGCGAGTGATGGCGAGGCCGCGGTTGCGGCCGGTGCGGGCATCGGCTCCGGCGACGATGACCACGCCCTCGCCCTCCCGGTAGAAGATGCGGCCGGGTGTACCTCCGTAGTTGTTCCGGGAGACGACGGCGGTGAGGACTTCGAGCCGCTTGCCCTTGTGGTAGGTGAACGCGCTGGGGTACGGGGCGGACTGGGCGCGGATCAGGCGTTCGAGGTCCTCCGCCGGCCAGCTCCAGTCGATGCGGATGTCCTCGGCGGAGCGCTTGTGGAAGAAGGTCGCCCGGGAGCGGTCCTGCGGGGTGAACTCGGTCTGCCCGGAGGCGATGAGGTCGAGGGCGCCGATGGTGACCGGGGCGATGAGGTCGACGGTCCGGTGGAAGAGGTCGGTGGCGGTGTCCGTCGGACCGACCGGGATCGCCTCCTGCCGGACGATGTCACCCGCGTCGAGCTCCTCGTCCATCAGGTGCGCGGTGACGCCGACTTCGCTCTCGCCGTTGATCAGCGCCCAGATCAGCGGCGAGAACCCGGCGTACTTCGGCAGCAGTGAGTCATGGACGTTCAGCGTGCCGTGCCGGGGAAGGCCGAAGATGCGCGGAGGGATCCAGGTCCGCCAGTTGTTGGCCACGATGATGTCCGCGTCCGCCTCCTTGAGGCGCTGGAACAGCTTCTCGTCGTCGGGCCGGTTGCGGATCAGGACCGGCACGCCGTGCTCCTCGGCGAGGTCGGCGACGGAGTCGCTCCAGATCTTCTCGTACGCGTGCTCGCTCTTGGGGTGCGTCACGACCAGCACCACCGTGTGCTCGGATTCGAGGAGGGCTTGCAGGGTGCGGTGCCCCCAGGTCTGGTAACCGAACATGACGACCCGCATGGGGTACCTCCTTGGAGCAGGGATGGACCGCGGCAAGTAAAGCAAGCCTTACCTGGTGCTGCAACAGGGCTTGTTTCAAGCCATAGTTGACGCTCCATCAGCTAATGTCTCGGCCAGTTTGTCCTATCGACAACGCTGCAAAGTGAGCTTAGGCTCACCTAAGTTCACATGGGGCGGCTTCTTCGGCATGCCCATCCTTCGCTTCCCCACCACGCCTGACAGGCGTCCTTCCCGGACGATGGGAGTGACATGTCACAGGTTCTTCCTGGCGACACACCGCTGGTCCACGACCTCATCGGCATCGGCTTCGGCCCGTCCAACGTGGCCATGGCGATCGCGCTCAGCGAGCACAACGCCGGCGTCGACGGGCAGGAGCCGGTCACCGCTCACTTCTTCGAGCAGCAGGCGGGCTTCGGCTGGCACCGCGGCATGCTCATCGACGACGCCACCATGCAGGTGTCCTTCCTCAAGGACCTGGTGACGCTCCGGAACCCGGCCAGCCGGTACAGCTTCCTCTGCTACCTGCAGAGCAGGGGCAGGCTGATCGATTTCATCAACCACAAGAACCTCTTCCCGCTGCGGGTGGAGTTCCACGACTACTTCGAGTGGGCGGCGGCCCAGGTCGAGGATCTGGTCTCCTACGGCCACGAAGTCGTCTCCGTCACGCCGTTCGTCAGCGACGGCGTGGTGGAACACCTCGATGTGACCGTCCGTTCCCGAGAGGGACTTGAGGTGCACC
The DNA here is from genome assembly GCF_055577965.1 of Streptomyces sp. NPDC033165. Lineage (NCBI taxonomy): Bacteria > Bacillati > Actinomycetota > Actinomycetes > Kitasatosporales > Streptomycetaceae > Streptomyces > Streptomyces sp. NPDC033165. Next base: position 122,171 of record NZ_JBVIPK010000010.1, read on the forward strand.
GGGCCCGCAACCTCGTCATCGGCACCGGGCTGCGCCCTCTCATGCCGGACGGCGTCGAGCGCGGGGAGAGGGTCTGGCACAACTCCGACCTGCTGCGGAAGGTCGACGGCCTGGAGGGTGCGTCACCCTCCCGGTTCGTCGTCGTCGGAGCCGGTCAGAGCGCCGCCGAGAACGTCGCCTATCTGCACCGCCGCTTTCCGGACGCGGAGGTCTGCGCGGTGTTCTCCCGATACGGCTACAGCCCCGCCGACGACAGCAGCTTCGCCAACCGGATCTTCGACCCCGCGGCGGTCGACGACTATTTCGCCGCGCCCGAGGACGTCAAGAGCCAACTGATGGCCTACCACGGCAACACCAACTACTCCGTGGTGGACATCGACCTGATCGACGACCTCTACCGGCAGATGTACCGGGAAAAGGTCCTCGGCACCGAACGGCTGCGCTTCCTCAACGTGTCCCGGGTCACCGGAGTGGAAACGGCGGGCGACCGGGTGCGCGCCACGGTGAAGTCCCTGGTGACGGACGAGGAATCCGCCCTGGACGCCGATGTCGTGGTCTTCGCCACCGGCTACAGCCCCGCCGATCCGCTCGCCTTGCTCGGCGAGGTCGCCGGGCGCTGCCTGCGCGACGACGCGGGCCGCGTCCGTGTCGAGCGCGACTACCGGATCGCCACCGACGCCGAACTGCGCTGCGGCATCTACCTCCAGGGCGGTACGGAGCACACGCACGGGATCACGACGTCGTTGCTGTCCAACACCGCCATACGGGTCGGGGAAATCCTGGACTCGCTGCTCGACCGCCGCGTCAAGTCCACCTCCGACGAGTCCCGGCCGGTCGTCGAGGGGGGCGCGGATGCGGCTGAGGCGGCAGCGGGCTGAAGCCCGCGTCCCCGTTCCGATCAAAGGGATATCGTTCGTCGATATGCGCGCGATTGCAGTGGAACGCCCCGCGCCCGCAGGGGCAACGGACCCTCGCAGAAGGCGGGTTGCCGGGCTGGGAGTCCTCGCCGCGACCCTGGTGGCAGCGGTCGCGGTGTCCCTGGCCGTCGGCGCACGCGCGTTGACCCCGGCCGATGTCTGGCACGGGCTGTTCGCGGAACCCGATCCCGACCAGCGGCTCACCGAGATCCGGCTCATCGTGCAGACCGTGCGCCTGCCCCGTACGGTCCTCGCGCTCGTGGCGGGCCTGGCCCTCGGGGTGGGCGGCGCGCTGATCCAGGGATACACGCGCAACCCCATAGCCGACACGGGGCTGTTGGGGGTGAACGCCGGGGCCTCCTTCGCCGTGGTGTCGGTGATCGCCGTGTTCGGGCTCAGCAACCCGTTCCAGTACGTCTGGTTCGCCTTCCTGGGCGCGGCGGTCGCGGGTGTCGTCGTCTTCGGCCTGGCGAGCATCGGCAGGGGCGCGGGCAACCCGCTGACGCTCGCCCTCGCCGGACAGGGCGTCACGGTGTTCCTCGCGGCGATGACCACAGCGGTCGCGCTCTCCGACCAGAAGTCGCTGAACGCGCTGCGGTTCTGGAACGCGGGCTCCGTGGCCGGAGTCGGGTTCGACGTCATCTGGCCGGTGACCGCGTTCATCGCCGCCGGGCTGGGCCTGGCGCTGGTCACCCTGCCCGCCCTCAACCTGCTCAACCTGGGCGACGACGTGGCGCGCGGGCTGGGAGTGAACCTCGCGGCCAGCCGCACCATCGGCATCGTCTCCATCACGCTGCTGGCCGGCGCGGCCACCGCGGCCTGCGGGCCCATCGCCTTCCTCGGGCTCATGGTGGCCCATGTGGCCCGCTATCTGACCGGCCCGGACTACCGCTGGCTGGTGCCGTACGCGGGTCTGCTCGGCGCGGGTGTCCTGCTGGTCTGCGACATCGTGGGCCGTCTGGTGGTGCGGCCCGGCGAGCTGGACGCGGGCGTCGTGGTCGCGCTCCTCGGCGCCCCGTTCTTCGCGGTCCTGGTGTGGCGAGGAAAGTTCAGGAGCGCATGAACGGGACCGAAGTGCAGACGCGGACAGTGGTGGCGCCGGGCGTGCGGCTCGGCCGGGTGTCGTTCTTCTGGCGGCCCTGGCTCGTGTTCCTCACGCTGGTCCTCATGGCGGCGACCTTCCTGGTCTTCTGCCTCTCCATCAGCATCGGGGACTTCCCCGTCGGCCTGTCCCGGGTGATCGCCACCCTCCTGGGCCAGGGCGAACAGGTCGACGAGTTCGTCGTCATGGACCTGAGGATGCCGCGCGCGCTGGCCGGTCTCCTGGTGGGCATCGTGCTGGGCATGTCCGGGGCGATCACCCAGTCCGTGGCGCGCAATCCGCTGGCCAGCCCGGACATCCTGGGGATCACCGGCGGAGCGAGCGCCGTCGCGGTGTTCCTCGTGACGGTGTCGGGCGGGGCCGGCGCGGCGGTCTCCGGGTCGATCGGGCTGTCGGCCGCTGCGCTCCTGGGCGGTCTCGGCACGGGTCTGCTGGTGTACTTCCTCGCGTGGCGGCGCGGGGTCGACGGCTTCCGGCTCATCCTCATCGGCATCTCGGTGACGGCGGTGATGGAGGCGATCAAGAACTGGCTGCTGGTCTCGGCCGACCTCAGGGACGTGGCCCGGGCCCAGGCATGGCTGGTCGGTTCCCTGGACAACCGGTCGTGGGACGAGGTCCGCGTGGCGTTCTGGTGCGCCCTGGTCCTCCTCGTCGTCGTGGCCGCCGCCGCCTTCTCGTTCAAGCCGATGCACCTCGGCGACGAGGTCGCCGCCGGGCTGGGTGTCCGGTATACCCGGGTGCGGGCCGTCCTGCTGCTGTGCGCGGTGCTGCTGGCCGCCGTGGGGGTGAGCGCGGCGGGCCCGGTGCCGTTCGTCGCGCTGGTGGCGCCCCAGGTGGCGATGCGCCTGGCGAAGTGGCCGACGCCGCCCATCATCGCCTCCGGGCTGGTGGGCGCGCTGCTGCTGATCGGCTCGGACCTGGTCGCGCGCGCGGCGCTGCCGATCGGTCTCCCCGTCGGTGTGGTCACCGCCGCGATCGGCGGGCCGTTCCTCGTCTACCTGTTGGTACGGGCGAACGTCAGGTAGATGGTAGTCAGTAAGGCGAACCTCAATAAGGGGGGCTTGTGGCCGCTCAGTTCACCGTCCCGGCCGATGCCGGCGTCAAGGACGTCGCACGGCTGGCAGCCAGGGGCGTCACGGTCGGGTATGGCGGCCGCACCGTCATCGACGGGCTCGACGTGGCGATACCGGCCGGAGTGATCACGACGATCATCGGCCCCAACGGCTGCGGGAAGTCCACCCTGTTGCGCACCCTGACCCGGCTGCTCAAGCCGACCGGCGGCACCGTCCTGCTGGACGGCGAGGACATCGTCAAGCTCCGGACCAAGGACGTGGCCAAGAAGCTCGGCCTGCTGCCGCAGGCGCCGGTCGCGCCGGAGGGGCTGACCGTCGCCGATCTGGTGGCCCGCGGACGCCACCCGCACCAGAGCTGGCTGCGGCAGTGGTCCTCGGACGACGCCGGTGTCGTGGAACGCGCGCTCGCCATGACCGGGGTGTCGGACCTGGCCGACCGCCCCGTCGACTCGCTCTCCGGCGGTCAGCGCCAACGCGTGTGGATCTCGATGGCCCTGGCCCAGGGCACCGATCTGCTGCTGCTGGACGAGCCGACCACCTATCTGGACCTGGCGCACGCCATCGACGTACTCGACCTGGTGGACGATCTGCACGAGTCGGGCCGCACTGTGGTCATGGTGCTGCACGATCTGAATCTGGCCACGCGCTACAGCGACAACCTCGTCGTCATGCGCGCGGGGGCCGTCCTGGCGCAGGGGCACCCGCGGGACGTGATCACCGCCGAACTGCTGCGCGAGGCGTTCGGACTGCACGCCAAGGTGATCGACGACCCGGTGGGGGACCGGCCCCTCATCGTGCCCATCGGCCGCACGCATGTCCGGCTCGACGCACAGCAACCCTGACCCGAACACCTGTGTGTACAACCGTTCTTGACGGAGTGGCAGATGAATCCGTCGGTTCGTGATGCGTTGACCTCGGTCAACTCGTGCTGAGCGATAGGAAGTTGTCTGGTTAGGCTAGGCTGGCCTCACTTTCCGGGATACAGTCTGGCTGCCCTCGGACAGGGCGCAGTGGACAGCGCGAAAGTAGGGATTGCGGATGCTTCTTCATCGAACGACGCCTGTGAAGCCGTGGCGGAAACTGGCCGCGGCGGTGTCCGCTGCGACCCTCGGCGTCGGTCTCCTCGCGGGATGCGGCTCCGACTCGGCGGACGGCAAGGACCGCAAGGGCGGCAAGGACGGCGACAACGCGCCCGCCGCGGCCGACGGCGCGTTCCCGGTCACCGTGGAGCACGCCTTCGGATCCACCGAGGTCGCCAAGGCCCCCGAGCGGGTCGTCACCGTCGGCTACACCGACGACCAGGCGGTCCTGGCGTTCGGCATCAAGCCGGTCGGCATGGTCGATCAGTACCCGAACCCGGTCGGCCAGTCGCCCGACATCAACACGCAGTGGCCCTGGGTGAAGGACAAGTGGGGTGACGCCCGCCCCGAGGTCGTCATGAAGAACGGGGACGCGGGCCCCAACTTCGAGAAGATCGCCTCCCTGCGTCCGGACCTGATCATCGCGGTCTACTCCGAGGTCGACAAGGCCGCCTACGAGAAGCTCTCCAGGATCGCCCCGACCGTGGGCCGCACCAAGGGGGAGAAGGAGCTCTTCAGCGCCCCCTGGCAGGACAACGCGGTGCACATCGCCAAGGCGCTCGGCAAGGAGGAGGAGGGCGCCGAACTGGTGAAGGGCATCCAGGGCAAACTCGACGCGGCCAAGAAGGCCCACCCCGAGTTCGCCGGGCAGAAGGCCGTCGCGCTGTCCTGGTACAAGGACTCGATCTCGGCGTTCACCTCCACCGACGTCCGCGGACGGCTCGTGACCGGTTCCGGATTCACGTACCAGTCCGAGATCGACAAGATCGCCGACGGCGGCTTCTCCGTCGCGCTCTCGCCCGAGCGTGTCGACCTGATCGACGTCGACCGCATCTTCGTCATCAACGACAAGGCGGACACGGAAGCGCTCAAGAAGTTCGAGCTGTTCACGAACCTGCCCGCCGTCAAGAACGGCAAGGTGTCCTACCTCCTGGACAGCGAAGGCCCCGCGGTCGGCGCGGCGATGTCCCAGGGCACCCTGCTCTCCCTGCCCTACGCGATCGACGAGCTCGTCGCTTCGGTCAAGTAGCGTGACGAACCGACGGCCCCTTCCCCGGCGAGATGTGGTTCCCGAGTGACTGCCACCGACACCCGAGCAACCCCGGTGAACCTGCACACGGCGACTGGCGGCGAGGCCGCCCGCTGGGTGGCCGGGCACTGCCGGCAGGCCCCCTGGCTGACGGCCTCCACCGTGCTCACCACGGTCGCGGGGGCGGCGCTCCAGGTGCTCCCCGTGCTGCTGCTGGGCCGGGTCGTCGACGGGGTGGTCGGGGGTGCGTCGCGGTCGATACTGTTCACGGTCGGGGTGCTGATGGTGGCCGCCGCGCTGCTCGGCGCGGCGGCCACCGCGGCCTCGACCTACCTGATCGGGAGACTCGGAGCCGAACTGCTCGCCCGGCTCCGTGAGGAAGCCGTCCGTGCCGTGCTGGGCATGCCGAGCACCCGCGTCGAACAGGTCGGCCGGGGTGACGTGCTGTCCCGCGTCGGGGACGACGTGGCCGTGCTCTCCAAGGGCATCCGCACGGCCGTCCCCACCGTGTTCTCCGCGGGCGTCCTGGTCGTCATCGCGACCATCGGCATGTTCGGCCTGGACTGGCGCCTCGGCCTGGCCGGAGCCGGGGCGCTGCCCGCGTACGCACTGGCGCTGCGCTGGTACCTGCCCCGGTCCGCCCCCCTCTACCGGCAGCAGAGGACGGCCCAGGCGGACCGCGCCCAGGCCCTCATCAGCGGACTGAACGGGATCGACACGGTACGGGCGTACCGGCTGGAGGGCGACGTCCGCGAGAAGGTCACCAGCGAGTCGTGGCGGGTGCGCAATCTCGGCGTCGAGGTGTTCCGCTTCTTCGGACGGTTCGTCGGCCGCGAGAACCGGGCCGAGTTCATCGGGCTCGTCCTGATCCTGGTCGTGGGGTACGCACTCCTGGAGGGCGACGCCGCCACGCTGGGCGAGGTGTCCGCCGCCCCGCTGATGTTCCACCGCCTGTTCACCCCGCTGGGCGCCATCATGTTCACCTTCGACGAGGCGCAGAAGTCGGGCGCGAGCCTCACCCGCCTGGTCGGGGTGTTCAAGGAGCCCGCCGAGGAGCGGCTGGTGGGCGACAGGTCCGTCCGGCCGGCCGACGTCGCGCCGCATCCGGTCACCGTACAGGGGCTGACCTTCCGCTATCCGGGCGCCGAGGAACCGGTGCTGCGGGAGGTGTCCCTCTCCATTCCCGCGGGCGGATCGCTCGCCCTGGTCGGGGCGACAGGGGCGGGCAAGTCCACCCTGGCCGCGCTCATCGCGGGCATCGGGAGACCCGGGGCCGGATCGGTACGCATCGGCTCGCACGACCTCGCCGACCTGGACGAGGCCGGCGCGCGCGCCCTGGTGAGCATCCTGACCCAGGAGACCCACGTGTTCTCCGGCCCGCTCGGCGACGACCTGCGGCTCGCCGCACCCGAGGCGAGCGACGCCGAACTGCTGGACGCCCTGCGGACGGTGGGCGCCGGAGGGTGGGTCGAGCTGCTGCCCGACGGGCTGGACACCAGGGTCGGCGAGGGCGGCGAGCGCCTGGACGTCACCAAGGTCGCCCAGATCGCCCTGGCCCGGCTGGTCCTGAGCCGGTCACCGGTGGTCGTGCTCGACGAGTCGACCGCCGAGGCGGGCAGCGAGGGCGCCGCGGAGCTGGAACGTGCCGTGCTGGCGGCGTGCTCGGGCCGGACCACGCTGTTCGTGGCCCACCGGCTGACCCAGGCCATGTCGGCGGACCGGATCGCCGTGCTGGACGCGGGACGCGTGGTGGAGGAAGGAACACACAGCGAACTGGTGGCCCTGGGCGGCCCGTACGCGCGACTGTGGCGCGCATGGCGAGAAGGTAGTTAGGTAAGCCTAACGAAGGCTAGGCTAACTCGCATGTCCTGGAAGGGTGCTGAGACTTCGATGACCGAACCGACCGCTCCTTGCGTACTGCTCTCTCCCGCGCGACTGGCCGCCGTACGCAGGCGGATCGGCGACTACAGCGACCGTAGCGTCATCGAGGCGTGCGCCGTAGGACTCGCCTACTGGGCGACCGGCAGCGGCCCGGACGGTATGCGCCTCACGCCTGCCACACCCTTCCCCGACGTCCTCGGACGCGTCGACAACGGCGGCCGCATGGAGGGAGGTTGGGAGATCGACGTGGACAGCCGGAGCATCGCCCTGCCGGCCGGCGTCCATCAGGCCGACGCGCAGCAGGCGCTGGACGACCTCGCCGACTTCCCCGACCGGCCCCTCGGCACCATAGGCCCGTCCGGCCCCGGAGCGAGGATCGAGGCCCTCGCCCGGTGGAACGACACCGGCGCCGACCGGGCCCGCCCGACCATCATGGAGATGTTCCGCGAACAGGCACGCCTGAGGCCGGGAGCCATCGCCGTCGTCGACGAGCACCGCTCCCTGACGTACCGGCAGCTGGCGGAGAAATCAGCCCAGTTGGCCCACCATCTGATCGAGCGCGGCCTCACCTCCGAACAGGCCGTCGGCATCTCGCTGGGCCGCTCCGCCGACATGGTCGTCGGACTCCTCGCCGTACTCCAGGCGCGGGGCGCCTTCGTGCCGCTCGATCCGCAGTGGCCCACCGCCCGCCGGGCCGTCGTCGTCCAGGACGCCCGGGTCGTGCTCCAGCTCAACACCACGGGCAAGGCCGACGCCGGGGAACCGGACGCCGTCGCCGTCGACCTCGGTGACTGGAAGTACGGCGCCCACCCGGTGGACGCGCCCGACACGGCCGTCCCCGGCGCCGCCCTGGCCTACGTGATCTTCACCTCCGGTTCGACCGGACGGCCCAAGGGCGCCATGATCCGCCACGACGCGATCAGCGAGCGCCTCCTGTGGCAGTCCGGTGAGATCCTCCGGTTCGGCCACGACGACGCCTCGCTCTTCAAGGCGCCCCTCTCGTTCGACATCTCCGTCAACGAGATCTTCCTGCCGCTGGTCTCCGGCGCCCGCCTGGTGGTCCTGCGGCCCGGCGGCGAACGCGACCCCCACCACCTGCTGAGCGTCATCTCCGAACAGCGCGTCACCTTCACCTATCTGGTGTCGTCCATGCTGGACGTGCTGCTGGAGATCGCGGGCGACTCCGGCCGACTCGACAGCCTGCGGCACGTCTGGTGCGGCGGCGAGGTGCTCACCCCGGAGCTGTACGAGCGGTTCCGCCGCCGCCTCGACATCCCCCTCTACCACGGCTACGGACCGGCCGAGACGACCATCGGCGTCTCCCACGTCATCTACCGGGGCGCGGCCGAACGCCTGTCGACCTCGATCGGCCGGGCCAACCCCAACACCCAGCTCTACGTCCTCGACGACGAACTGCGCCCCGTCCCGGTCGGCGTCGGCGGCGAACTGTACGTCGGAGGGCTCCTCCTCGGGCGCGGATACGTCGGCGCCCCCGGCCTCACCGCCTCCCGCTTCGTGGCCAACCCCTTCGCCTCGGACGGGTCACGGCTCTACCGCACCGGCGACCTGGCGCGGTACGTCCCGGACGGGTCGCTGGACTTCCTCGGCCGGGCCGACAACCAGGTCAAGATCCGCGGCATGCGCCTGGAGATCGAGGACGTCGAGGCCTCCCTGGCCGAGCACCCCGGGGTACGGCACACCTGCGTCGTCGCGAAGAAGAACACGGCGGGCGGCACCTACCTGGTCGGATACGTCATCCCATCCGCCGGGAACGAGGGCCTGAGCGGTGACGAGGTCAAGGCGTGGGCCGCCGCCGCCATGGTCGACTACATGGTCCCCGCCCACCTCGTGGTGCTGGCCAGGTTCCCGCTCACCGCCAACGGCAAGGTCGACCGGGCCGCCCTGCCGGAGCCCGCGACCGGCGCCGGCACGGTGGTGGCGCCCGCCACCGAGAACGAGCGCCTGGTGTGCGCGGCCGTCGCGGCGGTGCTGCGGAGGGACGAGGTCGGAGTCGACCAGGACTTCTTCCAGCTCGGCGGAGACAGCATCCTGGCGATCTCCCTGCTGAGCGCCCTGCGGGACGTGGGCCTCCATGTGACGGCACGCCAGATCTTCACCAACACCGTCATCGGGGCACTGGCGGCGGTGGCGAGCCGTGAGGACGTCACCGCCGTGGACCACGGTGACGTGGCCACCGGCCCGGTCACGGGATCGCCCATCGTGCAGTGGCTCGGCGAGACCACGGACGCGATCGACGGCTTCGTCCAGTCGGTCGTCCTGAACACCCCGGCCGCCCTCACCGCCGACGCGCTCGACCACATCCTCGCCGCCGTGCTCGCCCGGCACGACATGCTGCGCGCCCGGCTGGTGCGCGGCGACGGCTGGGGCTTCGCCATCCCGCAGCCCGGCCAGGGCGCCACCGGGTGGCAGGAGAGCGACGCCCCGCTGGAGCAGTGCGTCGCGCTCGCCACCGACGGGCTCGACCCGGCGGGCGGGGTGATGCTGCGCGCCGTCTGGCGCCGCGAGGCCCGGCAGCTGGTCCTGGTGGCCCACCACGTCGTGATCGACGGCGTGTCCTGGCGCATCCTGATGGACGATCTGGCCACGGCCTGGCGTCAGTGGGCCTCCGGAACCCCCGTCGACCTGCCGCCCGTCGGCACCTCGTTCCGCCGCTGGACCCAGCTGCTGGCCCGCGCCCCCTTCGACGCGGACCGTAGGCACTACGAGACCCCGCTGCCCGCGCCGGACGCGCCGCTCGGCAGGCGGGCCCTGGCCGAGACCGACACCGTGGCCCGCGAGCGGACCCGGACCGTCTCCGTCGGGCCCGAGCACACGGCCGCGCTGCTCGGCGAGGTCCCCGCGAAGTTCCACGCGGGCGCCAACGACGTCCTGCTCACCGCCCTCGCCGTCGCCCTGGCCCGCTGGCGCCGCGACCACGGGCAGGACCAGACGTTCGCCCACATCGAGCTGGAGGGCCACGGCCGAGAAGGGCGCTTCGTCGCGGAGGCGGCGGGATTCGAACCCGAACTGTCGCGTACGGTCGGCTGGTTCACCACCCTCTTCCCGGTCACCGTGGACCCCGGCACGGCCACCGACCTCACCGCACCCGCCTACCTCGCCACCGCCCTCAAGGCGGTCAAGGAGGACCTCGCCCGCACCCCGTCCGGCGGCCTCTCCTACGGCGCCCTGCGCTATCTGTCCGGAGCGGGCCTGACCGGACCGGCCCCCCAGGTCCTCTTCAACTACCTGGGCCGCTACGACGCGGGAGCCTGCGGTGACTGGCAGCTCGCGGGCACCACAGGGCAGTTGGGAGAAAAGCGCGACCCGGACATGCGCCTGCCGCGCGCCCTGGAGTTCAACGCGATCGCCGAGCCCGGCCCGAACGGCCACTACGCACTGGTCACCACCATCTCCTGGCCCGAAGGCGTCTTCACCGACGACGACATCGACACCCTCGCCGACTACTTCCGCTCGGCCCTCACCGCACTCGCCACCCTCGAAACGGGCGGTCACACGCCCAGCGACTTCCCGCTGGTGCCGCTCACCCAGGCCGACGTGGACGAGCTCGACGGACCGGCCCTGCGCGACATCCTGCCGCTCACCCCGTTGCAGGAAGGCCTCTACTTCCACTCCGTCTTCGACGGCGACACCACGGGCAGCTACGTCGAACAGCAACTCCTCACGCTGGAAGGCGAGGTGGACCCCGAACGGCTCACCGCGGCGGCCACCCGGCTGCTCACGCTCCACCCAGGCCTGGCCGCCCGGTTCACATCCCTCGCCGACGGCCGGGTCGTCTCCGTCGTCGAGAGCGGCATACGGGCGCCCTTCACCACACTGGACCGCCCCTCCATCACCGATGACGAGATCCGCGACCTCGCGGAGCGGGACCGCCGCGCCGGGTTCGACCTCGCCACCGGGCCGCTGATGCGATACACCCTCATCCGCGCCGGCGCGGGCCGCACGGTCCTGGTGCAGACCGTCCACCACATCATCGCCGACGGCTGGTCGGTGCCTCCGATGCTCCGTACGCTGCTGGCCGAATACCACGCGCCCGGGACGGTGTACCCACTCGGCGGCTACCGCGACTACGTGGACTGGCTCGCCCGACGCGACCAGGACGAGAGCGACCGCGTGTGGCGCGAGGAACTCGACGGACTGCCCGGCCCGTCCCTCGTGGCCGAAGGGCACACCCCCTCCGCGCGGTTCGCCGACCTCGCCGCCGAGCCCGCCGAGGACATCGACGCCGCCGCACGGTCGGCCGGGGTGCCCCTCAGCGTGGCCGTCCACAGCGCCTGGGCGGTGACGCTGGGCGGCATCCTGCGCGGCAGGGACGTCGTCTTCGGCTCCACGGTTTCGGGGCGCGACGCGGACGTGCCCGGCATCCGGGACATGGTGGGCCTGTTCATCAACACCGTCCCCGTACGCGTCCGTTGGGAAGCCACCGACACCGCACGGGACCTGCTCGATGCGGTCAAGGCGCACCAGGGCAGGGTGCTGGCCCACCAGCATGTCTCCCTGGCGAGGATCGGTCGGCAGAGCGGCGCGGGCTCCCTCTTCGACACCCTGGTGGTGTTCGACGTGGCGACCGACGTGGACGCCCTGCGCGGACCGGACGACACCCTCGTCATCACCGACATCGTCAACGAGGGGGCCCCGCACTACCCGTTGACGCTGGTGGTCGAGCGAGGAGGCGACGGCCGCCCGCGCTTCAACCTCATCTACGACGGTGAGCTGCTGCGCCGGGAGAGCGCCGAGGCGATCCTGCACACCTTCACCCGGACCCTCGCCGAGGTGCTGGCCGACCCGGACACCCCGGTCGACGAGCCGGCCCCGAAGACCGACAGGACACCGGAACGGCCCGCCCCGGCGACCCTGGGCGCGCTGTTCGACGCCGCGGCACGGCGCGACCCGGCGGCCACCGCCATCACGCAATGCGCCCTCGGCGGCGGTACCCGCTCGCTGACGTACGGAGAACTCGCCGCGCAGAAGGACGCGTTGGCGGAAACCCTGCGCGCGGCCGGAGTCCTCCCCGGCCGACGGGTCGCCGTCGCCGTCCCGCGCTCCCTGGAGCAGGTCGTCGCCCTGATCGCGGTCGCCACCGCCTCAGGCGCGTACGTACCGCTGGACCTCGCCTACCCGGACGAGCGGCTGGAGTACATCCTCGCCGACGCCGCCCCGCAGGTCGTCCTCGTGGACCGCGAACAGCAGGGCCGCTTCACCCGGCTCCTGGAACGGGCGGGCGTGGCGGCCCGCGTCCTCGTCCAGGGCGACCGGCTCCCGGCCGGTGAGGAGACCGCCGCGCCTGAAGCGACCCCGCAGGACCCGGCGTACATCATCTACACCTCCGGCTCGACCGGTCGGCCCAAGGGCGTCGTCGTCCCGCACTCCGCCGTGTCGGCGCTCCTCGCGAACACCCGCCCCGACATGGGCTTCGGACCCGACGACGTGTGGGTCCAGTTCCACTCCTTCTCCTTCGACTTCGCCGTCTGGGAGCTGTGGGGCGCGCTGGCACACGGCGGCGAGCTGCTGGTCCCGGAGTACGCCCTGACCCGCTCCCCGGTCGACTTCCACCGGCTGGTCCGCGAGCGCGGCGTGACCGTACTCAACCAGACCCCGTCCGCCTTCTACCGGTTCATCGAGGCCGACCTGCACGCCGACCGGCCGGTCACGGCGCTGCGCCGGATCATCTTCGGCGGCGAGGCCCTCGACCTCGGGCGGCTGCGCGGCTGGGTCGAACGGCACGGCACCGGCACGCCCGAACTGGTCAACATGTACGGCATCACCGAGACCACCGTCCACGTCACCCACCGGGTGCTCACGGACGACGACTTCGCCCGGGGCACGGACGCCAGCCCCATCGGCGGCCCCATCCCCGGCCTGACCGCTTATCTGCTCGACGACCGGCTCCGCCCGGTGCCGCCGGGCCGGGTGGGAGCCATCTACGTCGCGGGCGACCAGGTCTCCCTGGGGTACCTGGGCCGGCCCGGGCTCACCGCCGGGCGGTTCGTGGCCGACCCGTTCGCGGCCGACGGCTCCCGCATGTACCACACGGGAGACCTCGCCCGGCGGACGCTCGATGGCGAGCTGGAGTTCGCGGGCCGCGCCGACGACCAGGTACAGCTGAAGGGATTCCGGGTCGAGCTCGGCGAAGTGGAGGGAGCCGTACGGGAGTTGGACGGGATCATCGATGTGGCCGTCACCGTGGCGGACAGCGGTGACCACCTCGTCGCCCATGTCGTGGGAGAGGTGCCCGCTGACTGCACCGCCCGGCTCTCCGCCAAGCTGCCCGTACACATGGTCCCGGGCCGGGTGCTGCCGGTCGACGCGCTGCCGCTGACGGTCAACGGAAAGCTCGACCGCAAGGCCCTCGCCGAGCGCGCCGCACAGCAGGAGGTCGGACAGCGGGGGGAGGCCACCGGCGACTCCGCGCTCACCGCCCTGGTCGACATCTTCGCCGCGGCACTGCCCGGCGCCACCGTGGACGCCGACACCGACTTCTTCGCCGCCGGGGGCGACAGCATCGTCGCCATCACCGTGATCAACCGGGCCCGCGCACGTGACCTGCCGATCGCACCCCGGGACGTGTTCCTCCTCAAGACCCCGCGCGCCCTCGCGGACCACCTCGCCACGCGCGCCCCGCAACGCCCCGCACCCGTGCCGCCCCGCTGCGAGGACGGCCCGTTCCCGGCGACACCGATCATCCTGCGTCAACGCGAACTCGGCGGCTCACTCGCCCGGTTCGCCCAGGCCAGGACCCTCGTCGCCGCCGAAGGAACGGGACTCGCGGACGTACGGCGCGCGGCGAACGCCGTCCTGGCCGCGCACCCCGCCCTGCGCCTGCGTCTCCAGGTCGAGCACGGCGTGTGGGCCCTTCGCACCGAACCCGCCCGCGAGGCCGACGTCGTACGGGTGGACACCACCGACGCGACGGCCGCCGCGAACGAGGCCGCCGGACGGCTCGACCCCGAGACCGGAGAGGTCATCGCCTTCTCCTGGCTGGAGCCGAGCCGCACCCTGGTCGTCACCGTGCACCACCTCGCCGTGGACGCCGTCTCCTGGCTCGTCCTCCTCGACGACCTGGCCACCGCCCTCGGCGGCTCCCCGCTGCCGCCGCCGACGACCCCGTACGCCGAGTACGCCGAAGCACTGGCCGCACGGTCGGGGCAGCCGGCCACCGCCCTCGGCCACTGGATCACCACCCTTCAGTCGCCGCCGCTGCTGCCCGCCGTCACGGGGGCGCGCGAGATCACGGCGGTCCTGCCGCCCGAGGCGAGCGACCGGGTGACGCGCACCGCGCCCGGCGCACTCGGCCTCGGCCTCACCGAACTGCTGTGCGGCGCCCTGCGCACCGCGCTGACGCGGATCCAGGCCGCCGCGCCCACCGACCTCGCCGTCGACCTTGAGCGGCACGGCCGGGTCCCGGCCCTGGAGCACCACGACTACTCCCGTACCGTCGGCTGGTTCACCTCCATCGCCCCCGTACGCCTCACGGCCCACACCGACCCGGTCACCGCCGCCCGCGAGGTCGCCGAACGCCAGCCGGACGAGCACGGCCACACCGCCTACGGCCGGCTCCGGTACCTCAACCCGCAGACCGCCCCACTGCTGACCGCCCGCCCGCAGATCCTCTTCAACTACCTCGGCCGGGGCGCCGAATCCAGCGCCCCCCACCTCACCGGCGGGGAGCGGAACAGCCCGTACGCCGTCGAGGTCAACGCCTGGACCGACGAGGCCACCGGAAGCCTGCACGCGTCCTTCACCCTCGCCGACGGCGTACCGGACGCGATCGCCGGACACTGGCTCGCCGCCCTGGAGCAGATCGACCACGCCTCCGTGACGGCCGAGCGCACAGCCCCGGTCACCCCGCTCCAGCGGGGCCTGTTCTTCCAGGCCCAGATGGCGGGCGAGGCCGGGCACTACGTCGCCCAGAGCTACTTCACCTTCGACCGCCGCCTGGACACCGACGCGCTGGCCGACGCCATGGCCTACGTCATCGCGCGACACCCGGTCGTCGGCGCGGGATTCACCACCGACGACGACGGAAACCCGGTCCAGGTCCTGAAGGCGGGCCGCCGGGTCGGCGTCCGGGCGGTCGAGGCGACGACGGACGCCGAGACCGAGGCCCTGCGCACCCGGGACCGCGAGCGAGGCTTCGACCCGGGGGAGCCGCCGCTGATCCGGATCACCGTCGTACGGCGGCCCGACGGCCACGACGACCTGCTGCTCAGCTACCACCTGCTGCTCTGGGACGGCTGGTCCCGCGAGATCCTGCTGCGCGACCTGTTCGACGCGTACGAGGCCGTCGTCGCGGGCGAGCCGTGGGACACGGCCCCCGCCGTGCCGGGCTTCGAGGAGTACGCCCGGGAGCTCGCCGCGAAGGATCCGTCCGAGTCCGAGCGCTTCTGGGCGGAGCACCTCACGGGCCTGCCGGGGCCGACGCTGCTCGCCGGACCGGCCCCGGCCCTGGCCCAGGAGCTGCCGCAGCCGCTCGTGCACACCCTCTCGGCCGAACTGACCGAGCTGCTGCGGGAAGCGGCCCGGGTCCACGGCGTCACCCTGAACTCGGTGCTGACCGGGGCCTTCGGCCTCCTCCTCGGGGCCCGCACCGGCCGCGCCGACGCCGTCTTCGGCGTCACCGTCTCCGGCCGTGAGGGCGAGGGGCACTCCGACATCGTCGGCGTACTCCTCAACACCGTCCCGATGTGGACGCGGGCCCGGCCCGACGACACGGTCGGCGCCTACCTGGCGTCCGTGCAGGCGGCGCGCGTCGCGGCGATGGACCATGAGCACCTGGGGCTCGGAGAGATCCAGCGGGCCAGCGGGCACGACACCCTCTTCGACAACCTGTTCGTGCTCCAGAACTTCCTGGACCCGGACGCCTTCGCCGCGATGAACGCCCGCCACGGCATCACCTCCGTCCGGGCGGAGGACTCCACCCACTACCCGTACACCTGGGTCGTCACGCCGGGAGACCGGCTCACGGTCAAGCTGGAGCACCGTCACGGGGACCCCGGAGCCGCCCGCCGGCTCCTCGACGACTACCTGCGCGTCCTGGAGGACGTGGCGGGGGCGACCGGCCCGATGGGCGCGCTGCCCGGTCCGGCACCGGCCCCCGAGCCCGCCGACCGCACGGACATCGGCACGGACACCGTCGTCGACCGCTTCGACCTCGCGGCCGACCGCGATCCGCAACGGATCGCGCTCGTCGCCGACGGCGCGACCATGACCTTCGCCGAACTCCGGGACCGCAGCCGGGCGGTGGCGGGCGTACTCGCCGGGCGGGGCATCGGCCCGGAGACCACCGTGGGGCTGGCGATCCCGCGCTCCCCCGACTGGATCGCGGCGCTGTTCGCCGTCCTGCGGGTCGGTGCCGCGTACGTGCCGCTGGAACTGGACCACCCCGACGAGCGGATCGCGGCGATCGTCGAGGACGCGCGGCCCGAGGTCATCCTCACCGTGAGCAGCGTGTCGCCCCGGCTGAGCGGCGAACTGATCGAACTGGACCGCCCGTTGCCCGAGGCGGAGCCGTTCGTGACGTTCACGCCCGAGGACCCGGACCGGCTGTGCCACCCCGCGTACACGATCTACACCTCGGGATCGACCGGGAAGCCGAAGGGTGTGGTGACCGCCTACGCCGGGCTCACCAACATGCTGATCAACCATCAGCGCCGGATCTTCGAACCGGTGCTCGCCGACCACGGCCACCGGACCTTCAGGATCGCGCACACCGTGTCGTTCGCGTTCGACATGTCGTGGGAAGAACTGCTGTGGCTCGCCGACGGCCACGAAGTCCACATCTGCGACGAGGAGTTGCGCCGCGACGCACCCCGGCTGGTCGAGTACTGCGGCGAGCACGGCATCGACGTCATCAACGTGACCCCGACCTACGCCCAGCAGCTGGTCGCCGAAGGGCTGCTCGACAACCCCGAACGACGCCCCGCGCTGGTGCTGTTGGGCGGCGAAGCCGTCACCCCGACGCTGTGGCGGCGGCTCGCCGGGACGAAGGGCACGGTCGGCTACAACCTGTACGGGCCCACCGAGTACACCATCAACACCCTCGGCGTCGGCACCTTCGAATGCCAGGACCCGGTGGTCGGCGTGGCCATCGACAACACCGACGTGTACGTCCTCGACCCCTGGCTGCGGCCGCTGCCCGACGGAGTGCCCGGCGAGCTGTACGTGGCGGGCGTCGGCATCGCCCGCGGCTACCTGGGCCAGAGCGCCCAGACCGCGCACCGCTTCGTCGCCTGCCCCTTCGGCGCGCCCGGCGAGCGCATGTACCGCACCGGGGACCTGGTGCTCCGCAGGCCCGACGGGAACATCGCCTACCTGGGCCGCACCGACCAACAGGTCAAGATCCGCGGCCACCGCGTCGAACTGGGCGAGGTCGAGGCCGTGTTCGCGGCCCACCCGGCGGTCCGCTTCGTCGCCGCGGTCGCCCAGCCGGACCCCCAGGTGGACGGGGCTCACCGGCTGGCCGCCTATCTCGTCCTGGCGGACATGGCCGACCTGGCCCGGGTCGCCGCCGAAGTCGGCGCGGGGCTGCCGGACTTCCTGCGCCCCACCCACTACGCACAGGTCGACAGCATCCCCCTCACCGTGAACGGGAAGGCTGACACCAAGGCGCTCCCCGATGCCAGGCCGCTGGGCGCGCTGACCACGGCGCAGGAGCGCGGACCGGAGACCGAAACCGAGAGGGTGGTCTGCGAGTTCTTCGCCGAGGCGCTGGATCTGGACGACGACGAGGTGAGCGCGGTGAGCGACTTCGTGTCCCTCGGCGGACACTCCATGCTGGCGGTGCGGCTGATCGGGCTGCTCCGCCGGGAGTACGGTCCTGTGATCACCATCCGTGATCTGTTCACCCTGCGAACCCCGGAAGCGATGGCCCGCCACCTCGATGAGAACTGACACCCATTGATGAAGACCGACACGCAGCGGCCCCGCCCGGGCGCCGCCATCCTGCGAACCGCCCTGCGCCGCAACATCGGCGCCATGATCGCGGGCACCGTCCTCATGGGCCTGTACCAGGCGGCGGAGACCGCGTTCCCCATCGCGCTCGGCATGATCGTCGAGCACACGATGCAGGACCGCAGCCTCCCCTCGCTCGGAGTGTCGATCGGCGCGCTCGCCGTGATCATCACGACGGTGTCCCTGTCGTGGCGGTTCGGCATGCGGGTGCTGCAGAAGGCCAACACGACCGAGGCGCACCGCTGGCGGGTCCAGGTCGCGGCCTGCGGGCTCCAGCCGGTGGCCAGGGACGTCGACGGACTCAAGTCCGGCGAGATCCTGACCATCGCCACCGAGGACGCCGACCAGACCGCCGACATCATCGAAGTGGTGCCGCTGCTGGTCAGCTCCCTGGTCGCCGTGGTGGTCGCGGCCGTCGCACTGAGCCTGGCCGACCTCCGGCTCGGCCTGCTGGTGGTCGTGGGGACCGTCGCGATCCTGTCGGTCCTGGCCGTGATGTCCAAGCGGATCGGCGCCAGCACCCAGGAGCAGCAGGCCAAGGTGGCACGGGCCGGAGCCAAGGTCGCCGACCTCATCATCGGCCTGCGCCCCCTCCACGGCTTCGGCGGCAACCACGCCGCGTTCGGCTCCTACCGCAAGGTCAGCACCGACGCGAAGCGCCAGGCCGTCACCGTGGCCCGGGTGAACGGCCGGTACGCGGGCACCGCGCTGGCCCTCAACGCGGTCCTCGCCGCGGCGGTCTCCCTGACGGCGGGCTGGCTGGCGTTCGAGGGCCGGATCACCATCGGGGAACTGGTCATGGCCGTGGGCCTCGCGCAGTTCATCATGGAACCGCTGAAGATGTTCTCCGAGATGCCCAAGTACGTGATGATCGCCCGGGCTTCGGCCGAACGGATGGCGCTGGTGCTCTCCGCCCCGCCGGTGGCCACACCGGGCCCAGGCCGCCCGGAGCCGGGCGGAACCCTGGAGGTCGACTGCGTACGGCACGGCACCCTGCGGGAGCTCAAGTTCTCGGTGAATCCAGGCGAGTTCGTGGCGATCGCCGCCTACCAGCCGCGCGCGGCGGCGGACCTCGCCGCCGTCCTCGCGGTGAACACCGCCCCCCACACGTACGGGGGAGTGGTGCGCATCGGCGGCCAGGAGATCGCGGACCTGTCGGTCGAGGCCGTACGCGAGCACATGCTGGTGAACCCGTACGACGGGGAGGTCTTCGCCGGTACCCTCCGGACGAACATCGACCCCTCGGGCACCAGCCGGACGATCGAGGAGGCCGTCGAGGCGTCCATGCTCACCGATGTCGTCGCCCTTCACCGCGAGGGCCTGGACTACGCGGTCCGCGACCGAGGGGCGAATCTCTCCGGAGGCCAGCGGCAACGCCTGTCACTGGCCCGCGCGTTGGCCGCCGACACAGAGGTGCTGGTCCTGCACGACCCGACGACGGCCGTCGACGCGGTCACCGAGCAGCTCATCGCGCGCAACATCGCGAAACTGCGCCGAGGCCGTACGACGGTGGTGATCACCAGCAGCCCGCCGCTCCTGGACGCGGCGGACCGTGTCCTGGTCCTCGACGAGGGAGTGATCACCGCCGAGGACACGCACCGCAACCTGCTGGCGCGGGACGAGGCGTACTGCCTGGCCGTGGCGAGGTGAACCGAGGGGTTCCCGCCCCGGGAACCCCTCAGCCCAGCGCCCAGGCCACATCCCTCAGCAGCGCCTGCCGCCAGCCCGCGCGGTCGTGCGCGGAAGCCGAACGTGACACGCGCACGGTGGCACCCGATCCCTCGGTCAGCGTCTCGGCCAGCTCGCAGTGGGGCAGCATGGCGGCCTCGTGCTCCCCCACGTCGAACGCGCACCGCAGCCGGGACAGGTCCGCGCCCCGCCGCAGCCGCTCGGCGATCGCGCCCCCGACGGCCCCGCCCAGCGGATGCGCCGCCTCCACGGCCCCGGGCGCCCACCAGAAGGAGCCCGACTGACAGGCGATACGGGAGACCAGCTCCGGGAACTCCAGAGCCGCGTACAGCGCGCTCAGCCCGCCCAGGCTCTGCCCGGCCACCACCAGCCGGTCCGGATCGGCCACCACGCCGGACTCGGCCACCAGCGGCAGCAGTTCGTCCCGGACCGCCTCCCACAGCTCGGGGCGGCAACCCAACTCCGCCTCCCGGTCCTTGGCGGGCACGAAGACGAGGGTGACCGCAGGCACGTCACCCGCGTCGAAGGCCGCGTCGAAGGCGGTCATGGCCGGGTGCAGATACAGCCAGTCGTCCCCGTCCAGCAGCAGTACCACGGGACCGCCGCCGCCCACCGGGTGGACGCGCACGGTGCGCCGCCCGCCGAGCCGGTCGCTGTTCCAGCGGAGCCGGGTACGGGGGAGGGGCAGGACGTCGTCCGGGCCGAGTGCGGGCCAGTGCGGCTGGGGCGGGGCGTCCGGCGTCGCGGCGATGGACCGCTCGCCGCCCGCGCCGAACGGGTTGAACGGATCGGCGTGGGCGGCCCCTCCCGCGAGGACGCGGTAGGTCACCCGCAGCCGTGCGGGCATGCGCACCTCGGCGTACCAGCAGTCCGTGGCGCCCCAGCGGCGCAGCGGCACGGGCGGTGACCAGCTCTCGAAGTCGAGTACGGCCTCGGAGCCGCGCCACAGGAAGAGGGTCAGCCAGCCCCCGCCGTCGGCGGGTACCGACAGGGGCGTCCGTGCCGCCGCCCAGAACGCGTCGGTACCGGGCGGGGACAGCAGCCCGAACGCGGCGAAGGGGTGCTTGTCGTCGGCGGTCGCGCCGGAGGAGGGAGGCGGTGAGGCACTCGTCATCAGGTGACCCTAACCCAACGGGCGCAGGGGTGGTCCACCCGAACTGGCCGATGAACCAAAGCACTTGCGTCCCGATGTGCCCGCCCCTGCCCAGGTGGGCCGAAGCGCGCCCCCACGCGGGCGCGGCGGGTGCGGGTCAGTCCCGGAGCGGAAGCAGCCGGGGTACGGCCCGCACGTAGGCCACCATGCCGATCACCTCGACCAGGGTCTGCGCGACCACGACCACCGCGGCGACGGCCAGCGCGTCCGGGAGCGCCAGGGCCAGGGGGAGGACGACCAGGGAGTTGCGGGTCGCGCCCGTGAACACGATCGCCCGCCCGGCGGGGACGTCCAGACGGAAGGCGCGGGCGACGCCGAGCCCCGCGAACGCCATCACGACGAGGAAGAGCACGTAGAACGGGACGACGCGGGCCACGTCCGCCACGCTGCCGGTGTCGCCGAGCTTCGGCAGCTGGGACGCGACCACGGTGAACAGGACGGCGGCCATCAGCGGCACCATCGCCGTGCCCAGGGCGTCGGCGGCCTTCCGCCCGGCCGGGCGGCGTGCGCTCCAGGCCTGGGTCAGCCAGGCCAGGACCAGCGGGATCACGATCAGGACGACGAACGCCTCGACGAACGGTCCGGCCTCCACCACGTCGGCCAGGCCCGGTCCCAGGAACAGGAACAGATAGCCCGGCAGCAGCACCATCTGGGCGAGCAGCAGGAGAGGGGTGGCGGCCAGCAGGCGCTGGTTGTCGCCTCCGGCGAGCCCGCTGAAGACGATCACGTAGTCGATGCACGGTGCCAGCAGCACCAGCAGGACACCGAGGCGGACCGCCTGCTCGTCGGGGAGGAAGGCGAACATCGCGGCGACCACCAGCGGCACCACGACGAAGTTCACCACCAGCGCGGCCGCCAGGAAACGGCCCGCCCGCAACGAGCGCACCAGTTCCGCGGCCGGAACCTGGAGGAACGTCACGTACAGCAGGGCGGCCAGCACCGGGTTGATGGCGTGCTCCAGGCCCGGCCCCGCATCCGGAGCGAACCGGCCCACCAGGCCTCCGGCGGCCAGGGCCCCGAGATAGAGGGCGACCTGGTGGCGTTCCATGGCTGCGACCAGGCCGGACGGGGACGACGACAACGTACGTGCTCCTTGCGCGCGGCTGCGTCGGCGGGCTGCGGCCCGCCGACGCAGTCGACCGTAGACCGTCGGCCCGGCCCCGGCGCGCCTGCCCCGCCCCCGCCTGTTCAGCGGGCGGCGCTTTCCCCGCTCGGCGTGTAGAGGATCCACAGCGGCCCGTCGGCGAGATCGACGCGCTCGCCGTCCGGGGTGCTGAACGCGGTGGGGTCGTCGGCCGAGGCGCGCGACCACCGGGCCTCGTGGGCGCGGCCGTCACGCAGGACGAGCGCCTCGCCCGAGCCCACGGTCTCGGTGAACGGGCTGACGCTCCCGGACCGGTCGTGGAAGTCCGAAGGGCGTACGGTCACGTCCTGGACGATGACCGTACCGGCCCCGATCCGCGCCCCGTCGGAGGTGAGGGCGGGGGAGCCGTCCAGCGAGACCAGCCACCGGCCGCGCTCGTCGGACCAGACGAAGCTGACGGAGGCGGACGGGTAGCGGACCGTATGGCTGTCCTCCGGCTCCCCGCCCGGCGGAGCCGCCCCGAAGCGCAGCCCCAGCGCCTCGACGGCGTTGACACCGGACGCGGTGTACGGGATCTTCTCCGGCCGCAGGTAGAGATTGTGCGGGGCGGGCCGGTCGGGCCCCCGGAAGTAGGCCTGCGGTGCCTCCGACGGCGGTACGGCCTCCAGCGGCGCCCGGTCGATGACCGGCAGCAGCCTGCTGTGGGCGCCGGAGAACGCCAGCGTCGGCCGGTCGAACTGGCGCAGCAGCTCCAGATCGGTCTCCCGGGCGCTGCGGACCGGGCCGACGGCCGGTGGCAGATCCGAGGAGTAGACGGCGAGGATGCGGCTGAGCCCGGCCTCCACCTGCTCGACGTAGACGATGTCGGCCCGCTCCAGCCCGGTGTGGGGCCGGGCGGGTGCCACGTTGTCGATCTTCACGGCGAGCACGTGGCCCTCCGTGCCCGAGCCCGTCCCGGGCGGAGAGCTGCCGCGGGGCGTCGGCCCCGAGCCGTCCCCGCCCGTGCACCCGACCGAGAGGAGGGCCAGGACGAGCGTGGTGAGCAGCGCTGCGGCCCACGTCTTCACTCCGGATGGGGACATGACGACCGCCCTTTCTGGGTACCGGCCGGCGGTGCCGGCGGAACGCTGCCGCGTCGCGGCCCCCTACCCATCATCACGCGCCGGGCGGTCCGGCGGTTGCGGAGAGACCGCCGCGAGGGAGCCTGCGGCCCGCGGGCAGCAGGCGGAGTGAGTACTCACTACGCGATCTCGGGTTACGCCGGTCAGTGACCGGCCTCGCGGCCCCGCCGCGGCACCGGCCTCCCCAGGGCCGGTACGCCACGGGCGACCTGGCCGGAACTGCACCGCGCCGCGCCCTCGATTCCGCTTCCGCGGGGACTGTTCGCTCTCTACGGTTGCTACCAGTGACGGGCCACCCGCCCGTACGGTGTGAGGAGCGAGGCAGAGGGGGTTCGGTGGAAGCCGAGTTGATGACACTGGCGGCATCGGGTGCGACGACCGTCGTGGGGCTGATGGCGACGGAGGCCTGGACGCAGGTGCGCGGGCGGCTGGCCCGGTTCCTGTCCCGAGGCGAGGACACCGACGCGGTCGACGCCGAGCTGGAGGTGTCCCGCGCCGAGCTGACGGCGGCCCGGGCCGACGCCGACGAGGCGACGGCGGCCGACATCGAGGCGGAGTGGCGGACCAGGCTCCGCCGGGCCCTGCGCGCCAACCCGGAGGCCGCAGAGGAGCTGCGGACGCTGCTCGACGAACTGGCGCCCCTCCGGCCGTCGGCCCCCACGGTGTCGGTCTCCAACTCCGTCAGCGGAGGCACCCAGTACGCCCCGGTGGTCCAGGGACAGAACATCTCCCACTTCACGCTGAACGGCTCCGGTGTGACGCCCCCGGAGCAGCGGCCGGGCGCGGAGTGACGGCGGGGCGGCCCGGCGGGTCCGAGCCGGTCTCCTCGCGCAACGACCTGTCCGGCACCATCTACGGGCCGACCGTCCAGGCCGGGGCGATCCACGGCGGCATCACGTTCAACGTCCAGGAGGCGCCACCGTCCGGAACGTATGTTCCACCCGATGAGATCCCGCCACTGGCCGTACGGTTCGTCAACCGGACCAAGGGCCTGGCCGCGCTCGACACCTGGCTGGCCCGGAGCGGAGCCGACGGCGGGGCGAGCGTCGGCTTCGCCGCGTTGTACGGCCTGCCCGGCGTCGGCAAGACCGCCCTCGCGACCCACTGGGCGGAGCGCGAACGGGAACGGTTCCCCGACGGGCAGATCTACGTGGACTACGCCTCCCTGCGCACGGAGTCGAAGGCCCCCGACATCTCCGAGGCCGTACGGCGCTGTCTGAAGTCCCTGGGGGTCGACGACCCCTACATCCCGGCGACGCTGGAGGACCGGACCCGGCTGCTGCGGACCCGGTCGGCGGGCCGACGGCTGCTGATCTTCCTGGACAACGTCTCGGGCCCCGCCCAGGCAGCCGCCCTCATGCCGAAGGGAAGGGGCAGCGCGCTGCTCGTCGCGAGCGGAAGCCTCATCGGGGAACTCGCCCTGGACGGGGCACGGTTGCTGCCGGTGGAGCCGCTCGACCAGGACAGTGGCCTGAAGGTGCTCGCCGACCGGTGCGGAACCGGCACGGTCGAGGCCGACCCCGCCTCGGCGGAACGCCTCGTGCAGCTGTGCGGCGGGCTGCCGGTGGCGCTGCACGTGGTCGCCGCCCGGCTGGCGGCCGACACCCGGCTGACCCTCGCGGCGCTCGTGGCTGAGCTGGCCACGGAATCGCGCCGACTGGCAGGAATGTCCCTGGGAGAGGAACGGTCCGTGTCCGCTGCCTTCGACCTCGCCTATCGTGAACTCGCTCCGGAAGCCGCCCGGCTCTACCGCCTGCTGGGCTGGCACCCGGGCGCCTCCTTCGACGCCGGGGTCGCCGCGGTGGCGGCCGACCTGGCCCCGGGCCCGGCCGCGGACGCGCTGGAATCCCTCCACCGGGCAGGCCTCCTCGACCGGACGGCGGACGGACGCCTCCGCTTCCACGACCTCGTACGGCTGCACGCCCGGGAACGTGCGACGGAGGATGAGCGCCCCGGCGAACGGCTCGCGCTGGTACGGCGGGTGACCCTGCACTACCTGGCCCTGACCGCGCTGGCCGACCGGGCCGTGCGGGAGGACCGGCTCCGCATCGCGGACCACACGCGGTTGCTCGCCGGCGTTCCCGACCCCTTCGCCGCCGAGGGCGCACCGCACCCCGTGGACTGGCTGGAGGCCGAACACCGCAACATCCTCGGCGTACTGCGGGCCGCCGCGCGCGAGGAGACGTTGCAGACCGAGGTATGGCAGCTCGCCGAGGCGCTGACCGTGCTGTTCCTCCACCACCGGCATCTCGGTGACTGGCAGGAGTCGCTCGAACTGGGTGCGGCGGCGGCCGCCGAGTCCGTGGCGCCCGCGGCGGAGGCGAGGCTCCGCAGTCTCCTCTCCCGTCCCCTGATGGACCTCGGGGAACACGCGGCCGCACGGAGCCAGCTGGAGCGGGCCCAGGCCTGCGCCGAGGTCTCGGGAGACCTGGTCGTCCGCGCCTCCGTACAGGAATTCTCCGGCCGGTACTGGGACCAGCGCGACCCGGTCCGGGCCATGGAGGCCTACCGCAGCGCCCTCGAACTCAACACGGCCGCGAACGAGGGGCGCGGAGCCGCCATAGCGTCCTACTTCCTCGGCTGTGCCCAGGACGCTGCCGGGAACCCCGCCGAGGCGCTGGACACCTTGCGCGGCGCGCACGAACAGCTCATCGCCCGCGAGGACCTGAGAATGGCGGCCCGGGTCCGCATGGCCATCGGCCTCGTACACGGCCGCCTGGGCGAGACCGAGGAAGCGGTCCGGTCCCTGAGCGAAGCCGCCGAGGTCCTCCGCGCGCAGGAGGCGACCCACTACGAGGCCCAGGCACTCGTCGCGCTGGCCGACATCGAACAGCGCGCCGAGGGCGACCCCCGCCGGGTGCGCGACCACCTGGAACGGGCGCTCGCGATCTTCGAGGCCGGGGGCAGCCCCCGGGCGGAGGAACTCCGCGAGCGGCTGGGGGAAGGGACGGCGCAGGACTAACCCGCCCGACAGCCATGCGCTCAGGCCGAGATGCCGCCCGCCGGCGGTGTACGCAGCCTGAGCGCCACGTCCTCGTCGCGCGCTCCGAAGCGGACGGTCAGCTGGGCGTCCGCCAGCGGAGCGGCGGCCCGCAGCAGGGCGTAGACGGCTGCGGCGGGCAGGCCCGGACCGGCCGCCGGTCCGGTCATCGCCGCCTCCACGATCCGCCCGTCCCGCAGGCCCACCAGATGCCCGCCTCCGCGCACGGCGGCCGCCGCGAGACGACACCCCGGGAAGCGGCTCAGCGTGTCCCCGATCCACTGGAGCGCCGCCGTGGCAGGGGCGGGAGCGCTTCGGAGCAGCGCCGAGGCGTTCTCCTTCGTGTTCCGGTCCGCCTCCCGCTCGTCGCAGGCGAGGTGGACGAAGCGCCCGGCCGTCTCGTCCTCGCCCGGAGACACCGCCGCGGGCCGCCTGCGTACGGTGACGGTGTCCGCCGAGACGGTGGTGGTGACCCGCCAGGAGGTGACCGCCGCTCCCGTCTCCTCGGGCTCGCCCAGGTAACGGTCGGGCGGGGGCGCGTGCGTCGGCTCCGGAAGGTCCAGCAGGTGGTAGAGGGCGGTACGCAGCCGGGCCAGGGCCCGTCCCGGCTGGTCGAACGCCCCCTCCGCGACCGCGGTGAACCGGTCCCGGCCGGCCAGTGCGGACGTGATCTGTGCGTACAGGTCCCCCGGACCGTGAAGGCGGGGCGCGGCCCGCCCGAGCGCGGCCACGGCGGTGCCGTCGACCGCCTCGCTGCCGAAGGCCCCGAGCAGGACGGGCTTGCCGAGCGCCGCCCCGTACAAGGTCACCGAACCGTGATCGCCGACCACGACATCCGCCGCGACCAGGGCCGACCGCCAGGCATGCACATGCGGGACCAGCATCAGACCGGCTTCCAGCGCCGGGGCCAGAAGGGTACGGATCTGCCAGGAACCGTGCCCCGCCCAGACGTTGGGGTGAATGATCGCCGCCACCCGGAACTCGTCGTAGGGCAGTGCCGCCAGCAACCGGGCCGCCAGCCCCGGGTCCCGGCCGATCAGCGAACTGCCGCCCCAGGTGGAACTGAGCACCACCAGCCGGTGCCCGGCCGGAACCCCGAGCGCGCGCCGGTACGCCCCCGCCCGCTCGGCGCTGACGAGCAGTTCGTCGTAGCACGGGTCGCCCACGAGCAGGGTGCGCCCGGCCGCCTTGGGGTGCGAGGAGAGCAACTGCTCCTCCTGGCTCGGATGCGAGATCGCCAGCCATGCGCGCCCGGACTCCAGGAGGCTGTCCGGTACGACCCCGGACAGCCGGTCGCGTGGCCCCCGGGAGTCCGGTACCTGTTTCTGGAAGCCGATGCCGTGCGGCAGCACGAGGACCGGGCAATGCCCCTCGGGAACCTCGATGTTCTCGCTGGCGGTGAGGATCAGGTCGGGCTCGGCGTGACCCACCTGTTCCCAGGGGATGACCCGGCAGCCCGCGTCGTGCAGCAGCTCCAGCACTCCGTCGTTGAACGCGGAGGTGGGGTCATGGGCGAAGACGACCGTCACCCGGGCGTCCCCGCGCAGCAGGGCGGGGAGGCATTCGAGGACCCGTACGGTCGAGGTGACCGTACGGGCCGCTACGACCAGGGTCTTCTCACCCTGAAAGGTGTTCCACCGTTCGGCGTCCGTCCCGACAGGGACGCGGAGGGGCTGGCTAGCGTGCATGGCCACCCCGAAAGGCTACGGGCACACCGCTCGATCGCGGCTCGCGGCTCGCGGCTCGCGGCTCGCGGCTCGCGGCTCGCGGCTCGCGGCTCGCGGCTATGGTCGGCCTATCGCATGTCAAGTGGTACTGCAACCCTTTCGGGTATCGAACTGAGGTCCCTGGCAGTCGTATTGTACGGGCATCATCCCTGGTCGGGCCGCTCGTCCGCCCCCGCCAGGGCCATGCGTGCCCTGGCGCCCGGCGCCCTGGCTGAGGGGGGTCCGCCTACGCGGGCGGCCTCCCCTTCACCGGGTACGGCACGAACGTGCTGCTGTTCTCGTCGATGGCCAGCGGCTGCCCCAGCGGCGGTACCGCCCGCTGCGGGCAGTCCAGCCGCTCGCAGATCCGGCAGCCCATCCCGATCGGTGTGGCGGCCGAGGCGTTGTCCAGGTCGAGGCCGTCGGAGTAGACCAGCCGTCCGGCGTGCCGGATCTCGCAGCCGAGCCCGATCGCGAAGGTCTTGCCGGGCTCGCCCCAGCCGCCCCGGTGCCGGGTGACCGCCCGCGCGGTCCACAGATAGCGCTGTCCGTCGGGCATCGCCGCGATCTGCACGTGGATGCGGCCGGGCGCGGCGAACGCCTCGTACACGTTCCACAGCGGGCAGGTGCCGCCCGCGCGGGAGAAGTGGAACCCGGTCGCGGACTGCCGCTTCGACATGTTCCCGGCCCGGTCGACCCGGACGAAGGAGAACGGGACCCCGCGCAGCCGGGGACGCTGGAGCGTGGACAGCCGGTGGCAGACCGTCTCGTAGCCGAGCCCGAAGCGGTCGGTGAGGCGCTCGATGTCGTACCGCACCTCCTCCGCCGCCGTATGGAACGCCCGGTACGGGAGGATCAGCGCGCCCGCGAAGTAGTTGGCGACCCCGATCCGCGCGAGCGGCCAGGTCGGGGACTCCTCGTCGTAGTCCTCGGAGGCCAGCTGTGAGATCTCCCGGCCGTATTCGAGGAGGGCCAGCTGGGTGGCCATCCGGAACGCCTGCTGGCCCGGCCGGAGCCGGTTCGACAGGTACAGGACCCGGGCGTCCGGGTCGTAGTGGTGCAGCCGTCCCGTGTCCGCCTCGCGGGCCGGGCCCCGGCGGTCGCCGTCGGCCCCGGTGGCCGTCCGGATGCCGTGCCGTTCGGCGAGGCGGGCGGCGAGCGCCCGTACCGCCTCGCCGGGGCGGACCCCGATCTCCGCCGCCAGCTCCTCCGCCGCCAGGTCCGCGTCGTGGAGGTAGTTCTGCCGCCGGTAGAAGAACTCCCGGATCTCCTCGTGAGGGGAGCGCGGCAGGTCCGGCCCGCCGCCGCCCCGCAGCTCGGCGGCCTCCGCGAGCCGCCCGGCCAGCGCCTGGTTGCGGCGGCCCAGGTCCAGCAGCACGGACGCGACGCCCGGCAGCCGCGAAGCCAGCTCGGACAGCTCGGCGGCCGAGACCCGCGCCGCCCCCACCTCGTCGGCGAGCGCCTCCCGCAGATCCGCCAGTACGCGGGTGGTGTCGCGCTCCGAGAAGAAGCCGGGGTCCACCCCGAAGGCCTCGGTCAGCCGCAGCAGCACCGGCACGGTCAGCGGCCGGGAGTCGTGTTCCATCTGGTTCAGATAGCTCGGCGAGATCGCCAGCATCCGGGCCAGCTCCGCCTGGCTCAGCCGGCGCTCCTCGCGCAGCCTGCGCAGCCGTGCGCCCGCGTAGGTCTTGCTCACCCCGGAGCCCCCTCCCGCCGTCGTCAACGTGTCGACAACCCTAGCCGCCACGATGCCGCCAGTGGGCTTCGCAACCTTGGCAAAGTGCGCCGAAAGATTTGCAGAACTTGGCATCTGTCCACCGTTGATGGCACTCAGTGCCACTGTCAGAGTTGTTCCTGCGGCCCACCGGGCACCGGCCCCGTACCGGGGTTCCGAGCACGATTTCAAGCCCTGACGTCGTACTCCTCGGGATCTCGGACCGATCGGCCGGGCGCATTGCTTACCGTTCCGCCTCGGAGGTCCGGTGGGCCGCACCGACAGGTCACGTCACTCCGTGACTTCGGCTTCGCACTGTTCACACGATCGACCCGTACGACTTCACGGTCGACCCACACGACTTCGGGAGAGACGCCATGGCGCAGGCACGGACGACGGCGGCAGAGCTGGCGCGGCGGTGGGCGAGCGACCCCCGCTGGAAGGGCATCGAGCGTACCTACAGTGCCGAGGACGTGGTCCGGCTCTCCGGCAGCGTCCGTGAGGAGCACACCCTCGCCCGGCGCGGCGCCGAGCGGCTCTGGCGCCAGCTCCACGAGCAGGACTACATCCACGCGCTCGGCGCGCTGACCGGCGGCCAGGCCGTTCAGCAGGTCAAGGCGGGGCTTCAGGCCGTCTACCTCTCCGGCTGGCAGGTCGCCGCCGACGCCAACCTGGCCGGTCACACCTACCCCGACCAGAGCCTCTACCCGGCCAACTCGGTGCCGGGCGTCGTCCGCAGGATCAACAACGCCCTGCTGCGCGCCGACCAGATCGCCACCGCCGAGAACGCGGGCGACACCACCGACTACCTGGCCCCGATCGTCGCCGACGCGGAGGCCGGCTTCGGCGGACCGCTCAACGCCTTCGAGCTCACCAAGGCGATGATCGAGGCCGGTGCGGCCGGTATCCACTACGAGGACCAGCTCGCCTCCGAGAAGAAGTGCGGCCACCTCGGCGGCAAGGTCCTCGTCCCCACCGCCCAGCACGTGCGCACCCTCAACGCGGCCCGCCTCGCCGCCGACATCGCCGATGTGCCCACCCTGATCGTGGCCCGCACCGACGCGCTCGCCGCCAACCTGCTCACCAGCGACGTCGACGAGCGCGACGCCCGGTTCGTCACGGGGGAGCGGACCGCCGAGGGCTTCTACCGCGTCCAGAACGGCATGGCCCCGGTCATCGCCCGCGGCCTCGCCTACGCCCCGTACGCCGACCTCATCTGGGTCGAGACCGGCACCCCGGACCTCGCCCAGGCCCGCGAGTTCGCCGAGGCGATCCACGCCGAGCACCCGGACCAGATGCTCGCGTACAACTGCTCGCCCTCCTTCAACTGGCGGGCCGCGCTCGACGACGACCAGATCGCCAAGTTCCAGCGCGAGCTGGGCGCGATGGGCTACCGCTTCCAGTTCATCACCCTGGCCGGATTCCACTCCCTCAACCACGCCATGTTCGACCTGGCGCGCGGCTACGCCGAGCAGGGCATGACCGCCTACGTCGACCTCCAGGAGCGCGAGTTCGCCGCCCAGGAGCAGGGCTTCACCGCGGTCAGGCACCAGCGCGAGGTCGGCACCGGCTACTTCGACCAGGTCTCCACCGCCATCAACCCCGCCTCCTCCACCACGGCGCTCACCGGCTCCACGGAGGAGGAGCAGTTCCACTAGAGCCTGCCGTTCGTGTCAGGCCGGGCTCGCGGGGTCCGGCCCGGCCCCGACGACAGGCCCCGGCGCTCCCACCGGCCGCGGGGCCCGTACCCCCCCGCGGCCGGGGTCCGTTTCCGCCATCGCCCCCGCT
Organism: Streptomyces sp. NPDC033165; assembly: GCF_055577965.1. Classification (NCBI taxonomy): domain Bacteria; kingdom Bacillati; phylum Actinomycetota; class Actinomycetes; order Kitasatosporales; family Streptomycetaceae; genus Streptomyces; species Streptomyces sp. NPDC033165. The sequence goes on from NZ_JBVIPK010000010.1 coordinate 153,456, forward strand.
GAGGAGAACCGCATGACCACCCTTGCCACGACCGGCCGCGTCCAGGTCCTCGGCGTACCGGGGGACCGGCACGAGGAGGTCCTCACCCCCGAGGTCCTCGACTTCATCGGCCGCCTCGACGCGGCCTTCGCCGCCCGCCGCTTCGACCTGCTGACCGAGCGCCGCCGCCGCTCCGCGCTGCTGAGCTCCGGCACCCCGCTCGACTTCTCCCGCGCCACCGGGCCCATCCGCAACGACCCCGACTGGCGCGTCGCACCCCCCGCCCCCGGCCTGACCGACCGCCGGGTGGAGATCACCGGACCGCCCGAGCGCTCCATGGCCGTGAACGCCCTCAGCTCCGGCGCCCGGGTGTGGATGGCGGACTTCGAGGACGCCACCTCGCCCACCTGGGAGAACATCGTCCAGGGGCAGCTGAACCTGATCGACGCCATCGACCGCCGTATCGACTTCACCGCGGGAAACGGCAGGGAGTACCGGCTCACCGACCGGCCCGCCACCATCATGGTCAGGCCGCGCGGCTGGCACCTCACCGAGAGGCACCTCGTCATCGACGAACGGCCCGTCCCCGCCGCCCTCGTCGACTTCGGCCTCTACTTCTTCCACTGCGCCCGGCGGCAGATCGACGCGGGCAGCGGACCGTACTTCTACCTCCCCAAGCTGGAGAACCGGTACGAGGCCCGCCTCTGGAACGACGTGTTCCTGCTCGCCCAGGACCTGCTGGACATCCCCCGGGGCACGATCCGCGCCACCGTCCTCATCGAGACGGTCACCGCCGCTTTCGAGATGGAGGAGATCCTCTACGAGCTGCGCGAACACAGTGCGGGCCTCAACGCGGGCCGCTGGGACTACCTGTTCAGCCTGATCAAGAACTTCGCGCACCGCCCCGACTTCGTCCTGCCCGACCGGTCGGCGGTCACCATGACCGCCCCCTTCCTGCGCGCCTACACCGAACTCCTCGTCCGCACCTGCCACAAGCGCGGCGCCCACGCCATCGGCGGCATGGCCGCCCAGATCCCCGGCGGCGAACCGGCGGCCCGGGAAGCGGCCCTGGCGAAGGTCCGGCTCGACAAGGAGCGCGAGGCGGAGGACGGCTTCGACGGATCGTGGGTGGCCCACCCCGGCCTCGTCCCGGTCTGCCGGTCCGTCTTCGACGGCGTGCTCGGCGACCGGCCGCACCAGCTGGAACGCACCCGCGACGATGTCCATGTCACCGCAGAGGAGCTCGTCGCCGTCCGGCGCACCGCGGGGCGCCCGACCCCGGAGGGCGTGCGCGACAACATCGCCGTCGCCGTGCGCTACTACGACGCCTGGCTGCGCGGACAAGGGGCCGTCGCGCTGAACGGGCTCATGGAGGACGCGGCCACCGCAGAGATCGCCCGGGTCCAGATCTGGCAGTGGCTCAAGCACGGGGCCGTCGACCGCGAGACGGTGCTCGGACTCGTGGACGAGGAGCTGGCCGCGCTCGGCGCCATCTACCCCTGGGCCCGACTCGACCAGGTCCGCGACCTGTTCCAACGTACCGCCCTCGCCAAGGAGCTGCCCGCCTTCTTCACCACCGAGGCGTACGCCCGCCACCTCGTCGGCCGTCCGGCGGTGCGCGCATGAGCGCCGCCATCGCCCGGGTGGGCGTCGTCGGCGGCGGCCGGATGGGGGCTGGGATCGCCGAGGTCTGCGCCCGCGCCGGTCTGGACACCATCGTCTGCGAGGCGGACGCCACCGCGGCCGACCGGGCCCGCGAGCGGGTCGCGGTCTCCCTGGAACGGGCCGTCCAGCGCGGCAAGCTCGACCGTCTCACCGCCGAGGACGCGCTCGGCAGGCTGGCCTTCACCGGCAGCCTCGACGACCTGGCCGACCGTCAGCTCGTCGTCGAGGCCGTCGTCGAGAACGCCGCCGCCAAGACGGAGATCTTCACCGCCCTCGACAAGATCGTCGAGGACCCGGAAGCGATCCTGGCGACCGACACCTCCGCCATCCCCGTCATGCGGCTCGGCATGGCCACCCAGCGCGCCGACCGCGTCCTCGGTCTGCACTTCTTCAACCCGGTGCCGGTCCTCCCGCTGGTGGAGGTGGTGACCTCCCTGCACACCTCCGCCGCGACGGTCGCCGCCGTCGAGGAGTTCGCGACCTCGGCGCTCGGCAAGACGGTGGTCCGCTCCCAGGACCGGGCCGGGTTCGTCGTCAACGCGCTCCTCGTGCCGTACCTGCTCTCCGCGATCCGGATGGCCGAGTCCGGCTTCGCCACCGCCGCCGACGTGGACGCCGGGATGGAGCTGGGCTGCGCCCACCCCATGGGCCCGCTCAAGCTCGCCGACCTGATCGGCCTGGACACGGTGGCCTCCATCGCCGCATCGCTGTACGAGGAGTTCAAGGAACCGCTCTACGCCCCGCCGCCGCTGCTCCAGCGCATGGTGGAGGCGGGGCTGCTCGGCCGGAAGACCGGGCGCGGGTTCCACACGTACGACCGGGGCTGAGGGGCCCGGGTCCGGGCCGCGGCTGAGGGGCCGCGACCGGCGTCGAGCGGGGTGGGGGCAGTTGACTGTGCTGCTCACCACCCCGCCGTCACGTCATACGGCGTCGGCGGGACGCCCGGCCGCCCGACTTGGTCCAGACCTCTTGACCGTAGGTCTGGACCATTCTACGTTTTGTCAGGGTCACGACATGGGGTGGGCGGTGCGAACCCTTCGCACCGGCGCGGCAGACCCGGGCAGGAAGGACACGCGTCATGGGCAGGACATCACGGCTGCTGGGCACCGCACTGGCCGCGGCACTCGTCGTACCGATGCTGGTCGGGGCCGCACCCCCGAAGGCCGCCGACGAGACCTGCGCGGTCAAGTCGAAGCCCGCCGGCAAGGTGCTCCAGGGGTACTGGGAGAACTGGGACGGCGCGGCCAACGGAGTGCACCCGCCGCTCGGCTGGATCCCGATCACCGACTCCCGTATCGCCGAACACGGCTACAACGTCATCAACGCGGCATTCCCCGTCATCCGCTCCGACGGAACCGTGCTGTGGGAGGACGGCATGGACAACACCGTCAAGGTCGCCACCCCCGCCGAGATGTGCGAGGCCAAGGCCTCCGGCAGCACCATCCTCATGTCGATCGGCGGCGCCACGGCCGGGATCGACCTCAGCTCCAGCACGGTGGCCGACCGGTTCGTCGAGACGATCGTCCCGATCCTGAAGAAGTACAACTTCGACGGCATCGACATCGACATCGAGACCGGCCTCATCAGCACCGGCAACATCAACGAACTCTCCGCCTCCCAGGCCAATCTGATCCGCATCATCGACGGCGTCCTCGCCGCGATGCCCCCCGGCTTCGGCCTCACCATGGCCCCCGAGACGGCGTACGTCACCGGCGGCAGCGTCGTCTACGGCTCGATCTGGGGCGCGTACCTCCCGATCATCAAGAAGTACGCCGACAACGGCCGACTGTGGTGGCTGAACATGCAGTACTACAACGGCAGCATGTACGGCTGTTCCGGCGACTCCTACTCCGCCGGTACGGTCGAGGGCTTCATCGCCCAGACCGACTGCCTCGACGCCGGGCTCGTCATCCAGGGCACCACCATCAAGGTGCCCTACGACAAGCAGGCCCCGGGCCTGCCCGCCCAGGTCGGAGCGGGCGGCGGCCACATGTCCACCGGCCTCGTCGCCCAGGCGTGGAACCACTACGACGGCGCGCTCAAGGGACTGATGACCTGGTCCCTGAACTGGGACGGCTCCAGGGGCTGGACCTTCGGCGACAACCTGAAGGCCCTGCAAGGCCGTTGAGCACGCGTGCCCACGCTCTCCCCGCCACCGGGTCCCCCGCGGCCCGGGGCGCGGTGCCGCCCCGGCCGGGGGAGCGACGCAAGGAAGGCGCGAACCGGTCGCGCACCGGGGCGGCCGAGGCGACAGAATCGGGTACGGACCGGGGGCGATCCTCGTCCCCGGTGCGCCGGGCCCGTCTCCCCGCGGCCCGGCCGACGACGAAGACGTACGAGGAGACCCGATGGCGCACGAACGGGCCGGGCAGCCGGCGCAGTCCGCGGACCTGGTCGACGTGGCACGACTGGTGACGGCCTACTACGCCCTGCACCCCGATCCTGCCGACCCCGCCCAGCGGGTGACCTTCGGCACCTCGGGCCACCGCGGGTCCTCGCTCGCCGCCGCGTTCAACGACGACCACATCGCCGCCACCACCCAGGCGATCTGCGACTACCGCATCCGCCAGGGCACCGACGGGCCGCTGTACCTCGGGGCCGACACCCACGCCCTGTCCGAACCGGCCCGGGTCACCGCCCTGGAGGTGCTCGCCGCCAACGGGGTCACCGCCCTCATCGACAGCGCCGACGGCTACACCCCGACCCCCGCCGTCTCGCACGCCATCCTCACGTACAACCGGGGGCGCACCGGGCACCTGGCCGACGGCATCGTCGTCACCCCGTCGCACAACCCGCCGGCCGACGGCGGCTTCAAGTACAACCCGCCCAACGGCGGACCGGCCGCATCGGACGCCACCTCCTGGATCCAGGACCGGGCGAACGCCCTGATCGAGGCCGGACTCGGCGAGGTCCGCCGCATTCCGTACGCCCGCGCCCTGGCCGCCGGCACCACGCACCGGCACGACTTCCTGAGCACGTACGTCGACGACCTGCCCGCCGTCCTGGACCTGGACGCTGTACGGGAGGCGGGCATCCGGATCGGCGCCGACCCGCTCGGCGGCGCCTCCGTCGCGTACTGGGGGCGCATCGCGGAACGCCACCGGATCGACCTCACCGTGGTCAACCCGCTCGCCGACCCCACCTGGCGGTTCATGACGCTGGACTGGGACGGCAAGATCCGCATGGACTGCTCGTCCCCGCACGCCATGGCCTCGCTGATCGAGCAGCGCGACGCGTACGCCATCGCCACCGGGAACGACGCGGACGCCGACCGCCACGGCATCGTCACCCCCGACGGCGGTCTGATGAACCCCAACCACTATCTGGCCGTAGCCATCGACTACCTCTACACCCACCGCGACGCCTGGCCCGCCCGAACAGGCATCGGCAAGACCCTGGTCTCCTCCTCGATGATCGACCGGGTCGCCCACGACCTCGGCCGCAGCCTGGTGGAGGTCCCGGTCGGCTTCAAGTGGTTCGTCGACGGCCTCTACGACGGCAGCCTCGGCTTCGGCGGCGAGGAGTCCGCAGGGGCCTCGTTCCTGCGCCGCGACGGCCGCGTCTGGACGACGGACAAGGACGGCATCCTCCTCGCCCTCCTCGCCTCCGAGATCACCGCAGTCACCGGCTCCACCCCCTCCCAGCACTACGCGCAGCTCACCGCCCGCTTCGGCAGCCCGGCGTACGCGCGCATCGACGCGCCCGCCACCCGCGAGGAGAAGGCGGTCCTGGCGAAGCTCTCCCCGCAGCAGGTCAAGGCCGACACCCTGGCCGGGGAACCCGTCACCGCCGTCCTCACCGAGGCACCCGGCAACGGGGCGCCGATCGGCGGCCTCAAGGTCTGCACCGACAGCGCCTGGTTCGCCGCCCGCCCCTCGGGCACCGAGGACGTCTACAAGGTGTACGCGGAGAGCTTCCAGGGGCCCGGACACCTCGCCCAGGTCCAGGAAGAGGCGCGCGCCCTGGTCTCGGAGGCGCTCGGCAGCGCCTGATCCGGACCGTACGCGTCCGGGGCGGACCGGCCCTCGGGCGCGTACGGGGCGGCGGGAGCGGACCGTGCGCCAGGCGTCTATGGACCGGTCCCGCTGATCCCCGGTCGGTTCGGTGGGGAGGCCGGGAGGAGACCGTCCTCCACCTTGGCGATGTGCCTGCGGAGCCCGTCGAGGGCCCGGACGAACTCCCCGCGCTGATCGGCCGATTCGCCCCGCAGCGATCGCGCGTACCCGGTCCTCTCGTCCCGGAGGGCCGTGGCGGCCGTGGAGGAGACCCCCGGTGACGCGTCGGAGGCGGTACCGGCCCCGGTCCTCAGGCGCCTGGCACGGGGGCGGCTGCACCTGACGCAGGAACGTCGCGTTGTCCGGGGTACGACGGACCTTGCCCAACAGCGCCTCCGGGACACCCCGGCCGTCCCGACCGTCCGCGTGCCCGCCGTCGGCGTCTGACAGCCGGACGCGCGACGTCCCGTGCCCGCCGCGGGCGCCCGAGAGCGCCGAGGGGCCCCTCCCTGCGGGGGCCCCTCGCTTCTCTCTCCGCCGTCCCGCACGTCGTCGCGCCGGACGGTTCAGCCGGACGTCCCCGCGTCCCCCCGGAACACCCGAAGGATCTCCTCGGCGGCCAGCGTCGCCGTCAACGTGCCTTCCCTGACCCGCTGTTCCAGCTCCGGCGTGAGCTTCCGCACCGCCGGATGGGACCGCAGGCTCTCCAGCAGCTCGTCCCGGACCATCGACCAGGTCCAGTCGACCTGCTGGTCCCGGCGCTTGGCCGCCAGCCGCCCGGTCGACTCCAGGACCGTACGGTGCTGCTCCAGGCGGTCCCAGAGCGTGTCGAGCCCCGTCGACTCGCGTGCGCTGCACGTCAGTACCGGGGGCGTCCAGGCCGCGTCCGCCGGGTGCATCAGCCGCAGTGCGCCCGCCAGTTCGCGTGCGGCCGAGCGGGCGTCGCGCTCGTGCGGACCGTCGGCCTTGTTCACCGCGATGGCGTCGGCCAGCTCCAGGACGCCCTTCTTGATGCCCTGCAACTGGTCGCCGGTCCGGGCCAGGGTCAGCAGCAGGAACGTGTCGACCATGTTGGCCACCGCAGTCTCCGACTGCCCGACCCCCACCGTCTCCACGAGCACCACGTCGTACCCCGCCGCCTCCATCACCACGATGGACTCCCGGGTCGCCTTCGCCACCCCGCCCAGCGTGCCCGCCGTGGGGGAGGGGCGGACGAAGGCCGCAGGGTCCACCGCGAGGCGTTCCATCCGGGTCTTGTCGCCCAGGATGGAGCCGCCCGTACGGCTGGAGGACGGGTCCACGGCCAGCACCGCCACCCGGTGCCCGAGCCCCGTGAGCATCGTGCCGAGCGCATCGATGAACGTGGACTTGCCCACGCCCGGCACCCCGCTGATCCCGATCCGCCGCGCCGCTCCCGCGTGCGGCAGCAGTCGGCTCAGCAACTCCTGCGCCAGCACCCGGTGTTCGGCCCGCGTCGACTCGACGAGCGTGATCGCACGGGCCACGAAGGCCCGCTTGCCGCCGAGCACTCCCTGCACATAACCGTCGATGTCGATCTTCACAGCCATCCGGTCAGCGGCTCACAGCTCGTGGCCGAGCGCGGCGCCGAGCCGCGTCACCAGATCGTGGGCCGCGTCCGGGATCACCGTCCCCGGCGGGAAGACCGAGGCCGCGCCCGCCGCGTGCAGGGCCTCGATGTCCTGCGGCGGAATCACCCCGCCCACCACGATCATGATGTCCTCCCGGCCCTCGGCGGCCAGCTCCTCGCGCAGCGCGGGCACCAGGGTCAGGTGCCCCGCCGCCAGCGAGGAGACGCCCACGATGTGCACGTCCGCCTCGACGGCCTGCCGCGCCACCTCGCCCGGCGTCTGGAACAGCGGGCCGACGTCCACGTCGAAGCCCAGGTCGGCGAAGGCCGTGGCGATCACCTTCTGGCCCCGGTCGTGGCCGTCCTGGCCCATCTTGGCGACCAGGATGCGCGGACGGCGCCCCTCCGCCTCCTCGAACGCGTCGACCAGCTTGCGGGTGCGGTCCACCGAAGGGGATTCCCCTGCCTCTTTGCGGTACACACCGGAGATCGTACGGATCTGCCCGGCGTGCCGCCCGTACACCTTCTCCAGGGCGTCCGAGATCTCCCCGACCGTGGCCATCGCGCGGGCCGCGTCGACCGCCAGCGCCAGCAGATTGCCCTCCAGGCCCGGCCCCGGGGCCCGCTCGGCGGCGGCCGTCAGTGCCCGCAGCGCCTCCTGGCACGCCACCTCGTCGCGCTCCTCGCGCAGCCGCCGCAGCTTCTCGATCTGCTGGGTGCGCACCGAGGAGTTGTCGACCTTGAGCACATCGATCTGCTCGTCGGTCTCCACCCGGTACTTGTTCACCCCGATCACCGGCTGCCGCCCGGAGTCGATCCGCGCCTGCGTACGGGCGGCGGCCTCCTCCACCCGGAGCTTGGGGATGCCCGCGTCGATCGCCTTCGCCATCCCGCCGGCCGCCTCCACCTCCTCGATGTGCTGCCAGGCCCTCTCCGCGAGGTCCCGCGTCAGCTTCTCCACGTACGCGCTGCCGCCCCACGGGTCGATGACCCGGCAGGTACCCGACTCCTGCTGGAGCAGGAGCTGGGTGTTGCGGGCGATCCGCGCCGAGAAGTCGGTGGGCAGCGCCAGCGCCTCGTCCAGTGCGTTGGTGTGCAGCGACTGGGTGTGCCCCTGCGTCGCGGCCATCGCCTCCACGCACGTACGCGTCACATTGTTGAACACGTCCTGCGCGGTCAGCGACCACCCCGAGGTCTGCGAATGGGTACGCAGGGAGAGCGACTTGGCGTTCTTCGGGTCGAACTGCTCGACCAGGCGCGCCCACAGCAGCCGGGCCGCCCGCAACTTGGCGACCTCCATGAAGAAGTTCATGCCGATCGCCCAGAAGAACGACAGCCGGGGGGCGAACGCGTCGACGTCCAGGCCTGCTTCCTGACCGGCGCGCAGGTACTCCACCCCGTCGGCCAGCGTGTACGCCAGTTCCAGATCGGCCGTCGCCCCGGCCTCCTGGATGTGGTACCCGGAGATCGAGATGGAGTTGTAGCGCGGCATCTTCTGCGAGGTGAACGCGAAGATGTCGGAGATGATCCGCATCGAGGGCGTCGGCGGATAGATGTAGGTGTTGCGGACCATGAACTCCTTGAGAATGTCGTTCTGAATGGTCCCGGCCAGCTTCTCGGGCGGTACGCCCTGCTCCTCGGCGGCCACGATGTACAGGGCCAGTACGGGGAGCACCGCGCCGTTCATCGTCATCGACACCGACATCCGGTCCAGCGGAATGCCGTCGAACAGCTGGCGCATGTCGTAGATCGAGTCGATCGCCACCCCGGCCATGCCGACATCGCCGGTCACCCGGGGGTGGTCGCTGTCGTAGCCCCGGTGGGTCGGCAGGTCGAAGGCGACCGAGAGGCCCTTCTGCCCGGCCGCGAGGTTGCGGCGGTAGAAGGCGTTGGACTCCTCGGCCGTGGAGAACCCGGCGTACTGACGGATCGTCCAGGGCTGGTTGACGTACATTGTCGGGTACGGCCCGCGCAGATACGGGGCGATGCCCGGGTACGAGTGCAGCGCGTCCAGGCCTTCGAGGTCGTCGCCGGTGTAGAGCGGCTTGACCGTGATGCCCTCGGGCGTCTCCCACAGCGGGGCGGCCTCGGAGCCGTCCGCCGCCTTCGCCACGGCCGCCTGCCACTCCTCGGCCGAGCCGGCGGGTGCTGCGGTGGACGTGAGCGGCACGTCGGAGAAGTCGGGAACGGAGGACGTCCGGTCCGTGGGCGGTGTCGGCATCACGCCACTCCCATGCGGTCGAGTACGGAGGTGAGAACGGCGACCGTGTCGCAGCCCGCGAAGACGTAGGAGTCGACACCGGCGTACTCGCCGGGGCGTCCCGCGAGGAACACCTGTGCCGCGCCCGCCGACTTCAGCGCCCCGGCCACCTGCTCCGCCTGTTCGGCGTACAGCGCGTCCGACGAGCACAGACACGCGACGCCCGCCCCGGAGGCGGTCAGCGCGCCGGCCGCCGTCTCCGCGTCCACGGACACCGGATCGTGCACCGCCTCGATCCCGCCCGCCCCGAAGAGGTTGACGGCGAAGGAGACCCGCGCGGTGTGCGCGGCGGCCGGTCCCAGCGCGGCGATGAACACCTTCGGCCGGGCGCCCGTCGCGGCGAGGTGCGCGTCGGAGCGGGCCCGCAGCGCCTCGAACGCCTCGTCCCGGCGGACCCGGGGCAGACCGCCCGGAGCCCCGGCGTACGGGTCGGGCGCGGGCTCGCGCTCCACCGGGCGCTCGGAGGGCATCGGGAACTCGCTGACCCCGGTGACCGGCTCCTTGCGGCGGGCCAGCTTCGCACTGCGCGCCGTCCAGGTGGCGGCGAGCCGCTCCGCGACCATTCCGGAGCGCAGGGCGGCGGGCAGCCCGCCCGCCCGCTCGGTCTCCTGGAAGAACGCCCAGGCGGCCGCGGCCAGCTCGTCGGTCAGCCGCTCCACGTACCAGGAGCCGCCCGCCGGGTCGATGACCCGGGCCAGATGCGACTCCTCCATGAGGATCGTGGAGGTGTTGCGGGCGATCCTGCGCGCGAACGCGTCGGGCAGGCCCAGTGCGTGATCGAACGGCAGCACGGTCACGGAGTCCGCGCCGCCGACCCCGGCGCCCAGGGTGGCCAGCGTGGTGCGCAGCATGTTCACCCACGGATCGCGGCGGGTCATCATCACCGGCGAGGTGACGGCGTGCTGCCGCTGGGCCCCGGCCCCGGGCGCGCCCGAGGCCTCGGCGACCCGCGCCCACAGCCGGCGCGCCGCGCGCAGCTTGGCGATGGTCAGGAACTGGTCGGCGGTGGCCGCGTAACGGAACTCCAGCTGGCCGCAGGCCGCGTCCACGCTCATCCCGGCCTCGGTCAGCGCCCGCAGATAGGCGACGCCGGTGGCCAGGGAGAGCCCCAGCTCCTCACCGGCCGAACCGCCCGCCTCGTGGTACGGCAGCGCGTCCACGGCCAGCGCCCGCAGGCCCGGGTACTCCGCGCCGCACACCCGCGCCCAGCGCACCGCGGCGGCGAGGTCCCCCTCGACGCCGGTCCGCGCCTCGTGGCCGAGCGGGTCGACGCCCAGCGTGCCGCGCGCCTCGCCCTTGGCGACGCCGCGCTCCTCGTACAGCGCGAGCAGCGCGCCCACCGCGGCGTCGGTGTCGGCCGGGGCGTCCAGGGCGATGGGGGCGAGGTCGAGGTAGACCCCGTCCAGCGCGCGGGCCAGCGCGTCTGCGGGGACACCCGCCGGGCCGCCCACGGTGAGCCAGAGCGAGGTGACCCCGTTCTCCAGATCGCCGAGCACCGCCTCGTTCAGCCGGGCGGGGTCGGTGAGGGTGTGGCGTTGGCGCACGTCCCAGCCGCCCGCCGCGTTCCCCTCGGCCCTGCTGCCCCGGGTGAAGGGGGCGAAGCCGGGAAAGCCGGTGTCCGGCGACCTGTCGTGCGCGGTGTAGAGGGGGCGGGTGATGAGCCCGTCCTCCAGTGTGGTGGACAGCGCTTCCTCGGCGGCCGAGCCCGAGACTTCCTTGCCCGACTTGCGCAGTACGCCTTCGACGAGGCGTTGCCACTGGTCATGGGAGGGGTCGGGGAACGCGGCGGCCTGAGAGAGCCCGTCAGCAGGCTGGACCGTCATGCTCAGATGCTAGGCCAGTGCGCGGAATGAGCAGCAGGGGCACGTGCTGTGACCTTGCCCTCTCGGGTATGCACTTGATCCTTTACGTACGGTCGCGTAACCGGCGCGGTGGCCGGGCTCCGGGCAACACGGCGGCTCTCGACATCGGCGTGAAATGGGACGTAGATGCATATTATGTGCGAAGTTTCCTGATTTCTTGTGCAATCCCTGGAATGCCCGTATCCACCCCGGCGTGCCCGAGGCCGCCGGGATACGGAGAGGACGCGACCGTGGCCGTCGGACCTGTGGAGTACCTCGTCATCGCCTTCCCCGGCAGCCGCTTCACCGGGGCCGTCGCCCCCGCCCTCGCCGACGCCGTGGCGTCCGGATCCCCGCGCGCCGCGGACCTGGCCTTCGTCCGCCGGGCCGAGGACGGCTCACTGGTCCGGGCGGGGCTGCGGGAGCTGGACCCGGAAGGGGTCGTGCCGCTCGACGCAGAGGAGGGCGGGGCGGCGCCGGAGCTGAACCCCGAGGACATCGAAGTGCTCGGCGGCAGCGTGCCCGAGGGCGATTTCGCCGCGCTCGTCGTCCGGGAGGACCTGTGGACCACCCCGGTCGCCCGTGCCGTCCGTGCGGCGGGAGGCGCGTTCGTCGCGCACGAGCGCCTCGGCACGGACGGGACCGACGCGGAGGAGGCCGTGGGCGACGACATCATCGACCGGCTGGAGCGGCTCGCCGACCTGTGGAAGCGGGACGTGCTCAGCGACGAGGAGTTCGTGCAGCAGAAGACGAAGCTCCTGTCGGACTGACGCTCCCGCCGGACCGGACTCCTGCCGGACCCGGGGTCCGGACGCCGCCTGGTATGTGGAATTCCTGGAATTCATCGGGGAAAGAGGCAGTTCATCGTGCAGACCGCCCGGACCGTTCCGGCCGCCACCGTTGTCAATCTGCGCGACCTGGGGGGTATCACCCTGGGCCGTGACAGCAGGGTGCGGCAGGGCGTCCTGTTCCGTTCTGGACAGCTGAGCGAGCTCGACCCGGCCCGCGACCGGGCGGTGGCCGCGCTCGGCATCCGGACCGTCGTCGACCTGCGCACCGCCGACGAACGCCAGTGGGCCCCGGACCGGCTCCCGGACCGGGCCAGGCTCTTCGTCGCCGATGTGCTCGGCGACCACCCGGGCGTCGCGCCCGCCAGACTGCGGTCCCTGCTCGCCGACCCGGACGAGGCGGAGCGGACCCTCGGGGGCGGCCGGGCCGAGGAACTCTTCGCCGACACCTACCGCAAGATGGTGCTCTCGCCCGGTGCCGCGGCCGCCTACCGGGCCTTCCTGGAGACCGCCGCCGACCCCGGCGCACGTCCGGTGCTCTTCCACTGCACGGCGGGCAAGGACCGCACCGGCTGGGCGGCGGCCGTCCTGCTGATGATCCTCGGGGCGTCCCGCGAGAGCGTGCGGGCGGACTTCCTCGCGGTGAATCCCGCGGTGCGGCGGGCCTTCGCCCCCTACGTCCAGAAGTTCCTCGACGGCGGCGGCGACCCCGCAGCGGCGGCGGCGATCATCGAGGTCCGTCCCCGCTACCTGGAGGCGGCGCTCGACGCCATGGACGAGCGCTGGGGCGGCCTCGACGGCTATGTGCGCAACGGGCTGCGGGTGCCCGAAGGAGCGCTGAGGCGGCTGCGTGAGGGCCTCGTGATCAGTGGCTGAACAGGGAAGACCGGCCCGAAGCCGCCGCTGCGGTGCGTCATACTCACCGTATGACAGCAGGCATGCCGCGCCCCCCTCGTGCCGCACGATCCGCTGATGCGACGATCCGCCGGGCCCTTGCGGGCGACGCCGCACGGCTGACCCGGCTGGTCCGCACCTCCCGCGCCTACGAGGGCCCGTACGCCCCGATGGTCGAGGGCTACCGGATCGGCCCCGACTACATCGAGACGCACCGGGTCTTCGTCGCCGCGGACGTCGGCACGGACCGGGTCCTCGGCTTCTACGCCCTGCTCCTCGACCCGTCCGAGCTGGACCTGATGTTCGTCGCGGACGAGGCGCAGGGGCGCGGGATCGGCCGCCTGCTCATCGGCCATCTGCGCGAGGAGGCCAGGAGCGCCGGCCTGAGCGGCGTCCGGATCGTCTCCCACCCGCCCGCCGAGGGCTTCTACCGCAGTGTGGGAGCCGAGCCCGTCGGTACGGTACGGGCCAACCCGCCCGCCGTGCTGTGGGACCGCCCCGAGCTCCTGCTCCGTACCGGCTGAGCATCACGGGGGCCCGGCCGCGTGCGGCGGGCCGGGCCCCGAGAGTGCCTGGTGGTGATCAGCCGCCGTACGGGCGGGTGATCAGCTCCAGACCGTGACCGCTCGGATCGGGGAAGTAGACCCCCCGGCCGCCGTCGTTGTGGTTGATCTCGCCCGGGCGCTTCCCGTGCGGATCGGCGGAATACTCGATGCCCAGCTCCTGGATGCGCGCGAACGCGGTGTCGAACTCCGCCTCCGAGATCAGAAAGGCGTAATGCTGCGGGGTGATCGACTCCGCGGGAATCGTCGCGAAGTCCAGGGTGACGCTGTTCGCGAGAACGACCGGAACGAACGGACCCCACTCCGCTCCGACCGCCAGGCCCAGCAGATCCGCCAGGAACGCGGCGGACTCCCGGTTGTCCCGGCAATGAATGATGGTGTGGTTCAACTCGACTGACACGGTGGAATGCCTCCAACAGGCATCTCACGGGCTACCTCCACGCCTCACCCGGCCGGTGACCGACGCGCGATGCCCTGCGGACGATCTTAGGCGGACGGCACGCCCCGGTGCACGGAACGGAGAGGGAGGCCGCGTGACAGCCAGCAGTGGACGTCAGGAGACCCAGGAGGAGCGGGCGGACCGGCAGTGGTCCGAGCTGCTCCAGGAACTGCGTGTCGCGCAGACCGGGGTGCAGATCCTCTTCGGCTTCCTGCTCGCCGTGGTCTTCCAGTCGAGGTTCACGGAACTGGGGGACACCGACCGGACCATCTACGTGGTGACGGTCATGCTGGGGTCCGGGACAGCGGCGACGCTCATCGGCCCCGTCTCGTACCACCGGCTGCTCACCGGCCGCCGGATGAAGCCCCAGACGGTCATCTGGGCTTCGCGGCTGACCGTCCTCGGGCTGGTGATGCTGTTCTGCACGATGTGCTCGACGCTCCTGCTGATCCTGCGCCTGTCCGTGGCGGACGCCCTCGCCCTGTGGCTGGTCGGTGCGATGGCCCTCTGGTTCGTGATCTGCTGGTTCGTCCTGCCCGTCTGGGCACTGGCCCGGGACCGGTCCGGCCCGCGCGACGAGGAACCGCAGCGCGAGCCCTGAGGGCTGTCCCGCAATCCCTGGCGCCGTGCGCGCCCGCCAGGGATTGCGGGACAGCCCTCAGACGGTGCCCGAGCCCACCGGTGTACGTACGTCGGTCACCGTGAACAGCGCGCCGTCGGGATCCCGCAGCGTGACCTCCGTGCCGTCGAGGACCGTACGCTCCTCGACGAGCCTGCCACCGTGCCGGCCGGCCGCTGCGACCGTCTCCGCGAGGTCCGCCACCGGGAACTGCACCTGCCAGTGAGGGCGCACCAGGGGATCGGCCGCGGACTCCACCGCCCCGGAACTGATCCGGGCCAGCGGCCGCCCCTCGCAGCGCACGATGACCTCCTCGCCCTCGTACGCGACATCGCAGCATCCGGGCCGTCCGCTCGCCCAGTCGAGTACCTCGCCGTAGAAGATCGCCGCGTCGAAGGCGTTGCGGGTCCGCAGCCGCAGCCAGGCGTGCGCGTGGTCGGCCGGGGCCGGCGGCGAGGCGGCGGCCCCGGCGCGCTCCCACAGGCCGAAGGCCGCCCCGTCCCGGTCCGACGCCAGCACCCCGCGCCCCGTGGCGATCGTCAGCGGCCCCACCGCCACCGTCCCGCTGCGTTCACGGACCCGGGCGGCGGCCACATCCGCGTCGGACACCGCGAAGTACGGCATCCAGGCCACCGCGACCTGATACGCGGACGAGACGGCGACGACACCGGCGACCGGCACCTCCCCGCGGCGCGCCACGGAGAACTCCGCGCCGAGCCGCCCTGGCCGGAACGACCAGCCCAGCACCTCGGCGTAGAACCGTTGGGCGGCCCCCAGGTCCCGGGTCATCAGGTTGACCCAGCACGGCGCGGCCGGTCCGGTCAGCGGCGCCGCCGACGGGGCCGTACGAGGATCGCTTCCGGTCATGTCCACTGCCTTCTTCGGGCGGCGGCCCCTGTTCCGCCGCCGCGGTCCAGCAACCAGCCTCGAACGGCCCGCCCGGTCCCGCAACGCGGCCACGCCCTCACAGTCCGGTGCTCGGCGGCGCGTTCGTGATGTCGAGGAAGACGTGGTCGGCCTGGAGGGCCACCGGTGGCCGGACGCAGCCCCATGCGGGCGATCCGGAGACCGGACCGCCCACGGTCCTGGCGGCGGCGATCACCGGATTGGCCGCCGGCGGGACGAGGACGGTGAAGCGGGTGCGTCGGCCGGCAGGCGTGCCGGCCATCACGATCTCCTGGCCAGCGGGGGCCGGCGCACCGCCCCCGGGGGGGAAGGGGGCCGATCAGCTGCGCGGGGGCTCGGTGTCGGGGGGCAGAGGCCCGTTGCCGTGGTCCTTGAGCTCGTACGGAGACAGGGCGTGGCCGTCCTCGGGGAACCGGTCGGAGGAGTGTGTGTCGTGCTGGTCGATGTGGGTGCGGTGGTCCGGCTTCTGCGGCTGCTCATGCGGGTGGGGCGGCGGCGGCTCGGCGTCACGCTTGCGCTTTCCGAGGATGAAGCCGCCGATCAGCATGCCCACGACGGCCAGGGCCGCGACGCCCATGAGGATCCCGAGGGCCCCCGCGCCGTCGGCGAGGGTGGCCGGGGCCGAAAGTTCTACTCCGTTCAGAACGTCCATACAGTCCGCATACCCCGCGGGGCCAGGGTCAGTCCGCTATTCGTAGCAATTCATGTTTTATGGGTATCTCATCGGAAAAGCGTTTCGTGGCGAAGCCGCCCTCCCGTGTCGCCGTCGGACGGATGCGGGGTCAGCCTGGAGTGGGTCCCCGAAGGCCGGCACCCCAGCGAAAGGAACCACGGTGAACAGCACACCCGAGCAGAGCGGCGCGGATCACCCGGCGGGCCGGGAGGTGGTGGTCTCGCTCAGCCGGGGCGAAGCCCTGGACGTCCGGACCGTCTTCGACGTCCTCGCCGACGCCTTCGCGTGCGACCGGCGGGCGGGCGAGACCCCCGGAGAGACCCAGGGGCACCGCCCGACCGCCTGGGTCACCACCGTCGACGTGTCCGAACCCCGGCCCACGACCGCCCCCGCCCGCCTCTCCGCACCGGTCACGGTGGACGCCCAGGGCGGCTACTGGGCGGTCGACCGGCTGCGTGACCACCTCGGCGGCGCCTTCGCCGTGAGCGTCGTCGGCACGGCCGCCGGGGACCAGGAGCTGGAGGTCCGGCTGCGGCTGGAGAGCCGCTGAAGGCCTGAACGGTCCCCGTGGAGGACAGCAAGCGTGAAAGGCGGGCGCATGGATTCCCTCGCTCCGGGAGCGGACCTCGAACCGGAACCGGTCGTCGACGAACGCTCCACCGTGACTCTGTACGTCAACGGCACCGCGACGACGCTGACGATCGACCACCGCAGCACGGTCCTGGAGACCCTGCGTGACCGACTCGGTCTCACCGGTGCCAAGAAGGGCTGCGACCACGGCCAGTGCGGAGCCTGCACGGTCCTGGTCGACGGGCGGCGGGTCACCAGCTGCCTGCTGCTCGCCGTCACCCAGGACGGCGCCGCGATCACCACCGTGGAAGGGCTCGCCGACGGCGGGGCACTGCACCCCGTGCAGCGGGCGTTCGTCGAACGGGACGCCCTCCAGTGCGGGTTCTGCACCCCCGGCCAGATCTGCTCCGCCGTCGGCATGCTGGGCGAGGCCGCCGACGGCTTCCCCTCCCACGTCACCGAACCGGATGCGCCCTCCGGCGGACCGGCGGACCTCGGCCCCGACGAGATCCGCGAACGCATGAGCGGCAACCTGTGCCGGTGCGGGGCCTACCCCCGGATCGTCGAAGCCATCGAGGACGTGATCCCGTGAGGCCCTTCGGCTATGTACGCCCCGCCTCCACCGCCGAGGCCGTACGTCTCTGCGCGGCCAGGCCCGGAGCCCGGTTCCTGGGCGGTGGCACCAACCTGGTGGACCTGATGAAGCTCGGCGTGGAGGCGCCCCGCGTCCTCATCGACGTCGCGGCGCTGCCCCTGGACCGGGTGACCCGGACGGCGGACGGCGGCCTGGCCATCGGCGCCACCGTCCGCAACAGCGATCTCGCCGCCCACCCCGAGGTACGGGAGCGCTACCCGGCGCTCTCCCAGGCGCTGCTGGCCGGGGCCTCCGGGCAGCTCCGCAACACCGCCACCACCGGCGGCAACCTGCTCCAGCGCACCCGGTGCCGCTACTTCCAGGACGTCTCCAAACCCTGCAACAAACGGCTCCCGGGCTCCGGCTGCCCGGCCCGCGAGGGAACCCACCGCGACCTCGCCGTTCTCGGCCACTCCGAGGAGTGCGTGGCCACCAACCCCTCCGACATGGCCGTGGCCCTCGCGGCGCTCGACGCCACCGTGCTGCTGCTCGGCCCCGAGGGCGAACGCACGGTCCACCTCACCGACTTCCACCGCCTCCCGGGCCGCAATCCGGACCAGGACACCGTGATCAGACCCGGCGAACTGATCACCGAGGTGATACTGCCGCCTCCGCCGCCGGGCGCCCTCTCCCGCTACCGCAAGGCCCGCGACCGGGCCTCGTACGCCTTCGCGCTGGCCTCCGCCGCCGCGAGCGTCCGGGTGGAGGACGGGTACGTCACGCACGCCGCCCTCGCTTTCGGCGGCCTCGCGCACCGGCCCTGGCGGGCCCGGCGGGCCGAGGCCGAGCTGCGTGGGGCGCCGGCCACCCCGGCCTCCTTCGAACGCGCCGTGGACGCGGAGCTGGCGGGGGCCCGGCCGCTGCGCGACAACGCCTTCAAGGTGGACCTCGCCCGCCGCCTCGCCGTGGACGTGCTCGGCGAACTGACCGGCAGACAGCGGCCGGCCCGGACGGGCTGAACCGGCCTGCCGGACTGTCAGCCCGACCTGCCGACCTGCCGACCTGCCGACCTGGCGGACTGCCGCCCGCCCTGCCGGACTGTCCGCGCCGGCCCAACCAGATCCGCCCGGACCGGCTGAACCAGCCCCCGCGCGCACTGCCTGAGCCGCTTGCCGCCGCCCGGTGCGCCCCGGCTCCCGTCCCCCGAGGCCTCTGCCCCGAGGACCTGCCCCCGAGGCCCCCAAGCCCCCCGACCCGAGGACCCGCCCCATGACCCACGCCCCGCAGTTCCCCGGTGCGCCCCTCGTCCGCAGAGAGGCCCGGGACAAGGTCACCGGTACCGCCCGCTACGCGGCCGACGCCACTCCGCCCGGCTGCCTCCACGCCTGGCCGGTCCCGGCCACCATCGCGGCCGGGCGGGTCGCCGCCGTGCGGGCCGTCGATGCCCTCGCCGTCCCGGGGGTCCACACCGTCCTGACCCACGACAACGCGCCGACGCTCGAAGAGCCCGACGACCCGATCCTCTCGGTGCTCCAGAACGGCCGCGTCCCGCACCACGGCTGGCCCATCGCCCTGGTGATCGCCGAAAGCCCCGAAGCGGCCAGGACCGGGGCCGGGGAGCTGCTGGTCGCCTATGAACGCGACCCGCACGACGTGACCCTCTCGGAGGACCATCCGGGCCTGTACACCCCCGAGGAGGCCAACGGCGGTCACCCCGCCGTGCGGGAACGCGGCGACGTGGACAAGGCCCTGGCCTCGGCCCCGGTACAGATCGACGCGACCTACCGGACGGGCGCGCTGCACAACCATCCGATGGAGCCGCACGCCGCCACGGCCGTGTGGAGCGAGGGGCACCTGACCGTCCACGACTCCAGCCAGGGGTCCGCCACCGTGCGCACCAGCCTCGCCCGGGTCTTCGGCCTCGACCCGGACCGGATCACCGTCGTCTCCGAGCACGTGGGCGGCGGCTTCGGCTCGAAGGGCACCACGCGGCCCCAGGCCGTCCTGGCCGCGATGGCCGCCCTGCACACCGGACGGCCGGTCACGCTGGCCTTCCCCCGAGGCCAGCTGGCGGAGGTCGTCGGCCACCGGGCGCCCACCGTCCAGCGGGTCCGGCTCGGCGCGGAACTCGACGGGACGCTCACCGCCGTCTGCCACGAGGCCGTCACCCACACCTCCACGGTGAAGGAGTTCGTCGAGCAGGCCGCCGTGCCCGCCCGGGTCGTGTACGCCTCACCGCACAGCCGCACCGCCCACCGGGTCGCCGTCCTCGACGTGCCCAGCCCCTCCTGGATGCGCGCACCGGGGGAGGCCTCCGGGATGTACGCCCTGGAGTCCGCGATGGACGAACTCGCCTCCGCGCTCGGGCTCGACCCCGTGGAGCTGCGGCTGCGCAACGAGCCGGACACCGAGCCGGACAGCGGCCGCCCCTTCAGCAGCCACGGCCTGGCCGCCTGCCTGCGCGAGGGCGCGGCGCGGTTCGGCTGGCACGACCGCGACCCCCGCCCCGCCGCCCGCCAGGAGGGCCGCTGGCTCCTCGGCACGGGCGTGGCCTCCGCGACGTACCCGGTGCTCGTCTCCCGCTCCACCGCGAGCGCCCACGCGGCGGTGGACGGCACGTACCGCGTCGAGGTGAACGCCACCGACATCGGCACCGGGGCCCGCACGGTCCTCGCCCAGATCGCCGCCGACGCCCTCGGTACGGACCCGGACGCCGTCGCCGTCGCCATCGGCTCCACCGAGCTGCCCACCGCCCCGCTGGCCGGCGGTTCCTCCGGCACCGCGTCCTGGGGCTGGGCGGTGCACAAGGCCGCCACGGAGCTGGCCGACCGGCTCGCCGCGCGCTCCGGCCCGCTGCCCGCCGAGGGGCTCACCGCGACCGCCGACACCGAAGAGGAGACCGCCGCCGAGTCCCCGTACGCCCGGCATGCCTTCGGCGCCCACTTCGCCGAGACGGCCGTCGACGCCGTCACCGGGGAGGTGCGCGTACGCCGTCTGCTGGGCGTGTACGCCGCCGGGCGCATCCTCAACGCGCGCACCGCACGCTCCCAGTTCACCGGTGGCATGGTGATGGGCATCGGCATGGCGCTCACCGAGGGCTCCGGCATCGACCCGGCCTTCGGCGACTTCACCGCCAAGGACCTCGCCTCCTACCACGTGCCCGTCTGCGCCGACACGGCTGACATCCGGGCGCACTGGATCGAGGAGGACGACCGCCATCTGAACCCGATGGGCAGCAAGGGCATCGGCGAGATCGGGATCGTCGGCACCGCCGCCGCCATCGGCAACGCCGTCCGCCACGCCACCGGCGCCCGGCTGCGCGAACTTCCCCTCACCCCGGACCGGTTGCTGCCCTATCTGCTGTGACCGCCCCCCGCCCCACCAGCACGGACGGTCCCCCTGTTGCGCGACCGGCGTCCCCGGCGCACCCTAATGAGTGACCCAGAAGTGATAAGTGCTCACGCTTCGTGTTCGGGGGTCGTTCGTACGACGGGGTGAAGTACGACGGGGTGAAGCATGTGGGCCTCGTGGTGAGGAGCCCCGACGATGACCGTTCCCCTCGACCGGCACTACTCGGTCGAACTGCAGGTGTCGGCAGAGCGCGTTTCCCAGCTGCGGCGGATCGTCGCCGCACACCTTCGTCACTGGAGTCTCGATCTGCACGTCCGGCCCGTGTGCCGGGCCCTGGACGAACTCCTGACCAACGTCCACCGGCATGTCGGCGACGGCAACAGCTGCGTCGTCGAACTCCGCTGGACCGGACGGCACGTCACCGCGTCCGTCGCGGACAACAGCGCGCGGATGCCCCGGCTGCTGCCGGCCGGCGGCGGGCTGAGCCGGGTGATGGCCCTCAGCGACAGCTGGGGCACCTGCCGGACCACGGACGGCAAAGTGGTCTGGTTCACCCGCTACGCCGAGGCTCCGCGCGCCGCGGGACTGGTCCCGCGGGCTCCGCTGCCCGGTGTCCGCACCTCCCGCCGCACCCCTCTCGCGGCGCTCGTGTAACCCGTCCGGCAAGGGCGGCCCGCACCCCGGCCGACGCGGAACGTGCCCTCCGGCACGCATGATCCGCGTCGGCCGGGTACGTGGGGGGCAGGGGAGGGCCGCGTTGCGCGCACCGGTGCGGCGCGGCACGGTCGAAGTACCGAGGCACCACGCAAGGAGGCCACTGCCATGCCCATCGCGACGGTCAACCCCGCGAACGGCGAACTGATCAAGTCCTACGACGCCCTCGGCGAGGAGGAGACCGAACGGCGGATCGCCGCGGCCGCCGACACCTTCCGCCAGTACCGCACCACCCCCTTCGCGCAGCGGGCCGCCTGGCTGAACCGGGCCGCCGACCTGCTCGACGAGGACCGCGACACCATCGCCCGCACCATGACCGTCGAGATGGGCAAGCCGGTCAAGGCGGCCCGCGCGGAGGCCGCCAAGTGCGCGAAGGTGATGCGCTGGTACGCCGCCCACGCCGAGGCCCTGCTCGCCGACGAGCACCCCGACCCCGACGACGTACACGACTCCGGTGCCTCCCGGGCGCTGGTCCGCTACCGTCCCCTCGGCGTGGTCCTCGCCGTGATGCCGTGGAACTTCCCGCTGTGGCAGGTGGTGCGGTTCGCCGCCCCCGCACTGATGGCGGGCAACGTCGGCCTCCTCAAGCACGCCTCGAACGTCCCCCAGACCGCCCTGTACCTGGAGGACCTCTTTCACCGGGCCGGATTCCCCGCGGGCTGCTTCCGTACCCTGCTGATCGGCTCGGGCGCCGTCGAGGCCGTGCTGCGCGACCCCCGGGTCGCCGCCGCCACCCTCACCGGAAGCGAACCGGCGGGCCGCTCCGTCGCCGCCGTCGCGGGCGACGAGGTGAAGAAGACCGTGCTGGAGCTGGGCGGCAGCGACCCCTACCTCGTCCTGCCCTCCGCGGACGTGGCGAAGGCCGCCGCCACCGCCGTCACCGCACGCGTCCAGAACAACGGCCAGTCCTGCATCGCCGCCAAGCGGTTCATCGTGCACGCCGACGTCTACGACACCTTCGCCGAGCACTTCACCGCGGGCATGCTCGCCCTGACCGTCGGCGACCCGCTGGAGGAGGCCACCGACATCGGTCCGCTCTCCACCGAACAGGGCCGCACCGACCTGGAGGAACTCGTCGACGACGCCGTCGGGCGGGGTGCCGAGGCGCTGTGCGGCGGACGCCGTCCGGAGAAGCTCGGCGGCGGCCTGGAGAACGGCTGGTTCTACGAGGCCACCGTGCTCGCGGGTATCACCACCGCGATGCGCATCCACCGCGAGGAGACCTTCGGGCCGGTCGCCACGCTCTACCGGGTCGCCGACCTCGACGAGGCCATCCACCTGGCCAACGACACGCCCTTCGGCCTCAGCTCCAACGTCTGGACCCGCGACCCGGCCGAGACCGAGCGCTGCGCCCGCGATCTGGAGGCCGGCGGCGTCTTCTTCAACGGGATGACCGCCTCGCACCCCGCCCTGCCCTTCGGCGGCGTCAAGCGCTCCGGCTACGGCCGGGAGCTCGCCGGACACGGCATCCGCGAGTTCTGCAACGCCACCACGCTCTGGTACGGCCCCGAGACGCCCTGACGCGGCACCCGCCCCTGTGCCGTGTGCCGTCACCCGACGAGGAGACCTGCCCCGTGAGCGACACCTCCGCCCCGTCCGCACCCCCCGGGCTCCCCGCCGAGGAGCTCGCCGCCCTCGACGCGCACTGGCGCGCCGCCAACTACCTCGCCGTCGGCCAGATCTACCTGATGGCCAACCCCCTGCTGACCCGGCCGCTCGTCCCCGAGGACACCAAACCCCGGCTGCTCGGCCACTGGGGCACCTCACCGGGGCTCAACCTCGTCCACACCCACCTCAACCGCGTCGTCAAGGCCCGCGACCTGAGCGCCCTGTGCGTCTGGGGACCCGGACACGGCGGACCGGCCGTCCTCGCCAACGCCTGGCTGGAGGGCAGCTACTCCGCGACCTACCCGGACGTCGGCCGGGACGCCGAGGGTATGGGACTGCTGTTCAGGCAGTTCTCCTTCCCCGGCGGTGTGCCCAGTCATGTCGCGCCCGAGACCCCCGGCTCCATCCACGAGGGCGGCGAACTGGGCTACGCACTCGCCCATGCCTACGGGGCCGCCCTCGACCACCCGGACCTGCTGGCCGTGTGCGTGGTCGGCGACGGCGAGGCCGAGACCGGGCCGCTCGCCGGGTCCTGGCACGCGAACAAGTTCCTCGACCCCGTCCACGACGGCGCGGTCCTGCCGGTCCTGCACCTCAACGGCTACAAGATCGCCAATCCGACGGTTCTGGCCCGGCTGCCCGAACAGGAGCTGGACCAACTGCTGCGCGGCTACGGGCACGATCCGCTGTACGTCACCGGCGACGAACCGGACGCCGTGCACCGGGCGCTCGCCGCCGCGATGGACACCGCCCTCGACCGCATCGCCGCGTACCAGCGGTCCGCCCGCGAGGACGGGACCACCGGGCGACCCCGCTGGCCCATGATCGTCCTGCGTACCCCCAAGGGCTGGACCGGCCCCGAGGAGGTCGACGGCCTCCCCGTCGAGAACACCTGGCGCTCCCACCAGGTCCCGCTCCCCGGCGTCCGCGACAACCCCGAGCACCTGCGGCAGTTGGAGGCCTGGCTGCGCTCCTACCGGCCCCAGGAGCTCTTCGACGCCGACGGGCGCCCCACCGAACAGGTCCTGGCCTGTGTGCCCGAGGGAGACGCCCGGCTCGGCTCGACGCCGTACGCCAACGGCGGCCTCCTCCTGCGGGACCTCCCGCTGCCCGCCCTGGAGGACCACGCCGTACGCGTCGACAAACCCGGCACCGTGCTCCACGAGCCCACCAAGGTGCTCGGCGGTCTCCTGGAGAGCGTCATGGCCGCCACCGAGGGGCGCAGGGACTTCCGGGTCGTCGGCCCCGACGAGACCGCCTCCAACCGGCTGGACGCCCTCTACCGGGCGACCGGCAAGGCCTGGCAGGCGTCCACCCTGCCCACCGACGAACACCTCGCCCGCGACGGCCGGGTGATGGAGGTGCTGTCCGAACACCTCTGCCAGGGCTGGCTGGAGGGCTATCTGCTCACCGGACGGCACGGTCTCTTCTCCAGCTACGAGGCGTTCGCCCACATCGTCGACTCCATGGTCAACCAGCACATCAAATGGCTGCGCACCTCGCGCCGACTGCCCTGGCGCAGGCCCATCGCCTCCCTCAACTACCTGCTGACCTCGCACGTCTGGCGCCAGGACCACAACGGCTTCTCGCACCAGGACCCCGGCTTCGTCGACCACATCCTCAACAAGAGCTCCGAGGTCGTCCGCGTCTACCTCCCGCCGGACACCAACACCCTGCTCTCCGTCGCCGACCACGTCCTGCGCAGCCGGGACTACGTCAACGTCGTCGTGGCCGGGAAGCAGCCCACGTTCGACTGGCTGACCCTGGAGGAGGCCCGCGCCCACTGCGCCCGGGGGGCTGGGGCCTGGGAGTGGGCCGGGACCGAGGACGGCGGGCGGGAGCCGGACGTCGTCCTCGCCTGTGCGGGAGACGCGCCCACCCAGGAGACACTGGCCGCGGCAGGCCTGCTCCGCCGTCATCTGCCGGAACTGGCCGTACGGGTGGTCAACGTGGTCGACATCGCCCGGATGATGCCGCACGAGGAGCATCCGCACGGCATGCCGGACGCCGAGTACGACGCCCTGTTCACCCGAGAGAAGCCGGTGATCTTCGCGTACCACGGCTACCCCTGGCTGATCCACCGGCTTGCCTACCGCCGGGCGGGCCACCCCCACCTGCATGTGCGCGGCTACAAGGAGGAAGGCACCACGACCACTCCGTTCGACATGGTCGTACGCAACGATCTCGACCGCTACCGGCTGGTCATGGACGTCATCGACCGCGTGCCGGGACTGGGCGTCCGCGCCGTCGCCGTACGCCAGGCGATGGCGGACTTCCGCACCCGCCACCACGCCTGGATCCGCGAGCACGGCACGGACCTTCCCGAGGTCGTGGAGTGGCGGTGGGACGGCGGCTGACCCCCGGCTCGGTCCGATGCGCGATCATGGACGGCGACACCCGCCCCGACGGAGAGAGCCTGCCATGAAGCTGCGCTGTGCCGTGATAGAAGACTTCCAGTCCGTGGCGACCACGGTCGTCGACTGGTCGCCCGTCACCACCGATGTGGAGGTGGTGACCTTCACCGGGCATCTCGCCACGGAGGACGAACAGGCCGCGGCCCTCGCGGACTTCGACATCGTGGTCACGCTGCGCGAGAGGGTGCCGTTCCCGGCGGAGCTGTTCGCCCGGCTGCCCCGGCTCCGGCTGCTGGTCGCCTCCGGCATGCGCAACACCGTCATCGACTACGCGGCCGCCGAACGGCACGGCGTGGTCGTCTGCGGCACGGCCAGCTCCTCCACCTCGCCGCTCGAACTCACCTGGGCCCTGCTCCTCGGCCTGGCCCGAGGGATCGTCCCCGAGAGCGAGGCCGTCCGCACGGGCGGCCCCTGGCAGTCCACCCTGGGCGCCGATCTGCACGGCCGGCGGCTCGGACTGCTCGGACTGGGGAAGATCGGCGGCCGGATGGCGCAGGTGGGCCGGGCCTTCGGCATGGACGTGCTGGCCTGGAGCCAGAACCTCACCAAGGAGCGGGCCGAGGAGGCCGGAGCCACCCTCGCCGCCTCCAAGGAAGAACTGCTGGAATCCAGCGACTTCGTCTCCGTCCACCTGGCCCTGAGCGACCGGACCCGGGGCCTGATCGGTGCGCCCGAACTCGCGCTGATGCGCCGCGGCGCCTATCTGATCAACACCTCCAGGGCGGCCATCGTCGACCAGGACGCCCTGCTCGCGGCCCTGCACGCGGGCGCCATCGCCGGGGCCGGGGTCGACGTGTTCGACATCGAACCCCTCCCGGCCGACCACCCGATGCGCACGGCCCCGCGCCTGCTGGCCACCCCGCACCTGGGCTATGTCTCCCGCGCGAACTACGAGCTCTACTACGGCCAGGCCGTGGAGGACATCCGGGCGTTCCTCGACGGCAAGCCGGTCCGCCGCCTCCCGTAGGGCCTGTCGCGCAGGGGGCGTCCTCAGTAGCGCAGCGCCGCCGCGATCCGGCCGTGGCCGCCCAGTGAGCCGTCCTCGACGAACACCACATCGGCGCCGCCGTCCAGCGCGGATTCGACCAGTTCGTCGACGATGTCCTCACGGACCTGCCCGTCCGCGCTCTGCGCCGTCCCCTCGGGCACCGGCTCCAGGTGCTCGTCGGTCACCCGGGCGGTGGCCTCGAAGTGCTCCTCGACCGCCACCAGACCAGCCCGGCCCTCCCGGACGGCGGCCCACACCTCGTCGAGCCCGCCCGCGAAGGTATGGGCGCTGCGGGCCTGGTCGAGGCGGGTGTCGACCTGCGCGGCCGTCTGCCGGGCGCCCTCCGCGAGGGCGGGCCGCAGCTCTCTGAGCACCTCGGCGGGCGGCAGGTCGGCCGGTGCGCCCTTCGCCACCCGGCCGACGGCCGAGCCGGAGGCCGCACCGACCTCGTCCAGGAGGGCGAGGGCCGGTGCCAGGCCCATCAGATACAGCGGCCGCGGATCGTCGGCGAGCACCGCGCGCAGCTTCTCGTCGACCGTACGGAAGAAGTTCCGCGTCTCCTCGTCGGTGAAGGTGCTCGGGGTGTCGCCGATCCGCTCCTCGCGCTGCGGGTTGGGCGGCTCCTTCGGGGCGGTCAGCGGGAAGCCGCCCGTCTCCTCCGGCCGGATGCCGTCGCCCGTGCCGATCCACAGCGTGGCGTGGTCGGCGGCGAGCGTGAGCACCCGGAACGGCCGGGTCTGGGCCTTGGCCGCGACGAGATTGCGGGTGAGGAAGGTGTCGCTGAGCACCACCCGTTCGGGCGCGACGCGCGGGAGCTGCCAGATCCGGTACTCCTCGGTGGTGGCCAGGATGACCAGGGAGTCCAGCGCCCCGCGCGGATCCACCTCGGCCGCGGCCCGCTCCAGCTGGGCCTGGAGCGCGGCCCGGACCTCGCGGCTGACCTCCGGGTCGGCCTCCAGGCGGTGGCCCGCCTCCGCCACCAGGTTGCGCAGACGCACGGGGTCCTGGGCGTTGTCCGGGGCCTTGCGGTGGGTCGGCATGGTCAGGGACAGGGCCGGATAGGGCCGGGTCGCCCGCAGCTCCCGCAACAGGTCGGCGGTCAGGGCGTCCGTATCCATCGTTCCCTCCCAGGGCTCGACCCGCTCCCGTATGAAGCGGATGCTTCGACGAGTCAATTCATACCTTTTGATCCTAATATGGGCGAGTTGGTGATCATTGGTTGCGGAGGTGCGCCCGATGGCCTCGTTCACGGTGTTCAAGGAGAAGGCGGCCACCGGAACGCCGGCGTTGTGCCTGCTCACCATGGACGAGGTACCGGACCGGATCGGCCCAGCTGCCAGGTGGCAGCGCCGAACTGCTCCCCAGTACCTCGACACCGAGCGCGAGGCGGAGTTCCGCGACATCGTGGGCGACGAGACGGCGTGAGCCGTACGCGCTCGACCGCCGCCGGCCCGACACGTTCCCGATCTTCCCTCCTACCTTCGATTGGACGGACCGTCCGTGAAAGCGAACCTCCCCGCGCGCACCCCCACCCCCGCCGTGGCCGTCGCCGGTGCGGCGGCGTGCGACTTGGGCACCAGCAGCGAAGGCACCGACCGAGGCGTCCGCACCCTCATGCCCGAGCCACCCGAGGCGCAGGTCCTCGACACCGTCGTCGCCCGGTCCGAGCGCGGCTGAGGGGGCGACGAAGATGAGCGCCGCCGACGCGGTGACCGACTCGCTCCAGCGCCTGCACGCCGAATTCGTGGCCGTACGGGACGGGAAACCGGCCGACTACATCCCCCAGCTGACCCTCGCCGACCCGGACGCCTTCGGACTGGCCCTGGTCAGCATGGACGGGCACCGCTACAGCGCGGGCGAGGCCGAGACTCCTTTCACCCTCCAGTCCGTCTCCAAGCCGTTCATCTACGCTCTCGCCCTGTCCCTCCTCGGCCTCGACGAGGTGAGCCGGTGGGTGGGCGCCGAGCCGAGCGGTGAGGCGTTCAACGCCATCAGTCTGGAACCCGGCACGGGCAGGCCCGCCAACGCCATGGTCAACGCCGGGGCCATCGTCACCACCGCCCTGATCCCCGACGCTCCCGACGCCCCCGCCTTCGACCGGATCCTGCACTGCCTCGGCCGCTTCGCCGGACGTGAACTGGACGTGGACGAAGAGGTGTTCACCTCCGAGTCCATGACCGGTGACCGCAACCGGGCGCTGGCGTATCTGATCCGTTCCACCGGCACCATGCCCGTAGACCCGGTGCTGGCGGTGGACCGCTACTTCCGGCAGTGCGCCATCCGCGTGACCGCCCTCGACCTCGCCACGATGGCCGCGACGCTCGCCTACGGCGGGGTGAACCCGGTCACCCGGACGAGGGTCGTCTCCGACGAGGTCGCGGCCCGGGTCCTCGCCGTCATGGCGACCTGCGGCATGTACGACGGCTCCGGCGACTGGCTGCTTCGCGTCGGGCTGCCGGCCAAGAGCGGGGTGTCCGGCGGCCTCATCGCGGTGGGCCCGGCCCGATTCGGGGTGGCGACGTACAGCCCACCGCTGGACACCACCGGCAGTTCGGTGCGCGGTCACGCCGCACTGGAGGCGATGTCGGAACGCTACGGGCTCCACCTCATGCTCAACCCCGCGCTCCCCGGTTCCACCGTCACCCTCGTGACGACCGCGGACGACCTCCCCTCCGCACCCTCGGCCGAGCATGAACGGGTCCTGCACGAACAGGTCGGCGTCGTCGCCGCCCAGGGGTCCATCGACTTCACGGCCGCCGAACGCGTGCTGTACGCCCTGGACGAGTCGGGGCCGGACGGCGGCTCGGTGGTGCTCGACCTGCACGACGTCACCTCCGTCGACTCGGTGGCCCTGGCGATGCTGCACACCGGCCTCGCCCGCCTCGCCTCCGACGGGCGCCGCGCGGCGGTCGTCGACCCGCGCGACCTGCTGGGCCCGCCGGAGGTCGTACGGCAGGGGACCGGCCAGGACCTGCCCCGCTACGCCACCCGCGTGGAGGCGGTCGAAGGGTGCGCGCGGGCCCTGGCCGGGGAGGACTGAACCCGGGACTACCAGATGGCTCCGACCCACTCGGGGTGATCGACGAACGGGTTGCGGTTGTGCTGGAACCGCTCGAATATGACGTCGTTGCGGCGCTTCTCGAAGGCGTCCGGCGGGTCCTCCTGGCTCCACCGCTTCAGGACGGACAGCTTGCCCATCCACGGCGTGGAACCGTTGTTCACCCGGTCGTTGGGTTCGAGGTCGGCGAAGGCGTCGTTGCCCTCGTAGCGCACGGCCATGTAGAGGATCATGCGCGCGACGTCGCCCTTGACCGCGTCGCGCGGCTCGAAGGAGTCGCCGTCGGTGAAGTTCCCCGGCGCGGAGCCCAGTTCGCTGCCGCCGTTGTCGAAGTCCTTGTTCCCGCGGATGGAGTTGACCTGGACGTCCTCGGGGCGCAGATGGTGGATGTCGGTGC
Source organism: Streptomyces sp. NPDC033165 (assembly GCF_055577965.1). Classification (NCBI taxonomy): domain Bacteria; kingdom Bacillati; phylum Actinomycetota; class Actinomycetes; order Kitasatosporales; family Streptomycetaceae; genus Streptomyces; species Streptomyces sp. NPDC033165. Next base: position 183,340 of record NZ_JBVIPK010000010.1, read on the forward strand.
CCGGGCCCTTCGCGGTGCCGAAGCCGCCGTGGGACTTGGCCCAGACGTGCTCCCGGTTCCACTGGCCCGGGTTGCCGCCGTTGTCGTTCTTGGACCGGGAGCGCCCGGTGTAGAGCAGGACGACGGCAGAGGGGTTCGCGGGGTCCTCGTCCGTGGCCTTGAGGGCGTTCCACACCTGGCTGTAGGAGAGCTTGGTCTGGTGGCTGATGATCGTGTGCAGGGCGGTCTTCAGCTCGGCGCCGGTCTTGCCGAGGGCGTCCTGGTAGTAGGTGTCATCAAGGGTGGCGGTGGTGGCGGAGGCGGCGGTGTACGGTCCGGGCGCCGGGGCGGCGGGGTCCGCCGGGGCCGCGGCCGCGGTGCCGCCGAGCATGGCGACAGCGGCCACCGCGGCCGGCAGCGGACGCGCGTAGAGCGAGTGACGACGGGACATGTGGGGTGTCCTCTCCGAAACACTGGCGCCGCGACGAGAACCCTGGGTGGGGGTGCTGACGCGGCGGCCGTGCGGTAGGTGGTCAGCGGGGAGCGTCGCACACGCACCGTGCCGTAGGCGTGAACACGGCGTATCTATCATGTGCAGGTCAAAAATCGGGTTCGTGTCGCCCGTTCCTCTCGGATGCGGCCGGGTGTCCACGGGGCGAGAATGACCGAAAGGACGAGGAGGCGGCATGAGCGAAGAGCCCGAATCCATATCCGCAGCCATGGCCGAGGCGCAGCGCGTCACGCCCGACCGGCTTCTGCACACCGGCGCGAGCGACCGGCCGAGCGCCGAGGACCTGGTGCTCGCCTCGGGGCGGGACCTGACACCCCGGACGCTGGAATGGGCGCGGCGCAAGCTGGCGGTCGAGGGCCGCTCGGCCCTCGACAAACAGCTGCCCTGACCGGGCCGACCGGTGCGGGACCGCGTGCCGTGGGCCGTACGCAGAAGGCGGGCGCGGCCGGTGAGCCGGGGAGCGTGTGGGGCGCCCCCGGTTCCCTCGGCTAGCCTGAGTCACATATGAACCGTTTGACGACCTCACAGGGCGCTTTCGAGCTCGCCCGCTTCCCCGAGCACCCGCGCGATCCCTTCCGGGCGTGGGACGCTGCCGACGAATACCTGCTCCGGCAGCTGACGGATCCCGAGGCGGGCCCGGTCGACCTCTCGGGCACGGTCGCCGTCGTGGGGGACCGGTGGGGAGCGCTCGCCACCGCGCTGGCCGCGCACCGGCCCGTCCAGATCAGCGACTCGTACCTGGCCCGGCGCGCCACTCTCGCCAACCTCGCGCGCAACGGCCTGGACGCCGACGCCGTACAGCTGCTGTCCTCGCGTGACACTCCGCCGGACCGGATCGACGTCCTGCTGATCCGGGTACCCAAGTCACTGGCGTTCCTGGAGGACCAGCTCCACCGGATCGCCCCCGCCGTCCACCCCGGCACCGTGGTCATCGGCACCGGCATGGTCAAGGAGATCCACACCTCCACGCTCAAGCTCTTCGAGCGGATCATCGGCCCGACCCGCACCTCCCTCGCGGTGCGCAAGGCGCGGCTCATCTTCTGCACGCCGGACGCCGGGCTGCCGCGTACGCCGAGCCCCTGGCCGTACCGCTACGAGCTGCCCGCCGACGTGGGCCCCGCCTCCGGCCGGACCGCCGTCAACCACGCCGGGATCTTCTGCGCCGAGCGCCTCGACATCGGCACGCGCTTCTTCCTGAAGCACCTGCCCACCCGCAACGGGCCCGTCCGGGTCGCCGACCTGGGCTGCGGCAACGGCGTCCTCGGGCTCTCCGCCGCGATCGCCAACCCCGAGGCGCACGTCACCTTCGTCGACGAGTCCTACGGGGCCGTGGCCTCCGCCGAGGAGACCTTCCGGGCGGGTGCCCCGGACGGCGCGAAGGCCGACTTCCTGGTCGGCGACGGGCTCGACGGGCTCGCCCCGGGCAGCGTGGACCTGGTGCTGAACAACCCGCCGTTCCACTCCCACCTGGCGACCACCGACGCCACGGCCCGCACGATGTTCGCCGGCGCGCGCACCGCGCTGCGGCAGGGCGGCGAGCTCTGGGTCGTCGGCAACCGGCACCTCTCGTACCACACCCACCTGCGCCGGATCTTCGGCAACTGCACCACGGTCGCGGGCGACCCGAAGTTCGTGGTCCTGCGCGCCGTCAAGCGCTGACGCCGAACCCCCGCGTCCCGGCCCCTTCCGGATTCTTGCAACACGTTCTACTGTGTGCGCCGCCGTACACGCGCGACGCGGAAGCGAGACTCCGGAGGGGCCGTGCACCTCGAATACACGCTTGAGCAGCAGCAGTTGCGTGCCGAACTGCGTACGTACTTCGCGACCCTGGTGCCCGACAACGCCTACGCACGCTATGCGGAACCCGAGGCCCAGAAACGCTTCTACCGCGAGACCGTCCGCAGGCTGGGAGCCGACGGCTGGCTGGGGGTCGGCTGGCCGAAGGAGTACGGGGGCCGGGGACTGACCCCGATGGAACAGTTCATCTTCTTCGACGAGGCCGCCCAGGCCGGCGTCCCGCTGCCGCTGATGGCCCTGAACACCGTCGGCCCCACGATCATGCAGTTCGGCACCGACGAGCAGAAGGCCCGCTTCCTGCCCGGGATACTCGCCGGGGAGATCGACTTCGCGATCGGCTACAGCGAACCGGACGCGGGCACCGACCTCGCCGCCCTCAAGACCCGCGCGGTCCGCGAGGGCGACACCTACCTCGTCAACGGCCAGAAGATCTGGACCACCAACGGCGACACCGCCGACTGGGTCTGGCTAGCCGTCCGCACCGACCCCGCCGCCCCGCCCCACAAGGGCATCACCATGCTCCTGGTCCCCACGAGCGACCCCGGCTACTCCTGCACCCTGATCAACACCCTCGCCTCGCACGACACGACGGCCAGCTACTACGAGAACGTACGCGTCCCCCTCACCCACCGCGTCGGCGAGGAGAACAAGGGCTGGCGGCTCATCACCAACCAGCTCAACCACGAACGCGTCACCCTGGCCGCCCACGGCACGATGGCGGTCCGCGCCCTGCGCAACGTCCAGCGCTGGGCCGCCGACACCAAGCTCGCCGACGGCCGCCGGGTCATCGACCTCGGCTGGGTGCGCGCCCTCCTCGCCCGCACCCACACCCGCCTGGACGCGATGAAGCTGCTCAACTGGCAGATGGTCACCGCCCTCCAGGACGCCACCCTCACCCCCCAGGACGCCTCCGCCGTCAAGGTCTACGGCTCCGAGGCCCGCCGCGACGCCTACGCCTGGCTGATGGAGATCGTCGGCTCGGCGGGCCCCCTGAAGGAGGGCTCCGCCGGAGCGGTCCTCCACGGGGAGCTGGAACGGGGCTACCGGTCAGCGGTGATCTTCACCTTCGGCGGCGGCAACAACGAGATCCAGCGCGAGATCATCTCCTGGATCGGGTTGGGGATGCCGCGCGTACGGCGGTGAGCGCGGGCGACGAGGCTCTTCGGCCGGCGCAGAAGCGGGCTGGTCGGCACCGGCTGAAATCGTTGGGCAACCGGGAAACGCCGGCCGTGCTGTCGGTGCTGGTGCTGGAAGACTTCGCGATGGCCGCCTTCCTCCCGCTGCTCGCGGTCGTCGCCGCCGGCGGTACCTGGCGGCAGGCACTACTGGGAGTCCTGCTCGCCCTCGGCGTGGTCCTGGCCGCGCTCGCCGTGTCGTACTGGTGGGGACACCATCTCGGACGGCTGCTGCTGCATCTGCGTCCGGACGCCGAGCAACTGCTGCTACGGGTACTCGGCATGAGACTGATCGTCGCAGCGCTCGTCGAGGCCGCGCGCATCTCCGCCGCACGACGGGAGGGTGCGGGGCGCCGGGGTCGGCTGAGGGGCGGTACCGCACTCATCGCACGCGGCGAGTCCTCCCTCGTCATGATCGGCCTGGTCGGGGTGCGGCAGGGCCGGCTCGGACCCAACGGGGCACGAGGCGTGACTCCGGTCATGCCGCGGCCAGTTTCACGATCCAGGCCGCAGGCCGGGCGGCGAGGACCGTAGCCAGGCCCTGCCCATGATCGACGCTGTCGGGATGATGGGTGTGTACGACTTCGTGACGGCCGGGACGCGCGGCCAGGACGGGGAGCAAGAGCGGCCAGCTGCATGCCTGGCTGTGTGCCGAAGCGGCGAGCGGACGTCACGCAGTCGGCGTGGACGGGGTTCGTCGTGCCCCGGCGGGTGATCCTTCGGAGGCCGCATCGACTGCGGACCCGGGCGGGCGTGTGACCGGTCGGCGTTCCGGTGACTCGGTCATGAGCGTGATGTCGTGACGGAAGCGAGGGCCGCGTCCAAGCGCAGGGCGACTTCGTCGGCCACGGGGCCCATGTCCTCGATCCTCGTGAGAGAGACCAGGGTCGCCGGGTCGATCGCCTGCACGAGTACTCGGCCGCCGTCCTTCCGGACCACGATGTTGCAGGGCAGGAGAAGCCCGATCGTCCGGTCCAGCTCCAGCGCCCGGTGCGCCAGGGAGGGGTTGCAGGCGCCCAGGATCAGGTACGGCTCCATGTCGTGTCCGAGCTTGGCCTTGAGCGTGGCTTGTACGTCGATCTCCGTGAGGATGCCGAAGCCCTGGTCGGCCAGGGCCTGACGGACAGCCTGCACGGTTTCTTCGAACGTGCCGTCGACGCTCACGGTGCGGTCGTAGGTCATGGATCTCCACCTCGTTCTCACGTCATCGGAATGCCCGACGGGCGCGGTTCGCGCGTGGCGGTCGCCACACTTCGAAATATACCCCCGGGGGTAAGAGTGCTACGGTGAATGGCATACCCCCCGGGGTAATTTTTTTCCGTCGGAAGGAGACTTTCCGTGTTCTTCGTTGAAGCCATCGAGCTGGAGGGTTTGGGCAACCGCAGCTACCTCGCCGGCGGCCGTCGGACGGCGGTTGTCGTGGATCCGCCCCGTGACATCGATCGGGTGCTGGCGGCTGCTGCCCGGCGGGGTGTGGCGATTACCCATGTGGTCGAGACGCACATCCACAATGACTACGTGACCGGCGGTCTTGAGCTGGCCCGCATCACCGGGGCCGCCTACCTCGTTCCGGCCGACGCGCACGTGTCATTCGCCCGGACCGCCGTGTCCGACGGCGACACCGTCATCATCGACGCGGAACTGACTCTGACGGCGGTAGCGACGCCCGGGCACACGCCGCACCACACGTCGTACGTGCTGAGTGAGGCGGGTCGGCCCGTTGCCGCGTTCACCGGTGGCTCCCTCCTCATCGGTACCGTGGGACGGCCCGATCTCGTGGAGCCGCGCCTCACCGAGCGACTGGCCCGCGCGCAGCACGCCTCCGCCCGCCGCCTCGCGGACGCACTGCCCGACGAGACCGAGGTGCTGCCCACCCACGGATTCGGCAGCTTCTGCTCATCCGCTCAGGCCGACGGGGAATCGACCACGATCGGAAAGGAGAAGACCGCCAACCCTGCCCTCACCATCGATGTGGACACCTTCGTCGCCGAGTTGCTGGCGGGACTGGAGGACGTACCCGCCTACTACGCGCACATGGGGCCTGCCAACGCGGCCGGCCCGGCCCCGGTGGACCTGACCCCTCCGGCCTTCGCCGATCCCGACGACATCGCCGGGCGACTCACGGCGGGGGAGTGGGTGGTGGATCTACGCAACCGCATCGCTTTCGCCGAGGGGCATGTCGCGGGGTCGTTCAACTTCGAGGCGGACGGCAAGCTCGCCACGTACCTCGCCTGGCTGATCCCCTGGGGCAAGCCGGTGACCCTGCTCGCCGAGTCGGCCGAGCAGCTCGCAGCGGCCCAGCGGGAGCTGGTGCGCGTCGGCATCGACCGGCCGGCCTCCGCCGCGACCGGCGGTCCCGCGGACTGGCTTCGCGCCGGCGAGAGCGCCGCGTCCTTTCCCCGTGCCACGTTCGCCGAACTGGCCGGTCAGGGAAGGGGCCGGATCGTCGTGCTGGACGTACGCCGCTCATCCGAACGTGCGGAGGGCTGGATCGAGGGCTCGGTCCACATCCCCATCCACCAGATCCACCGCCGGATCGACGACGTGCCCGACGGCACGGTCTGGGTGCACTGCGCCGGCGGCATGCGCGCGGGCATCGCCGCGTCGCTGCTGGACGCGGCCGGGCGGGACGTGGTCGCCGTGGACGACGGCTTCGCCGCCGCCGCCGAGGCCGGGCTGACCATCGTCACCGGCTGAACCGGCGAAGGCCCGGTCGAAGTGAACTTGATCAGCTAGGACAAGCAACAAGAAAGGCGACGTCGTCGATGTTCCTCCACGGTGGAAGTGGACAGCGCCTGTCCGTCAACGAGGCGCGGTCCCGTACTGCGGGGAGCTGCCCCGATGGTGTTCTGCTGGATGTCCGGGAAGAGCCCGAGTGGCGAACCGGCCATGCTCCCGGTGCGGTGCACGCGCCTCTCACCGACCTGGCCGCAGGTGCGACGATTCCGGTGGCAGCGCGGAGACGGCCCTTGGTGGTGATCTGTCGCAGCGGGCACCGCTCGCAGCAGGCTGTGAAGCTCCTGGCCGAGCGGGGAGCGGACGCGGTGGACGTCAAGGGCGGCATGATCGCGTGGGCCGCCGCAGGGTTGCCGGTGATCGATGAGCGCGGTGAGGGCGGCTCGATAGCGTGAGCACCTTGGTTCTCGCCCTGGCCGCCGGCACCCTGATCGGGCTGGCGCTCGGTGCGCTCGGCGGCGGTGGCAGCGTTCTGGCGGTTCCGGCACTGATCTACCTGCTCGGCTTCTCGGCGGCCTCGGCCACCACGGCCAGTCTGATCATCGTCACCGCCACATCGGCCACTGCCCTCTACGCACACGCGAGAGACGGTCATGTCGCCTGGAAGGCCGGGACATTGTTCGCGGCGGCGGGAGTTGTGCCGGCCTTCCTCGCCGGAGCGATCGCCGGCCATGTGCCCGGAACGGCTCTTACCGCGGCGTTCGCGGTGATCGCCGCCCTGGCGGCGCTGCGGATGCTACGGCCCTCCGCCGCCGAGTCGACGGAGGGGGTGCGGCCCGCGAAGGCGGCCGGAGCCGGTGCCGGGCTCGGCGCCGTGACGGGATTCCTCGGTGTGGGGGGTGGATTCCTTGCCGTGCCCGCCCTCGTCGGAGTCCTCGGTCTGCAGATGAGCCGGGCCGTGGGCACCAGCCTCCTTGTCATCACCGTCAATTCCCTCGCCGCCCTCGGCGCCCGCTCGGGAACCGGTGGCGACCTGCGATGGGAGGTGATCGCCCCGTTCGCGGGAGCGGCGATCCTCGGGGCCTGGGACGGCAAACGGCTGGCGGCGAAGGTCGCCGGTGCCGCTCTGCAGCGAATCTTCGCGTTCACGCTTCTCGCGGTGGCGGCTTTCATGGCCATCGACGTGATCGCCTGAACACGAGGGCCGCCACCGGCGTCAGGCGAGCGAGAGGAAGAGCTTCTCCAGCCGGGCGCGCATCTCGTCCCGGGACTCACCGGAACGCCGGCCGTCCTCCATCTCGGTGAGGCACTGCTGGAGCCCGGTGGCGATGATCGCGAACCCGGCCCGGTCCAGCGCTCGCGACGCCGCCGCCAGCTGTGTCACGACCTCCTCGCAGTCCCGCCCCTCCTCGATCATCCGGATCACCCCGGCGATCTGCCCCTGTGCCCGGCGCAGCCGGTTCAGGACCGCCTTGAGCTCCGCTCCCGCCAGATCAAGTTCCATCATCACTCCTCATGAGATACCCCCAGGGGTAATGTACTCCCCCTTGGTGGGGACCCCACAGCCAGAAAAGGATGACACCCGCCATGCCCACGCCCGCCTCCCTCACCATCCACGAGACTCGCGACCGCCTCCACGAGCTGATCGTCATCGACGTCCGTACCCCCGGTGAGTACGGCGGCGGCCATCTCCCCGGTTCCCTCAACATCCCCCTGGACCGGATTCAGCGGGCACTCGCCGACATTCGACACGCCGCCGACCGTGGTGACGTTCTGATCGTCTGCGCGTCCGGGGCCCGCTCGGAGAACGCCTGTCGCATCCTCGCCGAGAACAACATCACCGCCGCCACCCTCAGTGGCGGCACCAGCGCCTGGACGGCCGACGGTCACGACCTGCACCGTCCCCAAGGGACCCCCGCGACCTGGGGCATGGAGCGGCAGGTCCGCCTCACCGCCGGAACCGTCGTCCTCCTCGGCCTGCTCCTCGGTCTCCTCATCCACCCCGCGTTCCAGATCCTCTCGGCAGGCATCTCCGCCGGACTGGTCTTCTCCGCCCTCACCAACACCTGCGGCATGGCCGCGATGCTCGCCAAGCTCCCCCGCAACCGCCCCGGCGCGGCCGACCTCGACAACACTCTCGCGGCACTGCGCAGGCGCTGACCGAGCACGACGCGAAGGGAGCGGCATGCTTGCTCGGGGCGTCGCCTCACACGGTTGGCGTACGTCGACGCCCATTACCAGGTCGCCGTATGGGTCGTCTCACCGACCGGACGGGGAGTCGTTCCTGGCCCGCACCGACACAACCGGGCAGTTCGCGGCGCCGATGACCGCCATGCTCACGGAGCCGAGGACGAAGCCCATGACCGGCCCGAGCGCACGGGAACCAAGGACGATCATGTCCGAGACCGCAGCGGACTCGGACAGTACGTCGATCGGTCTGCCGTCCACTGAACGGATGCTGATGTCCAGGGCGGGAAATGTCCTGCGGAGCTCGTCGGCTGTCCGGGCGAGGAGATGCTGTGCAGAACGGCGGCCTGGACTGTCCGGTGCGCGGAAGACATGTCCAGGAGCCGACGGTTCCTGGAAATGAATGAGTCGAAGAGGGACAGCACGTGGGCCGGCCTTGTCATGTCGGTTCAGTCCCGTCTGCCGAGGAGTGTCTGCCGAGGAGTGGCGCCCCTTCTCTCATCAGCCCACAGCACGCCCGCCGTACCGCTCGTGGGTCGGTCGGAGAGAGGTGGGGACCGACCGGCCCTGGCCCGGCATCGTGGCCGGTGCCAGCCTGGGGGCAGTCGATCCTTCGAAGAAGGGTGGTGGGCATGATGCAAGCGCCGGTGGTTGTCGGGGTCGACGGCTCTGAATCCAGTCTCCAAGCAGTGGACTGGGCCGCTGACGAGGCCGCGCGTCATGCGACCCCGCTGAGGCTGGTGTACGCCTCGCTCTGGGAGCGGTACGAGGGAACGGTACCGCCGGGCGGGCTGGAGCGGCCGGCGGGTCGGATCCTCGCCGAGAACATCCTCGGCGCCGCTGCCGAGCGTGCACGGCTTCGCGTGCCCGATCTTGCCGTCTCCACCGAAGTACTCGCCGAGGACGCGACCAGCGCCCTACTGAGAGAGGGTGCCTCGGCCTCGGCGGTCGTCGTGGGATCACGGGGGCGCGGGCGGTTGGCGTCCGTGCTCCTGGGCTCGGTGAGCCTCGTCGTGGCGGCCCGCAGTGTGTGCCCCGTGGTCGTGGTACGTGGGGATGACGTAGCGCTCACCTACCGGCACCAACGCATCCTCCTGGGGGTGGGCGGCAGGGACGTCGAGGCTCCTGCGGTGCGCTTCGCCTTCCGTGAGGCCGCCGCTCGCGGCTGCGCCCTCAGCGCTCTCAGCGCCTGGCGCCAACCGACCCCGAGGCCCGCCGAACACCCGCTCATCACGGGCGATCCGGCACACTCGGCGGAGGCGCGTGCCGCCGCGCTTCTCGACAAGGCACTCGAAGGACCGGCCCGGGAGTACCCGGATGTCCGGGTGAGCAGGGCCACCCCGGAGGGGGCGGCTGCCAAGATCCTGGTCGAGCGGTCGGCCGCCGCCGACCTGCTGGTCGTCGGAGCACGACGCCACGGGAGCTTCATCGGCCTGGAGCTCGGCAGGGTGGCCCACCGAGCGCTGCACCACGCCGCGTGCCCCGTCGTCATCGTGCCTCAGCGCGTCAAGGATGCTGCGGCGAGCGATGTCTGAGTCCCGGCACCGGGGCGGCACCCGCGCTGCGTCTGCTCCCGGTTCTGGCTGGCGTGACCGCATGACCCGCCCCGGTGGGAGAAGACGATGAGCAAGGAGCCAGCGATGTCTTCAGCACCGCCTCCGGCCAAAGGCGACCTGGGCCGACGCATTGCGGCACGCCGCCTGCAGCTCGGACTGTCCCGGCAGGACGTAGCGCTGCGGGCAGGAGCCGCGCCCGGCTACATCGAATACGTCGAGGAACAGCCCGCCACACCGGGCATCGGCTTCCTGCTCCGGCTGGCCGACGCGCTGGAGACCACGGTTCAGGAACTGTCGGGAAGTACGAGTGACCTGCCGCCCGGCTTCGGCCGCGGAGCCCGTAGGGCCCGGATGGTCGAACTCGACCAGGCAACGTGCTGGACGCTGCTGGGAGACCACGGCGTAGGACGGGTCGCCCTGACGCTGGGGGACGGACCGGTCGTGCTGCCGGTCAACTACCAGGTGCTGGACGGCGAGGTCATGTTCAGTACGGGAAGCGCTTCCCCGCTCGCCGCTGCTGCCGACACGGAGATCGCCTTCGAGGCCGACCACATCGATGACGCCTTCAGTAAAGGCTGGAGCGTGTTGATCGTCGGAACCGTGTGTTCGGTGGCGGACGAAGAGGCCGCCCGGCGGCTCAGGGAAATGGCTTACTCGACTCCCTGGGCAGGTGAGGAGCGTGAGCACGTCATGCTCCTCAGGGCCCGGCGAGTCACCGGGCGGAAGATTGTTGTTCCCGACGCCCCGGACGACGCTGGCTGATGCGGCTTGTGAGGGCCTGGTGCTGTGCCCTCAACGAGGGGCGCAGCACCAGGCCCGCAGTTACGAAGGTTCCCCTACGGCTGACGTCACTCGTAGGGGACTACGGCGACCGGTGCGGAGCTGTGGTGAATCACGGCGTGGGTGACGTGGCCGACATGGGGCCCCACAGGTCTGCTGCTGCGTCGCCCTACGACGACGAGATCGGCTCCCTGGGACGCCTGGACGAGCTCGCTGGCCGGCGGGGTCATGACTGCCGTCTCCGTGACGTCGACCTGAGGGAATCCGGCCCGCCAGGGGCGCAGCATGTCGGTGAGTGCTTGGGGGGGCGTGCTGACCGAGTCCACTGCCGACGTCGGGGTCGAGGATCGCCGCATACGTGTAGGTCGCGGGAAGCGACCAGCTGTGTACGACCTGCAGAGCCGCGCTTGTGCGGGCCGCTTGTTCGAAGGCGAAGGCGAGCAGAGGGTCGCAGGGGTGGGATACATCAAGGCCCAGGACGATCCCGGGTCGGCCGTCCGAGGGTTCCTCGGAGGTAGAGGCAGTGGCGTCGCTCTCCTGGGGACGCACGAGAACCACCGGGCTCCGCGTCTTGGCTACGACGCCCAGTGACACCGAGCCGATGAGGAAGCCGAGGAGTCTTCCGAGTCCCCGTGAACCGAGAGCGGTGACCTCGGCCTCGTTCGCGGCGCGCGTCAACTCGTCGATGGCCCGGCCCTGAACCAGTTCCGTGGTCACCTCCAGGCCGGGGTGATCCCGGCGGGCCCGGTCCGCGGTGTCCCGCAGCAGAGCTTCGTACCGTTCGACGAGTGACTGCGTGAAGGGCTGCGGGATCTCCGGAGTGACCGGCCACTCCTCCACGTGCACGAGGCGCAACGGGACACCGCGCAGTGCGGCCTCGGGCGCGGCCCACCGGACTGCCGCGAGGCCTTCGGGGGACTCGTCCAGGCCGACAGTGACGTGACGCGTCATGACACAGCGCCTCCTCGGTGTGCGGGGCTCCTGGGGCGGAACCCTGCATCCAGCGTCCCGCCGCCATGGAGGCGAGGGGAGGGCCGACAGGTCTCGATCGGGACCGAACGGCCCATGCCGACCGCGCGCGGCGGTGGAACCGTGGCTTGTGCGAGTCTCTGGACCGCCCCGAGGAGGAGCCATGACCGGCACCACTCCCGACCCTGCCGGACTCGGTGCCGTCGTTGCCGGTGTGGACGCGTCGGCCCCGGCGCGCTCGGCGGCGCTGTGGGCTGCGGGGCAAGCGGATCGTCGCGGTCGGCCCCTCCACGTCGTCCATGCCGCTGGCACCGATCACCGGATGCTCTACGTGGGTGTGGAAGCTGTCCAGGCGATACGCGAGATCGTCGTGAGGGGCGAGCCCGACCGGCCCGTGACCGGTGTGATCACGGCGGCGGTGCACGGCGCGTCCGACCTCGACTGGCCGATGCCGGCAGCCGCCGAGGCGCGGATCCGCAAGGCCTCGCTTCGGCTGCTGAGCGCCCGCAACGTGCTGGCTCAGGTCGGCGCGGCACCACCATGCCCGACAGCCTCGGCGAAGTTGCCGGGCAGCAGGTGCACGAGGTGTCGGCGATGGCCGTGCGGATTCGGGAGGTCTATCCCGACCTCACGGTCACCCACCACGTCGAGACGGGGACCAGCGTCCCGGGAGTCCTCGAAGCACACAGATCTCATGGTTCCGGGCAGCCGACGACACCTGCTCGGACTCGGACCGGCGCTCGGCCGGGTCAGTCATACCGTTCTGCATCACGGGCACTGCCCCGTCGAGACCGTCCCCCTGAGTACGGGGCACGGGCAATCAAGAGTGAATCTGCACCTGCGGGGCAGGCCCAGAGCCCGCGCACGCCCCCTTCGGGCGCTTTCGCCTCGCTGACCGCTTACGCGAACCTACGGAGACCGCCATGGCATCTCGGCGCCACGTCATTCCGTTCACAGAGCTCGGCCGACAGGACATCGGGAGCGTGGGCGGGAAGAACGCCTCGCTCGGTGAGCTGACCGCACACCTCGGCGCCGCAGGTGTGCGCATCCCACCGGGATTCGCCACGACTGCTCAGGCGTACGAGGAACTACTGGCCGCGCACGGCTTGCGTGCCTCCATCGAGGATCAGATCGCGCGTCTGCACGGCGGCGCCCCGCTGGAGAAAGTGGGTCGGGCCATCCGCGTGCTGATACTCCGCGAACCACTGCCCACATCGCTCCCGGGCGAAATCGTCACCGCCTACGAGGATCTCGCTCGCCGCACGGGTGGCGAGAATCCCCCCGTCGCCGTGCGCAGCAGTGCCACCGCCGAGGACCTGCCCGAGGCCAGTTTCGCCGGTCAGCAGGACACGTACCTCAATGTGCGTGGACCTGAACAACTGCTCGAATCCTGCCATCGCTGTTTCGCCTCGCTCTTCACCGACCGGGCCATCGACTACCGGGAACGCATGGGCTTCGACCACTTGTCCGTCGCGCTGTCGGTGGGTGTGCAGGTCATGGTCCGCGCGGATCGGGCCGGCGCGGGAGTGATCTTCACCTTGGACCCCGAGACCGGGTTCCCCGACGTGATCGTGGTCAGCGCGGCATGGGGACTCGGCGAGACGGTGGTGAGCGGACAGGTGGACCCCGACGAGTACACCGTCTTCAAGCCCAGCCTCGGGGATTCCTCCCTGAACCCGCTGATCGATGTGCGGGTGGGCGCCAAACAGCGCAAGACCGTGTACGCGGAGACCGGACTCACCCGCACCGTGGACACGCTCCCGGGCGAACGCGTACGGCGGGTGCTCGGCGACGACGACGTCCGTACCCTCGCCGGCTGGGCCGGAGCTGTCGAGGAGCACTACGGCTGCCCGATGGACCTGGAATGGGCCAAGGACGGGGTTACCGGGGAGCTCGCGATCGTCCAGGCCCGCCCCGAGACCGTTCAGTCCCGCCGACGCATTACCGCGATCCGGGAATGCCGACTGACGGAGAACCCCGGGCGGCCACTGATCGAAGGGACAGCCGTCGGTGAGGCGATCGGACAGGGTCCGGTCGTACCGCTGACCGCCCCGGTCGCCCGGGCGGCCTTTCCCGAGGGCGGCGTCCTGGTCACCGGCCTCACCGACCCGGACTGGGAGCCCGTGATGAAGCGCGCCTCGGCGATCATCACCGATCACGGCGGACGCACGTCCCATGCGGCCATCGTCAGCCGGGAGCTCGGAGTCCCCGCCGTCATCGGCACAGGCAGCGCGACGCGCGTCCTGCGACAGGCAAGGGACGTCACGGTGTCCTGCGCGGAAGGAGATCGCGGACGCGTCTACGACGGCCTGCTCCCCTACGAGGAGCGCGAAACCGATCTCTCGACCGTCCCGAAGACGCGTACGCGCATCATGCTCAATCTCGCCGACCCGTCCGCCGCCCTGCGGTGGTGGCGCCTGCCGGCCGACGGCGTAGGGCTCGCCCGGCTGGAGTTCATCGTTGCCCATCAGGTGAAGGCCCACCCCATGGCGCTGCTTCACCCGGAGAAGCTCGACGCGGATGACCGCCGCGGCATCGAGCGACTCACCGAGGGATACCCGGATCGGGGGGCGTTCTTCGTCGACCGGCTTTCCCAAGGTATCGCCCGGATTGCCGTATCACGCTGGCCCGACCCCGTAGTGGTGCGTACCAGCGACTTCAAGACCAACGAGTACGCGCGGCTGCTGGGGGGGCCGCGCCTTCGAGCCCGACGAGACGAACCCGATGATCGGCTGGCGAGGCGCCAGCCGCTATTACAGCGATGGCTACCGTGAGGGATTCGCCTTGGAGTGCCGTGCCCTTCGCCGGGTCCGCGACGACCTGGGTCTCACCAACGTCGTCGTCATGATTCCGTTCTGCCGGACGCCCGGCGAGGCCGACCTGGTGCTTGATGTGATGGGCGAGCAGGGCCTCAGGCGCGGACAGAACGGGCTGGAGGTCTACGTCATGGCGGAGATACCCTCCAACATCATCCTTGTCCGGGAGTTCGGCGAACGGTTCGACGGCTTCTCCATCGGAAGCAACGACCTGACCCAGCTGACGCTCGGCGTCGACCGGGACTCGGAAGCACTCGCCCATCTGTTTGACGAGAACGACCCGGCGGTCACGCGCAGCATCCAGCGTTTGGTGGCCGGAGCCCATGAGGCCGGACGCTCTGTCGGTCTGTGCGGTCAGCGGCCCAGTGACGATCCCGCCTTCACCGAGTTCCTCGTGAGGGCCGGCATCGACTCGATCTCTGTGGCTCCGGACAGCTTCGCCGCGGTGAAGGGACATGTGGCGCGCGCCGAGGGCCTTCGGAGAGACGGGGATGTCCACCCAGGAGCAAGGTGAATGACATGCACAACACACGTGTGCTGATCGCCTACGGAAGCAAGCACGGAGCCACACAGGGGATCGCCGAGGAGTTGGCAGAGGCGCTAGGCTCCGACGGCTTCGACGCGGTAGTCATGGCCGCCGACCGTGTCGACGACATGAGCGGCTATGACGCCGTGATTCTCGGTGGCGCTGTCTACGCAGGACGCTGGCACCTCGATGCCCGCCGGTGCGCCCGACGTCATGCGGGGCAGCTGAGGCAGCTGCCCGTCTGGCTCTTCAGCAGTGGGCCGGTCGACGATTCGGCTGAACGGCGGGACATCGCGCCGGTACGCGGGGTTGCCCGCTGGATGCAGCGTCTCGGTGCACGGGAGCACATCACGTTCGGCGGAGCTCTCACGGCGGAGACTCCGGGCCGGATCGCCCACAGTCTGGTCCGGCACGGGACGGGCGGTGACTTCCGGAACCCGGAACGCATCCACCGGTGGGCCCACCACATCGCATCCCAACTCGCCTCGTCCTCCTGACCGGTCGAGTGCCAGGGCTGTCGCGAGCAAGGAGGCGGGCGGCATGTGTCTCAGCGCGACAGGAGTACCAGGGTGAGTACAGCAAGGGCGGGCACGGTCTGCACGAAGAGGATCTTGCGGGATGCTGTCGCGGCGCCGTACAGACCGGCGACAGCGACGCAGGCCAGGAAGAAGATCCGTACCGGGAAGCCGACGGGGTCGGAGGCGAAAGCGCCCCACAGGAGTCCGGCTGCCAGGAATCCGTTGTACAGGCCCTGGTTGGCGGCCATCGCCTTGGTTGAGGTCGCGAACTCCTCTGTCGTGCCGAAAGCGGCCCTGGCACGGGGGCCGGTCCACAGGAACATTTCCAGAACCAGGATGTAGACGTGCAGGAGGGCGAGCGCAACAACGGCGACGGTGGCGACAACAGACATGCCGGACACGTTACGTCACCGCACGGCAGCCCCTCGCGCACATCGTGGCCGGTGGATTCCCGGCACAGCCGATCCGTGTGATCAAAACGGCTCGACGGCACCGGACCCGGCAGTTCGCCTGGAAACCGGGCCCTGGCCGATCCGAAGATCGACGAGCGCGAAGTACGGGCCGCAAGGCCGGACCGCGAGCCCGATCCGGCGGCCGAGAGGCCCGGTCTACGGCTGATCGCGGACAAGGGCTTCGACTCCGGGGAGTTCGAAGCCGATCGCGTTCTCCAAGGAGCGGAGTTGCTCCGCCTCCCGTTCAAGCGGGAGAGACGCCGCAAGGGCGAGTCCCCGCTGAGGTCGGCGCGGCAGCTGATCGAGTCGGTCAACGACACACTGAAAGGCCGACTCGACCGGGAACCGCGCGGCGGGCGTACCTTCGAGGGCGTCGCCGTCCGCGTCGCCCAGCGCATCCTCGCCTTGGCCGCGGCCATCTGACACAACCACAAGAGCGGCGCCTCGGTCCTGCGGTCGCTGACCGCATGCGACCACTGAACACATCGGAACTACTCGTCTGGACCGGTCGGGCTCCACGATCCGCTGCGTACGGAGGTTGCCGAGGCCGTGTGCCGTTGCCGCGACGCCGGTATCCGGGTGCTCCTCGTGGCCGGCGACAACGGTGCCACCGCCGCTACAGGACCTGTTCGGCACGGCTGCGCTGCCGTGGGACGTCGTTGCGCTCGTGGCCACCTTCCCCATGCTCGTCTGGGGAACGGACGAGACGCGAGGTGCACGTAGGCGTCACAGTCAGCCGGACGCGGGATCGGCAGAGCGGGTCGGCCCGGTCCGCTCCTCCGGTCGGCCATGAGACCCCCGTGATGCCAGCCGCTCCCGCACCTGTGCGGTGACCTTCTCCAGCCGTGCCGAATGCCGGGGGGTCGGCGGCACGGGCCCCTCGATGCGCCGGGCGTCCGGCGGCAGTTCACCGAGGTCCGCTTCGAACCGTGCACGAGCCGTGCCGAGATCATCGGGCGGGCCGGTCCGCAACCCATCACGCATGACCGTCCGCAGCAGTGGCTCCGTTCCCTCGGGTGGTTCTTCGGTTTCCAGGCCGATCACGTCCCGGACTCCCGGTCCACGGAAGACCTGCTTGGGCGCGGGAGCGGTGACCTTGGCCGAGGAGAGCTTCATGACCGGTGTGCCGTCGTACTCGACCAGCTTGTACGCCGCATCGAGATAGGGCGCGTCGGCGGCGACGCCGACGCGTGTGCCCAGGGCGAAGACGTCGATGGGCGCTCCGTCGCGCACCAGGGCGTCGACCGCGTACTCGTCCAGCCCTCCGCTCGCGATGATCCGCACGTCACGCAGCCCGGCCGCGTCGAGCGTCTCGCGGGCCCGGTAGGCCAGGAGCCCGAGATCGCCGCTGTCCAGCCGGATGCCGCACCCCGGGCCGCGCGCCAGGTCGGAAAGCACCTGGGCGGCAATGGCGACTCCCCGGTCGGTGTCGTACGTGTCGACCAGGAACGTCAGGGGCCCTCGGTGCGTCCGGGCGAAGGCCTGGAAGGCCTGTTCCTCGGAAGGGAAGCACTCAATGTACGAGTGGGCCATCGTGCCGGACGCGTCGATGCCGTACCGGGCCGCGGTGGCGACGTTGCTCGTACCCGCGAAGCCCACCACGGCGCACAGCCGGGCGGCCTGGGAGCCCGCTTCCGGGCCGTGGCACCGGCGCAGGGAGAAATCGACGAGTGGACGCCCCGCTGCCGCGAGGACGCACCGTCCGGCCTTGGCAGCGACCGCTGTCTGATGGCAGATCAACGACAAGAGGTACGTCTCCACCAACTGGGCCTGGGGCAGCGGGGCTGTGACCTCCAGCAAGGGCTCTCCGGCGAAGACCAGCCGCCCCTCGGGAACAGCACGGACCTGGCCGTCGAAAGCCAGTCCTCGCAGCGGTGCGAGATCCTCGGGCGGCAGGTGCAGTACCTGAGCGAACTCATCCGTGTCCGACTTCTCGACCCGCCACCCGGAGAGGTAGTCGAGTGTGGGTTCGAGTCCCGCCGCGACGAGGAATCCCCGTCCGGGGGGCAGACGTCTCGCGAAGAGGCTGAACGTGGCAGGTGCCCGCATGCCTTCACGCACATAGGACAGTGCCATCGTGACCTCGTACAGATCTGTCGTGGTCACCCGGGACATACTTCGAGCATGCGCCGTCCACGAGCGGCGTGCACGGCGGCTCGGGTGCCGGTTATCCGGTTTCGGAAGCGGTCAGCTCGCACCGTACGTCGACCACTCCTTCGACAGCCCGTGCCAGACGGGTTGCCACCGGGAGCAGGCCTGCTTCCCTCACCACACCCGACATCGTCACAACGCCCGTATCGACCTGAACGGTCACTTTCTCCCGAGACACAGGGAAGAGCCGCGCGACCACCTGCTCCCGTACCTCCTCGGCGAGCTCGGCATCAGGCCTGAGGAAGACTTTGAGCAGGTCCGACCTGCTGACGACGCCTTTGAGGACGCCCCCCTCGACGACCGGCAGGCGCTTCACTCCGCGGGTCGCCATCAGTCGGGCGGCCTGCGGCAGCGGTGCGTCCGGGCCGATGGTCAGGGCCGGCCGGGCCATCAGGTCCTCGGCGGACAAGGACGCTGCCTTGGCCGTCGCGTCCGGACGGCGCATCTGCTCCACGAGGCCGGGACGCCGCTCGTGGAACTCCTCCTTCGGCAGCGGGTCGGCGGCGTGCATGCGTGAGGCCGGGGCCGTTTCTCGGAACCGGTCATCGGACCAGCACGGCTTCTCCCGAGCGTGGGACGACGGCCGTCCAGCCGAGCTCGTCGGAGATGCGGGTGCGTAGCGTCGCAGCCGCCGACGGCTCGCCGTGCACCACGTACGTCGTGTGCGGGGGCGGGGCGCCGCGCAGCCAGTCGAGGATCTGACTCCCGTCGGCGTGCGCCGAGAAGTGTGGAACATCGGCCACCTCAGCGCGGACGGGGATGTACTCACCGAACATCTTGAGAGCGGGGGCACCGTCCACAAGGTCTCTGGCGCGAGTTCCGGCCGCGGCGAAGCCGACGACGACGACGGTGTTCCGCGGGTCGGGCAGCAGCCGGCGCAGGTGGTGCAGGACCCGGCCGCCGGTGGCCATCCCGGCTGAGGAGACGATGACGCACGGCCCGTGCGTACTGTTGATCGCGATGGACTCCTGGACCGTCCGGGCCGCCAGGAACGGGTCGGGACTCAGGGCTCCCGCGCCCTGGTCCAGGATGTCCGGCCTGAGCTCCGGTGACCGGTCACGCACCGCTTGCCGGTAGACGTCCAGGGCTGCGAGGGCCATGGGGCTGTCGACGTACACGGGTACCGATGCGGGCAGGACGCCGGCGACGCGCAGCTCGACCAGTTCGTGGAGGACGACCTCGGTCCGGTCGATGGCGAAGGCCGGGATGACCACGGTGCCGCCTCGCGCGAGGGTGCGTCCGATCGTGGAGGCGAAGGCGGCGCGGCTCTCGGCCGGGGCGTGGCGACGGTCGCCGTAGGTGCTTTCCACCAGCAGTACGTCGGCACCCGAGAACGGTTCCGGGGGAAGCAGCAGCGGGTGACCCGGGCGACCCAGGTCGCCGGACACCGCCAGTGTGTGACCGTCCTCCAGGGTGAGACGGGCCCAGGCGGAGCCAAGGATGTGGCCTGCGCGACGCAGTGTCAGCCGGGTGCCCGCCATGATCTCGACCTCGCTGCCGACCGGCACGGGGTCGAAGAAGCTCAGCGTCTTCTCCACGTCGGCGTCGTCGTACAGCGGCTTGGCGGGGCGGTGCTTGGACCAGCCGTGGGTGTTCGCGTGCTGGGCCGATTCCATCTGGAGCCGTGCACTGTCCCGTAGGACGATCTCGGCGAGCCGCGCCGTGTCGGCGCTCATGAGGATCGGGCCGCGGAAGCCCTGCCGGACCAGGCGGGGGAGATACCCGCAGTGATCCACGTGCGCGTGGGTGACCACGACGGCGTGGAGGTCGGTGGGGGGCCTGGCGAACTTCTCCCAGTTGCGGCGCCGCAGATCGGCGAAACCCTGGAAGAGGCCGCAGTCCACCAGGATGCGGGTGTGGTCGCTCTCGACCAGGAACTTGCTGCCGGTCACGGTCCCCGTGGCGCCGAGGAACGTGAGCAGAGCCGCACGGGAGGCCGGGAGGACCGGCGGCGGTGTCGGCCGGGACATGAAGTACCCCCTTGCCGTTGATGCGGGCGCACTCCCACTTTCCCACCGGTTCCCCCGATCGGCAGGGGCCCGCCGGGGGCCCTCATGGGGACCGACCGGCCCATGCGGAGCACTGGTCCGTGGAGTCAGTCTGGTGGCGAATCTCGCGGGACTACGGACAGGAAAAAGGCCATGTCATGAAGGCGCTCGTCTTCCAGGAGCCAGGCCGCACCACATGGCGGGATGTTCCCGACCCGGGCATCGAGGACGCCGCAGATGTCATCGTGCGCGTCGACGCGGTCACCATCTGCGGCACCGACCTGCACATAGTCAAGGGTGATGTACCCGAGGTGACCCCGGGGCGGGTACTGGGCCACGAAGCGGTGGGCACGGTGGTGGAGGCCGGCGGTGACGTGCGCACCGTACGGCCGGGGGACCGGGTGCTGGTCTCCTGCATCTCCGCCTGCGGGAGGTGCCGCTTCTGCCGGGAGGCCCGCTACGGACAGTGCCGGGGCGGAGGTGGCTGGGTGCTCGGGCACACCATCGACGGAACCCAGGCGGAATACGTGCGCGTGCCGTTCGCCGACCTCTCGGTCCATCCGCTGCCCAATGCCGTCGACAGCGTCGACGCCGTCCTTCTGGCGGACATCTTTCCGACCGCTTACGAGGTCGGCGTCCGCAACGGCGGCGTCAGCCCGGGTGACACCGTCGTCGTGGTCGGCGCGGGGCCGATCGGCCTGGCCGCCGTCGCCACCTCCCGCCTCTATTCGCCGGAGCGGGTCATCGCCGTCGACCTCGCCGACGCCCGGCTGGACGCGGCCCGGTCCCTCGGTGCCGAAGCCACCGTCCGTGCCGACGAGGAGCCGCAGCAACTCGTCGCGGATCTGACGGACGGCCTGGGGGCCGACGTGGTCATGGAAGCGGTCGGCGTACCGGAGACCTTCGAGACGTGCACCCGGATGGTCCGGCCCGGCGGCAGGGTCGCCAACATCGGCGTGCACGGCAAACCTGCCACCCTCCATCTGGAAGATCTCTGGATCAAGGACGTCACCATCACCACGGGCCTGGTGGACACCTCGTCGACTCCCATGCTGCTGCGGATGCTGGCGAACGGAAGGCTGCCGTCGGCCGAGTTGGTCACGCACCGTTTCGAACTGGGGGAGATGGAGGAGGCGTACGACGTGTTCTCCCGGGCGGCAGGACACCGGAGCCCTGAAGGTCGCACTCCATGCCCCGCGGTGACCCACCGGTTCCTGACGTCCCGGCGTCTCCCTCCGGGCAGGCGGGCACAGGGGCCGGATCCGGTGTCGCGCCCGGCACACACGGCGTCGTCTTCGACACCGACGGTGTACTGCTCGATTCCGCGTCCCTTCACGCCGCTGCCTGGAAAGTCGCGTTCGACCGCTGCATCGGGAAGCTGAGGCCCGGCGACCCGCGGCAGCCTCCCTTCGACGCGAACGCGGAGTACCGACGCCTCGTGGACGGCAAAGCACGGCTTGACGGAGCCCGCGCCTTCCTGGAGGACCGCGGCATCGTGCTGCCACTGGGCGCACCGGACGACCCACCCGGCTGCACCAGCATCTGGGCGGTCGCCACCGGCAAGGAAGAGGCCTTCACCCACATGCTCTCGACCCGGGCCGTTCCCGTGTTCGACGATGCGGCCCCCGTACTGCGGTCCCTTCGCGCCGGGGGAGTTCGGTGCGCCGCAGCCTCCGCGTCACGGCATGCCGGTGCCCTGCTGGAAGCGGCAGGAATTCTCGCCTTCTTCGACACCGTGGTCGACGGCAGGGACGTCGCACGGCTCAGGCTTCCCAGCAAGCCGAACCCCGCACTGTTCCTGGAGGCCGCTTCCCGGCTGGGACTGCGCCCGTCGCAAGCCGCGGTCGTCGAGGACGCGGAGGCCGGGGTCGCGGCGGCCCGTCGTGGAGGCTTCGGGCTCGTCGTCGGGCTGGACCGGACGGCGGACGCCGACAGGTCGGCCGCGTTGCGTACCAGGGGCGCGGACCTCGTGACGCCCGACCTCACCGCTCTCCTCGACGAGGTGAAGGCATGGGCGGAAAGGCCGTGAACGACGCCTGGAGCTGGAACTACTCAGCCTACGATCCGCACACGGAACGGCTGGTCGAGTCCCTCTGTACCGTCGGCAACGGCAGGTTCGCCACGCGCGGCAGCGCTCCGGAGTGCGCGGCCGACGACGCGCACTACCCGGGCACCTACCTGGCCGGCTGCTACGACCGCCTCACATCCACCGTCGCCGGGCGGACGGTCGAGAACGAAGACCTGGTCAACCTCCCGAACTGGACCCTGCTGCGCTACCGCTGTCTGTCCGAAGACGGACCACCCGGGGAATGGCTCACGCCCGACTCCGCCGATCTGAGACGCTCCACCACCCATCTGGACCTACGAGCCGGAGTCCTCACCCGCCGCCTGCTCTACCGAGACGCAGCAGGACGCGGTCTGCGCGTCACCCACCAGAGGTTCGTCCATATGGGAAACCCCTGGCTCGCCGCTCAACGCAGCGCGTTCAGAGCCTACGGCTGGAGCGGCCGAATCGAGGTCGAGTCGATTCTCGACGGCACCGTCACCAATGCCGGAGTGGAGCGATACGGTGACCTCGACGGACAGCATCTCACCGAGCATCGCAAAGGAGCGGAGCCCGGGGGAGTCGCCTGGCTCACCTGCCGGACCGTCCAATCGGCGGTCCACCTCGCTCTCGCCGTCCGCACGACCTCCAGCCCAGTACGACCTGCCGAATACGTCCACGCCGCGCGGGCTGCCGTGCAGCGGTTCGTTCTCCCGGTTTCCCCCGGAAACTCGGTGACGGTCACCAAGACGGTCGCCCTGCACACCTCCCTCGACCGCCCCGCCGGTGACCCGCTCGCCGCAGCCCTGGAGAGCCTCGCCCACGCCCCGGTCTTCGGCCGACTGCTCCGCTCGCACAGGTCTGCCTGGCAACGCATGTGGAACCAGGCTGAGCTGGACGTGCCCGGGCAGAGCGGCCACATACTGCGCCTGCACCTGTTCCATCTGCTGCAGACCCTGTCGCCGCATACGGCGGAGCTCGACGTCGGGGTGCCGGCCCGTGGGCTGCACGGAGAGGCGTACCGGGGCCATGTGTTCTGGGACGAACTCTTCGTACTGCCGTATCTCACTCTCCATTTCCCCGAAGTGGCCCGAGCGATGCTGATGTACCGGCATCGGCGACTGCCCGCAGCCCGAGCTGCCGCCCGGCGTACCGGGGCGCGTGGAGCCATGTACCCGTGGCAGAGTGCCGGTTCCGGCCGCGAGGAGACCCAGGCGATGCACCTCAACCCCGCTTCCGGCCGGTGGCTGCCGGACCATTCCCACCTCCAGCGCCATGTGGGATCCGCAGTGGCACTCAATGCCTGGCGGTACGCACAGGCAGCGGGTGATCCGGGGTTCCTTCACTCGGCCGGGGCGGACATCCTGCTGGAGGTGGCCCGGTACTGGGCGAGCGCGGCGGCCTTCGACCCCGGCCGCGGCCGCTACCGGCTGCGGGGGGTCGTCGGTCCCGACGAGTACCACGACGCGTATCCGGGCGCGGACCGGCCGGGCATCGACGACAACGCCTACACCAACGCGGTGGCCGCATGGGTCCTTACCCGGGCCCTGGAGGTCTTCGACGTACTGCCCGATGCCCGGCGCGAGGAGCTCGCGGAGCGACTGGCGATCGACACGGAGGAGCACGCGCGCTGGGACGACGTCTCCCGCCGCTTGTACGTGCCCTTTCATCACGGCGTGCTGAGCCAGTTCGAGGGTTACGGGGATCTGGAGGAACTCGACTGGGAGCGCTATCGCCACCTTTACCCCGACATCCGCAGGCTGGACCGGATCCTGGAGGCGGAGGGCGACTCGGTCAACAACTACCAGGCGTCCAAGCAAGCCGATGCTCTCATGCTCGGCCATCTCTTCCGTCCCGCCGAACTGACCGCTCTCTTCGACCGTCTCGGCTACCGGATCGACGACGAGATCTGGAGCCGGACTGTCGCCTACTACCTTCCGCGCACCAGTCACGGATCGACACTCAGCAGCCTGGTGCACGGCTGGGTGCTCGCACGTCAGAAGGGCCCGGACGCCTGGAAGTACGTGGCGGAGGCACTCCTCAGCGATGTGACCGACATCCAGGGCGGCACGACCGGTGAGGGCATCCACCTGGGTGCCATGGCGGGAACACTTGATCTGGTCGAGAGAGGCATCACCGGGCTGGAACCCGGGGAGCAGGGCCTGCGCATCGATCCCGTGGCACTCAGAGAAATACCTCGTTTCTCCTTCACTCTGTGCTTCCGGGGCCACAGCGGGGTGCGGCTCCGGCTGCTCCCGGGACGCATCGGCATCACTGTGCCGCCCTCGCCGCAGGGCGCACTCGTGGTGCTGCTTCCAAAGGGCAGAAAAGTGGCTGTGCCGCCGGGGAGGGAGCACTGGTTTCGTCTGCCTCCGCAGAAATCCAGGAAGTGAGCACACAGCCCCGCTGGACCAGCGGGGCTGCGTGCTCGGTGTCAGGCGATGTCCAGGACCTCCGTGACCGGTCGTCTGGGCGTGACCGAGCCCGACGGACCGTATCCGAACCGAAGGATCATTTGTACGAAGCCCATCCTGGAGTTCGGGTCACGTGTGAGGTGCCGAAGCTCAGGCCATTCCAGCGGCTGCGAGATCACGGAGGTCGCGAGTCCGTCGAGCGTGGCCTGAAGGAGCACGCGCTCCATGGCCTGTCCCGCCCTGAGCCAGTCCTCGGCAAGATCTGCCTCCGTCCCCAGCAAGGCGATCTGCGACCGCTCCTCGAAAGTGGCGGACGCCCGGTCCTGTGAGCCCAGGGGCACGTCGAAGTCCCGCACAGGGGCCGTCACTCCGTGCTGGCGCGGGCCGAAAGCGTACGAGGGGACGCCCTCGGTATTCGGGCCCTCCCCGGCCTTGCCCGTGCGGGACCAGGTGACGATTTCGGCCCTCATGGCGGCGTTGGCGGATTCGTAGAGTTCCGCGTCGTGCACCAGGTCCAGGACGGCGCCTGCGTGCCAGGCTCCGGGAATGATCAGCCGCGCCCCTTCCAGGAGTGCGGCCGCGCTCAACTCGTCCAGGATCTCGCGAGGAATCGGCTCGTCCGAGAACGGACAGCGGCTGGTGTGCCGGAGCCGCACGGCAGGGTGCAGGTCCGCCAGCAGATGATCCGTGGTTTCGGACTCCTCCAGCATGATGTCGGCGAGACGCCACGGGTCGCGACGGTCGGGCAGGAGATGGGCAACGGTGGTCCAGCCACGGTGTGCGGCAGCCACTCGTAGGTTCAGCAGCGCCGCCCCGCATCCGATGTGCAGACCACGGTTGTCCGGGTCGCCGACGGGCAGCGCACGATCCGGATCGCCGAACAGCGAGAGGAGGCGCGTTCCGGAGCGGTGGGCGAATTTCCAGGGTTGCGCGTTGTGCATGGACGGCGCGGTCACGGCCTCCTCGACGAGCGAAGGGACGACTGAGGTGATGCGTTGCTCGATCGTCAGCATGGTCTTCCTGTCTCCTGTCGGTCATCGCCTTCATGGGCACGTGCTCGGAGAAGCCTGCGCCGGAGCACATTTCAGGTGGGCCAGGAAGCAGCGTCCGGCTTCTGCGGCGAAGACGTGTCGTCGGGCTGTACCGAGATGCGGTTCACGACGGCGACGACTCCTTCCGTTCGAGAGGTGAGGGCGAGGGCGGTACGGATCAGGCCCCGATGCGGCAGTCGGCCGGCCAGGACCACAACACCGTCGAGCACGTGGACCTGGACGGCATCGGCCTGAAGGCGCAGGACACCGCTGAGTACGTCGTCCCGGATCCGGAGCTCCACCTCGGCGTCAGGACGGAGGAAGAAGCCCAGGAGGTCACGTCTGGTCACCATGCCGACCAAGCGCTCCTCGTCATCGATGACGGGGAGCCGCTCGCAGCCTTGCCGGGCCATGAGCCGGGCTGCCTCTGCCACTGTCTGCTCGGCGTAGACGGTGACAGCCGGAGACGACATGACTCCGCCGACCGTGGGGGCCCGACGACTGAGCAAATCACTCGACGAGACCATCCCCACGACGTGGTCGTCCTCACCCACCACCGGGACGCCGTTGATGGCATGCCGGGCGAGCAGCCCGGCGGCCTCCGCTGATGGCGTCGAGCACTCGACCGTGACCACTTCGTCCGTCATCAGGTCACCTGTCCGGAGATGCCGCATCCTGCTGCGCCTCCACTTCTCCCCACTGTGCAAAGCGCTTCCGATACCACCTTCCGACATCGCCCGTACCAGGCGCAGGGGCCGAACGGTCCCGTCCAGAGGCCGATCGGATCCACCTGCGCGCTTCCTCCGCTGCGGGCGACCGCGGGTATGGGCCCTTCGGGCCCCGGCTTGCCCCCTGCGGCCCCTTTCGAGAAGAAGACCGAGTGGCAACCTGGAACAGCGCCACCGCATTCGGTGCGCAGAGCACCCTCCGGGGAGGCTCCAGGCGGCGCCCATTGCCACGGAGACGAGCATCGGAGCACGCTATGCACAGCGCAGAGATCCGTCAGGAGATCGTGGTGGGTGTCGACCCTCGCGGTGACCGGCATCCGGCCGTCGCCCGGCGTGCCGACGAGGCTCGCCTCCGTGGACTTCACCTTCGCCTCGCCCCCTCGGTGCCTCCCCGGCACGGCACCCAGCACGTCGATGACGCCCCGCACCTGCACCGGGCCCACTGCCCCGTCACCACGGTCCCCGCCCTGTGAGCCGACCGTGACGCTTCCTGCGGAGGGTGAGACAGGCACCGGGCCTCGCCGTCGGATGCCGGGACTCACCCAGGACGAGGCTGCCCGTCGACTCGCCGAGGTGGGACGGAACGAAGTCGCCGTCCGGAAGACGCGCCCGCTGTACACGAGAGTGCTCGCACAGCTCCGGGACCCGCTGATGACGGTGCTGGTCGCAGCCGTCGCCCTCACGCTGGCGATCGGTGATCACGTCGATTCCGTGGTCATCGGACTCGTCATCGTGGTCAACACCACCGTGGGTGTGGCTCAGGAGATAAGAGCCGACAACGCCGTGGCGGCCCTGTCGGCGCTCTCCGCGCCACACGCCCGGGTCCGCAGAGAAGATGCGGACCGTGACGTCCCGGCCGCCACCGTCGTGCCCGGAGACGTTCTCCTGCTGGCAGAGGGGGACATCATCGCTGCCGACGCCGCGACCGACGAAGCGGCAGCGCTGCTCGTCGACGAATCCATGCTCACCGGAGAGTCCGTACCCGTGGACAAGGACGCGGCCGCGTCGCTGCACGCCGGAACGGTCGTCGTCCGTGGCAGGGGGGTCGCGACCGTCACCGCCACCGGAAGAGCCGCCGCCCTCGGCCGCATCGCCGCCCTTCTCGACGACCGTCGTCGGCCCACGCCTCTTCAGCTGAGGCTCGCCTCCCTGGGACGTGTGCTCGCGGCTGTGACGCTGGTCCTGTGTGCCCTGGTTCTCGCACAGGGACTCGTACGGGGGCTGCCCCTGGGAACCATGGCGGTGACCGCCATCAGTCTCGCTGTCGCCGCGGTGCCGGAATCACTCCCCGCCGTCGTCACCCTCGCCCTGGCTCTCGGTGCCCGGCGTATGGCAGCCCGCCATGCGCTGGTGCGTCGGCTGCCCGCGGTGGAGACGCTCGGCTCGGTCTCCGTGCTCGCCACCGACAAGACCGGCACGCTGACCGAGGGGCGCATGGTCGTGCAGCACGTCTGGACACCCCTGACCACCGTCGAACTCCACGGGGTCGGCTACGAACCGGAGGGGGACGTCCTGACCGAAGGTCGGCCTGTGGGTCCCGCGGCACGGCATGCGGTAAAGGAAGTGCTCACAGCGGCGGCCCTGTGCAACGACGCCGCCCTACGGCCCCCGTCTTCTGCGTCCCCCGACAGCCGCTGGGAGGCCATCGGCGACCCCATGGAGGGCGCTCTCCTCACGGCAGCCATCAAGGTGGGGTGCCCGGGCCTCACGGAGCTGGCATCCACCCACCCCAGAATCGCGGAAGCACCGTTCGACAGCCACCGCAGGAGGATGACCACCATCCACGCGGTGCCTTCCGGCGGCGTTCTGGTATGCCTGAAGGGCGCTCCCGAGGCCGTCCTTGCCGCGACGGTCCTCACCGACTCCCCGGAGACGCTACGTCTCGCTCGTGCGGAAGCGGCACGGTTCGCGGCGGGTGGCTATCGCGTGCTGGCTGTCGCATCGGGCCTGCGTCAGGAGACGCCCCGGCCGGCCGCAGCCGGTGAGTCAGGCCTGAGGCTGCTGGGCCTCGTGGCATTGAGTGACCCACCGAAACCACACGCGGCTGCCACGCTGGCTTCGTGCAGGGCCGCGGGCATCACACCGATACTCGTCACCGGTGACCATCCCGCCACAGCGAGCGCCGTGGCCGACCGCGTCGAACTGCTCGGACCGAACGCGACCGCCGACCACGTCGTCACCGGAAAGGACGTGGCCGCGGGCCGCGTTCCCGACCTCACGGCGGTGCGGGTGTTCGCCAGGACTGATCCGCAACAGAAGCTCGACATCGTAGCCGCCTGGCGCGCCCGCGGCGCTATCACCGCGATGACCGGCGACGGCGTGAACGACGGTCCGGCCCTCCACCAAGCCGACATCGGCATAGCCATGGGCGGCCGGGGCACCGAAGTCGCCCGCCAAGCGGCGGACCTGGTGCTCACGGACGACGAACTGTCGACCGTGGTTGCCGCGATCGAAGAGGGACGCAGGGTCTTCGACAACATCCGGCGCTTCCTCGTCTACGGTATGGCGGGCGGTGCGGCGGAGATTCTCGTCATGCTGATCGGCCCGCTCCTGGGCCTCCCCCTGCCCCTGCGCGCCGGACAGATCCTCTGGATCAACCTCCTGACCCACGGGCTGACCGGCGTGGCCATGGGAGCGGAGCCGGCCTCCCCAGGTGTGATGCATCGCCCCCCCGCGTCGCGCGGACCAGCACATTCTTGGAGGGGGCGCCTGGCAACAGTTGCTGCTGACAGCAGCTGTCGTCACCGTGGTCAGTCTCAGTGCCGCACTGACAGCTCAGGCATGGGACCTGCCGTGGCAGAGCGTGCTCTTCCTGGCCCTTCTCGCCGCCCAGCTGGGAGTGGTCATCGGCCTCCGGGACCGGCCGATGACGTTGGACAACCCTTTCCTCCTGGCCTCCGTCCTGGCCTCCGCCCTGCTGGCGGCGGCTGCTCTCTACTTCCCGCCCCTGGGCGCCGTACTGGACACCGAGCCCTTGGGGTGGAGAGCCGCCGGCCTGGCCACTGCCTGCGCCCCGGCCGGATTCCTTGCGGCCAGGCTCGCACGTGCCACCTTCCGTTCCGGGAATCCCCGTCACCTCCACGAGCGCGGAGCCGACCATGCCCGACATGAGGCGATCGAGTCCGGGCGTTGGATTGGAACCGCACCGGGTTCACGCGCGTGAGTCGCTCTCGCGGCCGTCGGAGGTGCTTCATGGGCGGTGTCGGCAACGACGATCACCGGCTTCCGCGGCTGAGGCTCGACGAGCCTCAGGTGCACGTCGACCAGGTCCGGGGGGCCAGGGACCGGTTGAACGGCCTGCTCGATGCTGTCATGTCGGTGGGGCGGGAACTCGCTCTGCCCCAGGTGTTGCGCGACATCGTCGAATCCGCGGTCTGCCTCGTCGACGCCGAATACGGAGCCCTCGGAGTGGTGGGGAGCGACCAGAAACTCGCCGAGTTCCTTCCGATCGGCATCGACGAGGGGACGCGGCAACAGATCGGCGGCCTCCCCACAGGACACGGGCTCCTGGGCGAGCTGATGAGACACCCGGAACCTCTGAGATTGCCCGAGCTCTCCGACCATCCGGCCTCGGCGGGATTCCCACCCCACCATCCGCCGATGCACTCCTTCCTGGGAGTGCCTGTCCGCGTGCGCGACGAAGTGTTCGGCAACCTTTATCTCACGGAGAAGCGTGGGGCGGATGATTTCGACGCGGAGGACGAAGCCGTGGTCTCGACCCTGGCCGTCGCAGCCGGAATAGCCATCGAGAACGCCCGCCTCTACGAAGAGAGACGGATCAGAGAGCGATGGCTCGCCGCCAGTTCCGACCTCACCCGTGCCTTGCTCTCCGGTGAGGCCGAGTCGGAAGTTCTCGAAGACATGCTGGAACAGGCTGTCGACATAGCGGGGGCGGACCTTGGGGTCTTCTACCTCATTGGCACGGACGGGAAGATGACAGGCTCGCTGGCTCTCGGGGAGAGGGCCGAGTGCCATCGGGGCGTGGTCCTCGCGAGCAGTCGGGGCACGCTTGCCGCGGTAGCGCTCGCTGAGGACGGCCTGGTCACGGTGGCGGATGTCAGCAGCGACCCACGGGTGCAGGTGCAACGTGAGCGGTGGGAGGGTTTCGGACCCGCAGTGGCTGTCACGCTGGGGACCAAGGAACGGCTGAGCGGAGTCATGATCCTCGCGCGTGTCCGGAACAGGGCGGCGTTCGTGAGCGCGGAGATCACTGCGTTGCCCGGATTCGCCGGGCAGGCAGCCCTGGCGCTCGAACTGGCCGACCACCGCAGCGACTCCGAGCGGATGAGCCTGCTGGCCGATCGTGAGCGGATCGCCCGAGATCTGCACGACTTGGCCATTCAACGGCTGTTCGCCACCGGAATGACGCTGCGGAGCGCCCGTCCCTTGGTGGAGCACCCGGAAGCGGCCGAGCGGCTGGGCCGTGCCATCGACGATCTGGACACCACCATCAAGATCATCCGTACCACCATTTTCGGCCTCAGGGAGCACGAGACACCGAGCCAGGGGCCGAAACTCCGTTCCCGAGTAGTCCAGGCGGTGGACGCTGCCACGCCCGCGCTCGGATTCACGCCCGCCCTCCGCATGGAGGGGTTGATCGACACCGATGTCCCCCGGGTGGTGGCCGATCACGCGGTCGCGGTTGTCGGCGAGGCTCTCAGTAATGTCGCCCGACACGCACGGGCCTGTCGGGCCGAGGTCTCGGTCATCGCCGACGACGGCGTTCTCACCGTGACGACGAGCGATGACGGGGTCGGTCTGCGTGCGTCCGAAGGCGGTAGGCGCGGCGGCATGCGCAACCTCACAGAACGGGCCGAGCGGCTGGGAGGCACTCTGTCCCTCCGCGCGAAGCCGCATCCGCGCAGAGGCACAGTGCTGGAATGGCGGGTACCTGTTGCCCCGGCCGCACCTGACCGGATTTCGAAGTGAGCGCACTCACCGCTCGTGCTGCTGATGCTCCCGGACCTCGGCCGCAATGACGGCTGCCTGCACCCGGCGTTCGACCCCGAGTTTCCCGAGCAGGCGGGAAATGTGGTTCTTTACTGTCTTCTCCGACAGATAGAGCCGCTTGGCGATCTGCCGGTTGGTCAGTCCCTCGCCGATGAGATCGAGAACGGAACGCTCGCGCTCGGAGAGGACGGCGAGGCTCTCGTCCTCCGGCGGCGAATCTGCCTCGGCCTCGCGCAGGGACCGCATGAGCCTGGCCGTGGTCGACGGGTCGAGCATCGACCGACCCGATGCCACGGTACGTACGGCCGATACCAGGTCCGAACCGTTGATCTGCTTGAGCACGTATCCGGCCGCGCCCGCCATGATGGCGTCGAGAAGGGCGTCCTCGTCGTCGAACGAGGTGAGTATCAGGCACGCGAGGTCGGGCATGCGTGACCGCAGTTCCCGGCAGACAGTGATGCCGTTCCCGTCGGGCAGCCTGACGTCGAGCACCGCTACGTCGGGTCGCAGCGCCGGCCCGCGGGCCAGGGCTTGATCAGCCGTCGATGCCTCGCCGACGACGACGAGATCCTGCTCGGCCTCCAGCAGGTCCCGTATCCCGCGGCGAACGACCTCGTGGTCGTCCAGCAGAAAAATGCGCGTCACGGCGGTGTCGGTGGCAGTCGGTGTATCGCCCATCTGCGGTCCTTGCTATCGGATGCGTCTGCTGCGCCCCTCCTGGGCATTGTCCCAGGAGTGTCGGTCCGGGTGCATGTGGTGGACCGGCCCTTCGAGGTCATACAGCCGAGCGGGGAATGCGGCTACCCAAGATCCATGCGTACGTCCACCACTCCTTCGACCGCCCGAACGGCGTTGGCCAGGATCGGCACCATGGAACGGTCCGCCAGAGAGCCCCTCGGAGTGACCACGCCTTCCTTCACCGTGGCGTCGAGAGCCGACGGTGGTGAGATCGGTTCGAGTGCCTCACTTCTGATCTCGGCGAGGAGGTCCTCATCCGGTCTGAGGAAGACCTTGAGCCAATCGCCTCGGCTGACAACTCCTTCCAGCAGGCCTTCGGAGTTGACCACGGGGAGACGTTTGACGCGCTTGCGCGCCATGATGCGGGCTGCCTCGGCGATAGGCGGGTCCGAATGCACGGTGACGGCCGGGCCGGACATGAGGTCCTCCACCAGCACCGCAGCGGCCTGGAAAGCTTCGTCGAGTTGCGCGGCGGCAGGCGGACCACCCTCGCGAAACGTTTCCTTGGGAAGCAGATCCGCTTCCGAGACCACTCCGACGACACGTCCTTCGCCCGCGAGTACCGGCAGCGCACTGACCTTCGACTCCGCCATAGGCTCCACCACCTGTCGGTACGAGGCATGGCTGCCCACTGCGACGGGGTCGCGCGATGGCTTGGCAAGCTGAGGCCAACTAAGAACCCTGGTAATAGAGTTGGCATGTGGCTCCCTCGCAAGTGCGGAATTCCTCGAAGTACGCGCGGTTCACGGTGACGTCCTCGAACGAGATGCCGGGCCCGCGTCGTCGAGAGCCGATCGCTCGTGGCGAGGTCGGCGCCCTCAAGTGCGCCGCCGCCGGACTCGCCGAACCCCTTGCCAGCCACCACGAACTCCCCCCGCACCGCATCAACTACCGCGCCAACATGTGGGCCCTGCGCTCGCTGGGGGTACGGCAGGTCCTCGCGCCCTGCGCCGTCGGCTCGCTGCGCCGCTCCCTCGGTCCTGGCAGCGTCATCCTTCCCGACCAGCTCGTCGACCGCACCGCGGGCCGTGTCCAGACCTACGTCGACCACGGCGCGGCGCACGTCTCCTTCGCCGACCCGTACTGCGCCGGCAGGCGATCGGCCGTGCTCAAGGCCGCGGGTGAGGCCGGAGCCGACGTCCACGACGGCGGCGTGACGGTGGTCGTCGAGGGGCCCCGGTTCTCCACCCGGGCGGAGTCCCAGTGGTACGCGTCGGCCGGCTGGTCATTGATCAACATGACCGGACACCCGGAAGCCGTCCTCGCGCGCGAACTCGCCCTCTGCTACACCTCCATCGCACTCGTCACCGACTACGACGCCGGCGTGGGGCGAGGGGAGGGCGTCTCCCAGGGCGAGGTCTTCCGGGTCTTCGGCGCGAACGTGGAACGTCTGAAGGACCTGGTCCTGCATACGGTCTCCGTCCTGGACCGGGAGAGGCGCTGCGGATGTGCGGCGGCGCTCGACGGCATGGATCTGCCCTTCGAGCTGCCCTGACACCGCGGTCGGCGCGGGCACGGTCCGCACCGACCACGAACCTGCGGCCCGATGCCGGTCACCACGGTGACCGGCATCGTCATTCCACGACCGGGCTACGGCGCTCCACCAGCAGGACGTCGCGCCAGACTCCGTGATGGCGGGCCACGCGTTCCCGACGACCGAGGACACGGAACCCGGTGGACTCGTGCAGGGCGAGGCTCGCGCTGTTCTCGGGAAAGACGCCCGCCTGGATCGTCCAGATCCCCGCCTTCTCCGTAGAGACGATCAACGCCTCCAGAAGCGTGCGCCCCACGCCGGTTCCGCGCGCCGTGGGACTGACGTACACGGAGTGCTCGACGACCCCCGCGTACGCGGGCCGGGTCGAGACATGCGACACCGCTGTCCAGCCCACCACCCGCCCCCGCTGACCCAGCGCCACGAGCCGGTGCGCCGCGAGCTTGGCGGTGTCGAACGCGCTCCACGGCGGCGCGGTGGTCTCGAACGTGGCGTTGCCCTCGTCGATGCCCTGCTGGTAGATCGCCATGACGGCCGGCGCGTGGTCGTCCGTCATCGGGACCAGGGTGACGTCCGGGCGCGGGGGTGTGGTCATGCGTGCTCCTTGCCTCGGTGCGCTCCCGCCGGACAGGGTACGCACGGTGTTCGCCAGCGGGTACGGCGACGCTCCTGCGGCGTCGGGGGCCGCCGCAGGAGCGTGCGCGGGGGAGGAGTACTGGGTCAGAGCAGGGGCAGCGCGACGAGGCCGGTACCCATGCTTCCGAGGAGGCCCACGCCGAGGTAGAAGGCGAAGACCTTCGTCTTGACGACGCTCTTGACGGCCACCATGGCCGGGATCGTCGTGATGGCACCGCCGAGGACGAAGGTGACGCCGG
The DNA here is from genome assembly GCF_055577965.1 of Streptomyces sp. NPDC033165. Classification (NCBI taxonomy): domain Bacteria; kingdom Bacillati; phylum Actinomycetota; class Actinomycetes; order Kitasatosporales; family Streptomycetaceae; genus Streptomyces; species Streptomyces sp. NPDC033165. Next base: position 217,693 of record NZ_JBVIPK010000010.1, read on the forward strand.
CCGCCGCGACCATCCCCTGGTCCAGGAGGCCCTCGACGACCGGGATGGCACCGACGCCGTTGAGGTAGAGGGGAACGCTGATGAGTCCGGCGACCAGCACGGAGAGGGCGCCGTCCGTGCCGAGGATGCCCGAGACGACATCCGTCGGTACGTATCGGACGATCAGGGCCTCAAGGACGATCGCCAGGAGCAGCCACTTGCCCAGGATCAACGAGTCGCTGACGATCTCCTTCAGGATCTCGCCGGCGTGGAGGTTCTTGATGTCGCGCCGCACGAGTACGCGCCACGGGGTGCCGTCGTCGTCCGCGTCGTTCCGCGCGGCGGTGGAGCAGCCGCCGGCCGCAGGAGCGGGCTCGGTCTCCTGAGCGGCACCGCCGTACCCACCAGCAGCACTGCCACCGCTGCCGCCGCTTCCGCCTCCGACGGCCACCGTCTCGGGCACGGTCGCCTTCGCCGCCGAGCACGCGCCCTCCGGCACGGTCACCGCCTCCTGAGAGCAGCTCTTCGCGGGTGCCTTCTCCTCGGCGGAGGCGATCAGCGGGTCCGCGAACCGTCCGCGCCGTTCGAGCGCGAGAACGATGAGACCCGCGCCGAAGCTCAGCACCAGGGCGCCGATGAGACGCGTGGTGGCGATGGGGAACCCGAGCTGGGCGGCGGAGAGCGCGTAGATCTCCGGGTCCATGGAGGGAGAGGCGATCCAGAACGCCATCACGGCCGAGAGCGGGACGCCGGCTATCAGGAAGCGACGGATCAGCGGGATCACGGTGAAGGAGCAGAACGGGCTGAACGCTCCGACGGCCGTGACGACGGCGATGCCCAGGACGCCCTTGCGCCCGTGCGCGAAGCTGCGGCGCGCGACGACGTCGATCGACAGACGCTGGACGGCGATTCCCAGGACGATGGCGACCAGGAACCACGGGAGATAGTGCAGCGCCTCGAACAGGATGAACAGGCCAAGGGCCCGCAATTCGTCCACGGGTGAACCTCTCTGAGACGGAGACACATGAGGAGAGCGGCGCCGTGAAGGTGGATACGGGGGACGTGGCGAGCCGCGCGGGGAGGCGCGATCCGCATTCCCTTTATCTAAGATCGATGATAGACGATTAAAGAGATGTCCGGCAGCGAGGATCCGATGCCCCTCGTCGTGCCGAAGGGGTCCGTCTCGCACTTTCGGTGGCGGCAGCCGGGGAGCGGAGCTTGTTTCCAGGTTGCACCGATGCGGCCACCTTCCGTGTGGTGTCTGTACAGTCGCTCGTGCCAGCGGTTTCCGGCGTGCATGAGGCGCCGACGAGCCTCCACGGGTCCCCTCTGTGCGGAATGAACCTTGCCGTCGCGGGTGGTCATCGAATAACATCGATGAATCATGAGCGGTGCGATGAATGCCCAGCTGATCGACCGAAGCACGGCCGAGTCCTACGCAACCTGGTTCAAGGCCCTCTCCGACCCCACCCGCGTGCAGATCCTCAATCTCCTCGCGCTGGCGACCGGGCCGATGAGTGTCGGAGAGATCGTGGACCGGATGGGCGTCGGGCAGTCGACGGTGTCCCACCACCTGAAGCTGCTCGCGGACGTGCGGTTCGTCCTGCGCGAGCGCCAGGGGACCTCGATGCTCTACTCCATCAACGTGGCCTGCGTGGCTTGCTTCCCCAGTGCTGCCGACGCCGTCATGGGTCGTCCCGCGGCCTCGACGTGAGGACCGGCCCCGTGATTGAGTCGACCCCGCACGTATCCGGTGCGGCCGCCACTGCCTGCTGCCCGCCGATCGTGACCGCCGCGCTGTCCGAAGGGGACGCGGAGATCATGGCGGCGATGTTCAAGGCGCTGGCCGACCCCGTCCGGCTCCGCCTCCTGTCCAGAGTGGCCTCACACCCCAACGGTGAGGCATGTGTCTGCGACATAGCCGACGTGGGCGTCTCCCAGCCCACGGTCAGCCACCATCTGAAGAAGCTCCGGGAAGCGGGCCTGCTCACCTCCGAGCGGCGCGGCACCTGGGTGTACTACCGCCCCGCACCCGGCGTCCTGGCCTCGCTGGGCGCGTTCCTCGCCGATACCGAGAAGGCCGGCAAGGAAGAAGAGACCTCCCTGGCGTCCCGGGCCTCCTGACGTTTGGCACCGCTGTCCTTGAAGAGCTCAAGCTCTCCTGAAGAGCCGCGGTTGCAGGTGGCTCCTGAATCCGGCTCGCGGAGTTCGGTCCGGCAAGCCATGGCGATGAGCCCTGCGAGAGCCGTGTGACCTTGTCGAGGTGGATCGGTCAGGCGGTGACTGACGGCGGCGGCACGCATCACGTACTCCACGCTGGCCGAAACATATAAGTGATGTACCCCACAGTGGAACAAACGTGTGAACGCGCAACGGTCTGCGGGACATACTGACTGCCATGACACCGACGGCACATCCGTGGGCGCCCGCTGCTTGTGCCCTCACCGCGGCACCCTGGTGTGCCGCGCCGGATTTGGCTCGATCCGCAATCGCACCTGTACCCACCACGGCTGGTCCCACGACCTGGCCGACGCGCTGGTGAACGTGCCGAAGCGGTCAGACCGTCCCGAGTCGTTCGACACCTACGCGTGGGATCAGGCCGAGGTGCTGTATGTCGAATCACCACACCAATCGATCTTCGGCACGTGGAGTCCGGAGCCGGTGCCTCCACGGGAGCCGCTCCGGGACGTGGCCTGGCACAGGGGAGCGATGTCCGACCACGACCAGGGAACGGTCGTAGTCGGCGGGGTACGCGAGTGGGGGCGGGAGGACAACGGGAAGCCCGCTCCGCGCGGGCCCGGCCAGAGTCCTTCCGCTCGCTCGCGATCTTCTGCCGCAGCGTCATGCCTGGGTGGCGTGGCAGGAAGGAGTCCGTCATGAGCCTTCGCGCGATCGCCCGCATGTATGCCGACGGCGAGATATCGACGACAGGGGTACTGGCCGAGCTCGACAGACACGCGGACATTCCCTTGTCCGAGGGACAGCGCGGCCTGTGGGCACTCGCCAAGATGGAGCCGGAGACGTACGCGTACAACGTTCCCGTGTGCTTCTCGTGTGCGGACGTGGATATTGCGGCGCTTCAGGCCGCATTCCGCGACACGCTGTCCCGGCATCCGCTTCTCTCCGCCGTGGTGCGTGAGACGGAAGACGGGCCGCGTCTGTCCCACGGAGATGCGGACGGTTTCTCAGTCGATTATGTGGACATCTCCGATGTGCCGTCCGGTGGAGTGCCGGACTTTTTGAAGGAAAGGGCGAGGCGGCCGTTCGACCTGGCAGGTGATCCCTTGACCAGGCTGGCTGTCCTGCGTCGATCCGCGTCCGAGGCGTACGTTCTGCTGGTCGTTCATCACCTCGTGATCGATGGAGTTTCGGGGCGTCTCGTCATCGACACGCTGTTCAGTTCGTACCGGGCGCGGGTCGAGGGGCGGGACGTGCCGATCGAGGTGGGCTCCGCCTCGTTCGGTGAGTTCGTCGCGTGGGAGCGGGACGCACTCACCGGCGAAGGCGCTGAGGAGGACCGCGAGTTCTGGGTGCGCGAGCTCGCCGGCGCGGACGTCCTCACAGGGTTACCCTCGCAGGTGGCTCTGCTGCCGGACGCGCCTCATGTGGGCGAGGTGCACACCCGTCGGCTGCCGGAAGAGCAGGCCGCCGCCATCGCGGCCTTCACCGCTTCACATGAGATCAGCCCGGGGACCTTCTTCCTGGCGGCCTTCCTGACTCTGCTGCACCGGTACACCGGAAGCGAGGACCTCGTCATCGGGATGCCGGTGGCCGGGCGCCCGGCGGAACACTTCGACCCGATCGTCGGCTGCTTCGTCAACACGTTACCCGTCCGGAGCAGGCCGGACGCCTCCGAGGAGTTCGCGTCGTTCGCCCGGCGCGTGCAGTCCACGGTGCTCGACGTACTTGAGCACGGGACCTACCCGTTCCACCGGATCGTGGGCGATCTCGGTGCTCGGGGCGCGAATCCACGGTCGCCTCTCTATCAGATCGTGTACAACTATCAGGATTCCGCTCTCTCCGGATACCTGGGCGAGCGGGCCCGCGCCACCGGCGAGACGGACTTCGAGCTCGTCGACGGGCTGTACCAGCTGGGTGAGTACGACCTCACGGTGGACGTGGCCCCCGGTGACGGGTTCCTGGTGAACTGGAAATACCACCCCGACGCCTTCTCGGCCGACGCCGTCGCGGGCATGGCAGAACACTTCGCCACCCTGGTGGACAGCATCCTCGACTCGGACGGGCAGTCGCCGATAGGCAGGTTGAACCTGCTCGGCGACGAGGAACGGCGCCTCGTCATCGAGGAATGGAACCGGACCGAGGTCGACTTCCCCGCGCATCGGACGTGCTGGGATCTCTTCGCGGAGCAGGCAGAGGCGAACCCGGATGCCCCGGCGGCCACCTGCGGGGAGCGGACTCTCACCTATCGCGAACTCGCGGACCGCAGCTCGGCGCTGGCACAGGCGCTGACGCGTCAAGGCGTCGGCCCCGGGGACGTCGTAGGGGTCTGCTACGAACGGTCACTCGACCTCGTCGCGGCCCTCCTCGCCGTCATGAGGCTCGGCGCGGTGTACCTGCCCCTGGACGACCGGCTGCCGGCCGAACGCCTCTCCTACATGGTCGAGGACAGCGGCGCCCAACTCGTCATCTGCCATACGGCGGTGATGGACAGGCTGGCCGCCGTGGCGACGCCGAAGACGAGGCTGTACCCGACAGACCGCCAGGATGGCCAGGTCCACCAGGCATGGGCAACGGCGGGGGAGACGACCGCCGATGCTCCGGACTCGACACCGCGAGCCGCCTACGTCATCTACACCTCCGGCAGCACGGGGAAGCCCAAGGGCGTCGTAGTTCCGCACGCGGCGCTGACCAATTTCCTGCTGGCCATGGCGCACACGCTGGGAGTGGCGTCCAACGATCGGCTGCTGGCCCTCACCACGCACAGCTTCGACATCGCCGCCCTGGAGCTCTACCTCCCGCTGATCACCGGCGGGCAGGTCTGCATCGGTGAATCGGCCACGGCCGCCGATGCCACGTTGCTGGCCGAGAAGGTCGCCGACTGGCGGCCCACCATCATGCAGGCCACTCCGGCGACCTGGGCCATGCTGGTGCGCGTCGGGTGGCAGAACACCGAGGGCGTCAAGGTGTTGTGCGGCGGCGAGGCGCTGCCCGAGGGACTGAAGGACCAACTGGTGGCGCGCGGCGAGGCCTGGAACCTGTACGGGCCCACGGAGACGACCATCTGGTCAGCGGCCAAGCGGCTGCGCCGTGAGGAGCCGGTGACCATCGGCAGCCCCATCGCGAACACCCAGCTGTACGTCCTCGACCAGAACCTGAGTCCCCTGCCCGTCGGCGTAACCGGCGAGCTTCACATCGCGGGCGACGGGGTCGCCCTGGGCTACCACCGGAAGCCGGAGTTGACGGCCGAGCGCTTCCTGGACAACCCGTTCGCGCCCGGACGGCTGTACCGGACCGGCGACCGCGCGCGCCGACTGCCCAATGGCGAGATCGTCGTCCTGGGCCGGATGGACAACCAGGTCAAACTGCGCGGCCATCGCATCGAACCCGGTGAGATCGAGGCGGTGCTCGAAGCCCGCCCGGAGGTCGGCCGAAGCGTCGTCCTGCTTGAGCATGCCGGACTGTCGGACAGGCTCACGGCCTACTACACCGGGAACGGGGACGCGCCGGTCGACGCCGCGCTGCTGCGCGCGGAACTCGCCAAGACCCTGCCCGCCTACATGCTGCCCGCCGCATTCGTCGCCCTGGACGCCTTCCCGCTCACGGCGCACGGCAAGGTCGACCGGGCGAAGCTGACCGAGGCCGCCGGGACGGTGCCGCTCCCGGCCGCCGACAGCCCGGTGGCCGCGCTCGACATCGAGCGGACCGTGCGCGGGATCTTCGAAGGGGTGCTCGGCTCGCGTGACATCGATCGTGCCGCAGGCTTCTTCGACATCGGGGGAGACTCGTTCGCGGCCATCGAAGCGGTGGAGCAGATCAACCGCGAGTTCGGCAGCTCGTTGCGACCCACCAGCGTTTTCGCCCACCCGTCCGTCGCGGCGATGGCTCGACACCTGACGGGGCTGCTGCCCGCTGGGCAGGCACCTGCCGGGCGGACACCTGCGGCGCAGCCGGTCGAGCCCGAGCAGCACCCTGGTCCACGCCCTGCCATTCCGACGGCCGACGACACCTCGCTCGGTGATGCGATCGCGGTGATCGGCATCTCCTGCCGGTTCCCGGGAGCCATGGACCACCGCGCGTTCTGGTCCGCGCTCGTGGAAGGACACAGCGGCGGTACGTCATGGTCGGTCGAGGAACTGCGTACGCTCGGAGTGCCGGAGGAGATGATCACCCGGCCCGGATACGTGCCGCAGCGGTCGGTCGTGGACGGCAGGGCGGAGTTCGACGCGGCGTTCTTCGACATCTCCCCCCGCGACGCCGAGTTCATGGACCCACAGGCGCGCTTGCTGTTGCAGCACGCGTGGCAGGCGTTGGAGGACGCCGGCTACCGCCCCGAGGATGTTCCCGAGACCAGCGTCACCACGTCCACGAGCACGAACTTCTACCAGGCCCTGCTCCCGGCTCTGATGGCGAACGCGACGGGCCCGCGGGTCCTGGCGAGCTCTGAGACCTACGCCGCGTGGCTGTTCGCCCAAGGCGGCACGGTGCCCACGATGATCTCCACCAAGCTGGGCCTGCGCGGCCCCAGCATGGCGGTGAGCACCAACTGCTCTTCGGCGCTGAGCGCGGTGCACGTCGCCTGCCAGGGACTTCTGGCCGGGGATGCGGACCAGGCGATCGTCGGCGCGGCCAGCCTGTTCTCCGCGGGGGAACTGGGATACGTGCACCAGCCGGGCCTGAACTTCTCCAGCGACGGGCGCAGCCGCGCGTTCGCCGACGGCGCCGACGGCATGTCCGGCGGTGAAGGCGTCGGCGTGGTCGTCCTCAAGCGCGCCAGTGAGGCGATCGCGGCCGGTGATCACATCTACTGCCTGATCCGCGGCATCGCGGTGAACAACGACGGCGGCGACAAGGCCGGGTTCTACGCGCCCGGTGTGCGCGGCCAGGCCGAAGTGATCCGCAAGGCGCTGGACAAGGCGGGCACGGACCCGTCGACGATCAGCTACGTCGAAGCGCACGGCACGGGCACGAGGCTCGGCGATCCCATCGAGGTCGCGGCTCTGACCGAGGCGTATCGCCACTACACGGCACGCAGCCAGTACTGCGGCATCGGCTCGGTCAAGAGCAACATCGGCCACCTGGACGCGGCCGCGGGGATCGCCGGACTCATCAAGGTGGCCCTGGCTTTGCAGCACGGGGAGGTTCCGCGGACCCTGCACTGCGACGTGTCGAGCTCGGAGATCGACTGGGACGAGTCGCCGTTCTTCGTGGCCGACCGGAACCTGCCGCTGGACGGCGACGAGCCCGCGCGGGCGGGACTGAGCTCCTTCGGGATCGGCGGCACCAACGTGCACGCGGTACTGGAACAGGCGCCGACCGGTGCGCGGGCCGCCGGACGCCCCGGCCCCCAAGCGGTGGTCCTCTCGGCCCGCGACGGGGAGCGGCTCGGCGTCCTCGCGCGGCAGCTTCTGGAGTTCCTGCCGGGATACCGGGGCGCGCAAGGCGATCTGGCGTCGCTCGCGTACACGCTTCAGGTCGGGCGGCGGGCGATGGCCGAACGCGTGGTCTTCGTCGCGAACGACGTCGACGGGCTGATCGCAACCCTTCAGGACTACGTCGGGCGCGGGGCGCGCGGAACGGTGTACGAAGGTACGGCCCGACGGCCTGAGGACGTGCTGCTCGGCCTCTTCGATCGCCCCGGGGAGCTGCGAGACCTGGTCGCCGGGTGGCTCGAACGCGGGGAGTGGGACAAGATCGCGCCCCTGTGGGTCAACGGCATCGACGTCGACTGGCACGCCTACCACGGCGCGAATCCGCCGGTGCGGGTGAGCCTGCCGACGTATCCGTTCGCTGCGAAACGGTACTGGCCGGCTGCCGAGGCGGTGTCGGTTCCCCGGGCCGCTGACCCGCTCGACGCGGAGTCGTTGCTCGTGGCCGCGGCCAGGCCGGAGAGCGTCGAGACGTTCCTTTCCGGTCGCACGTCCGCCACGGAGGAGATGGACAGCCTCTCGCGCCCGCTCGTGCTCGCACAGCTCATGGCGGCGGGACTCTTCGACGCGCCTGTTCGTCACGACCTGATCGGGCAGAGCATCACACCGTCCTTCGCCCAGTGGCTCGACCACACGGTGACCGTGCTGCTGAGCCACGGAGAACTCGTGCGTGAGGGCGAGTTCGTGGCGCCCAGGAAGAGTGCGCCAGGCCTCGAACAGGCGTGGACCACCTGGCGTGCGTGGAAGGACGCCCGTGCCGGAGATCCGGAGCTGGCGGCCAAGACCGGCCTGACCGAGCGCATGATCGAGGCCTTGCCCGCGATCCTGTCCGGGCGGACGAAGGCCACGGCGGTCATGTTCCCGGGCGGCTCGTTCGAGCTGGTCGAACCGGCGTACCGGGGGAACGCGACGGCCGACTACTTCAACGACGTGACGGCCGGTGCGGTGCGCGCGGAGGTGGACGCCCGCCGCGGCGGGATCCGGCTGCTGGAGATCGGAGCGGGCACCGGCAGCACCAGCGAGCGCGTTTTCGCCCGGATGACGGGCCACGACCTCGCTGAGTACTGCTATACGGACGTTTCGAAGGCGTTCCTGATCGACGCGGAGCGGCGGTTCGCCGGTCACGTGCCGTACCTGTCCTTCACGACCTTCGATGTGGAGCGGGAGCCCGGCGCACAGGGACTCGCGGTGGGCCACTACGACATCGTCATCGCCAACAACGTCCTGCACGCCACCGAGGACATCGTGCGGGCAGTGCGTCACGCCAGAGCACTGCTGCGGCCCGGCGGTGTCCTCGTACTCAACGAACTGGCCCGGAACGACTGGTGGTCGCATCTGACCTTCGGGCTCCTCGAAGGGTGGTGGCGGTTCACGGACGGAAGGCGTATCCAGGGCGGACCGGCGCTGTCCGCGAACTCGTGGCGCGAAGTGTTGGGGGAGTGCGGGTTCGACACGGTCGACCTGCTGGCGGAGCCCGCCCGCGACCTGGGCCAGCAGGTACTGCTGGCGCGCGCCGGTTCGCCCGTCCCGCGCCGGGATGCGCGGCCTGCCGGGTCCGCTTCGGTCGAGGAGCACGTCCGCGCGACCGTCGAGCGGATCCTCGCCGAAACGCTGAAGCTGACCGCGGATGAGCTCGCGGCCGACAAGCCCTTCGCCGACTACGGACTGGACTCGCTCACCGGCGTCTCCCTGGTGCACCGGCTCAACGAGTCGCTGAGCACTGACCTCGATCCGAGCGTGCTGTTCGAGAACCCGTCGGTCAGGCGGCTGACGCGGTTCATCGTCGATGAGGAAGGCGCCGCCGTCTTGACCGCGGTACCGGGGCCGCCCGTGGCACCCGGGCCGTCCGCGACCCCGGAGCCGTCTGCGGTACCTGAGCTGTCCGCCGCACCCGGGGCGCCCGCCGTACCTGAGCTGTCCGCCGCACCCGAGACGTCCGCCGTATCCTGGCCGTCCGCGGTGTCAGGGCCGTCGGGCCGTGGCCGGGAGCCCGTCGCGATCGTCGGCATGAGCGGCCGGTTCCCGGGCGCCCGGGATGTCGACGAGTTCTGGGACCTGTTGGCCTCCGGCCGGGATGCGGTCTCGAAGGTGTCCCGCTGGGACCTCGCGTCGCTGGGCAGCGTCTGCCTGGACGGCGGCCTCCTGGACGGCGTCGACGAGTTCGACCCGCTCTTCTTCGGGATCTCCGGTGCAGAGGCCGTCTACATGGAGCCGCAGCAGCGGCTGTTCCTTCAGGAAGCGTGGCGGGCGCTTGAGGACGCGGGCCACGCGGGCGAGTCGCTCGACCGCGACCGGTGCGGTATCTACGTGGGCTGCGCCGCGGGCGACTACCTGGATCTGACGGGGCCGTCCGACTACCCGGGCCAGGCACTGTGGGGCAACATGAACTCGCTCGTGCCGTCCCGCATCGCGTACTACCTGGACCTGCACGGGCCGGCGATCGCGGTCGACACCGCGTGCTCCAGCTCGCTGGTCTCCCTCCACCTGGCGTGTCAGGCGCTGTGGGCGGAAGAGGTCACCACGGCGATCGCGGGCGGGGTCTACGTCCAGAACTCGCCGCGGCTGTATCTGGCGGCGTCGCGGGCCGGGATGCTTTCCCCGACGGGCCGGTGCCGTTCGTTCGACCAGGCGGCCGACGGATTCGTGCCCGCCGAGGGAGTCGGTGCGCTGATCCTCAAACGGCTCTCGGACGCCGAGGCGGACGGCGACCACATCCACGGCGTGATCCGTGGGATCGGGATCAACCACAACGGCACGACGAACGGGATCGCCGCGCCGAACGGGACCTCGCAGGAACGGCTGATCCGGCAGATCTATCAGGACTTCGAGATCGACCCCGCGGGGATCGGGTTGGTCGAGGCACACGGCACCGGAACCAAGCTCGGCGATCCGGTGGAGTTCCGGGCGCTCGATCGCGCGTTCCGCGGCTTCACGGACGCCGAGCGGTACTGCTCGCTCGGCTCGACCAAGGCCTCCATCGGCCACGCGCAGGCCGCGGCCGGCGTCATCGGCGTCATCAAGGCACTGCTGGCGATGAGGCACGAGGTGATCCCCGGTCTGCCCCACCACACCGCGACGAACTCCAGTGTCACGTTGGCCGGAAGCCCGTTCTTCGTCCACACGGAGCCGAGGCGGTGGGCCGTGCCCGAAGGCGGCAAGCGGCGCGCCGCGGTCACGTCGCTCGGCGCGAGCGGAACCAACGCCCACGCTGTCATCGAGCAGCCGTCGGAGCCGCCCCTGCCGCCGCGGAGCAGGCAGGACGGGGCCCGGCTGATCGCGCTGTCGGCGGCGACGGAGCACGCCTTGCGCGAACAGGTGGTCCGGCTCGCGCGCCACTGCCGCGAGCACCCGGACCTCGACGTCGGCGACGTGAGCCACACACTCCTGCTCGGCCGCAGGCACCTGCGGCACCGATGGGCGAGCGTGGTCCGGGATGTCGCGGAACTGGAAAGCCGGTGCACTGCCTGGCTCTCCGGGCAGGACGTTCCGGCGCAGAGCGCAGACTCCGGGCCGCGGGCACTCGCCCAGCAGTTCCTCGACGGTGAGGCACCGGATTTCGCCGAGTTGTTCCGCGACGGCCGCTACCGCCGCGTTCCGCTGCCCGGCTACCCCTTCGAGCGGGAACGCTATGCGCTGCCGGTCCGCGCGACGGCAGACGACGGGCCGCGGCGCGACGGGGGAGTCCTCACCGGCGACGAGTTCTACCTGCGCGAACATCAGGTGCGGGGAACCGGGATCGCCCCGGGGGCCATGTATCTGCAGTGGGTCGCGGCAGCGGCGAGGCGGACCGCGAGCGACGCGGTTCACCTGCACGACATCGTCTTCCTGCGCCCCCTGTCGGTGTCGGGGGCCCCGCGCGCACTGCGGGTGGCTCTTCGCGCGGACGGCGACGTCACCCGGTTCACGGTGTCCTCCACGGAGTCCGCCGGAGACGAGCCCGTTCTCCATTGTCAGGGCGCGGTGTCCGCCGCGGAGCCGACGGCTGCGCGGGCGCTCGATCTGCCCGCGCTGCGTCGGGACTTCAGGTCCACGGCATTCGACCCCCTGCGGTTCTACGCCGAGTGGCGGGATCGCGGCATCGCCTACGGTCCCACGTTCCAGGGGGTCGTGGGTGTGCACCGGAGCGACAACGCGGTGCTCGCCGAACTGCGGCTGCCCAGGACGGCGTCAGGAACCACGGACGGCCTCGTCCTGCACCCGGCGCTGGTGGACTCGGCGATGCAGTGCATGCGATTGCTCGACGGCGACGATCGGGTCGGGTTGGTGTTCAGCATCAAGTCGGCCGAAGTCCTCGCTCCCGGCGCGACCGCCATGTGGGCCCTGATACGCCGTGCCGAGGACGTGCGCGGCGCGGACCGGATCGACATCGACCTCGCGACCGACGACGGCACGGTGTGCCTGCGTCTGCGGGGCATCGCAGGCCGTCGAGCCGCGCAGACGCCCGACCCGGCGGACGGCGTCGCCACGCTGGTGCCGGTGTGGGATCCCCTTCAGCGGACGGAATCCGCCACGTGGCCGCAGAGTTCCGCATCAGTGGGCGTCATCGCGTCCCCGGGGCAGGCGCGGGACGTTCTCCTCGCGCGCCTGCCCGGCGCGCACGTGGTCGCGGACCCGTCGCAGAGTACGGACGACGACCTGGAGACGTGCGTCCGGTCGGTCCCGGAACTCGACCATCTGATCTGGATGGCGCCCGGCGCCGTGGATGGCCGGTCCGGTACGAGCGTCGTCGAGGGCCAGTCCAGCGGCTCGCTGCATGCCTTCCGCACGGTGAAAGCGCTTCTGGCCGCAGGGTACGGCGATCGCTCATTGGGCCTGACCCTGATCACTGAGCGGGCGCACGCCGTCCACGAGGCCGAGGCCATCGACCCGGCGCACGCCGGTGTCGCGGGCCTGGCGGGTTCGACCGCGAAGGAGTACCCGAAGTGGCGGGTGCGGATGGTGGACGTCGAGGACTACGACGCGCCCTCTCTCGCCGCGGTGCTCGACCTGCCCGCGGATACGGACGGCAACCTGCGTGTCCACCGCGACGGCCGGTGGCACGGGCAGCAGCTGATGACTGTTCAGCCGGCCTCGCCGACGTCGTCCCGGCTGCGGCAGGGCGGCACTTACGTCGTCATCGGCGGGGCGGGCGCCCTCGGCACGGTCATCAGCGAGTACCTGATCCGCCGGTACCACGCCCAGGTGGTGTGGCTCGGACGCAGGCCGCAGGACGCGCGAGTCGAAGCCGCTGTCGCTCAGGCGACCGGCGCGGACGGGCCCGCGCCGCTGTACCTGCGGTCCGACGCCACCGACCTCGCGTCCCTGCGTGCGGCGAAGGACGAGATCGTACGACGGTTCGGCGCGGTCCACGGCGTCATCCACTCGGGCCTCGTGTTCTCGGGGGCGAGCCTGTCGCGGATGAGCGAGGCGCAGTTCGAGGACGTGCTGCGCGGCAAGGTCGACGCGAGCGTCCGGTGCATGGAGGTATTCGGCGGTGACTCGCTCGATTTCGCACTGTTCCTGTCCTCGATCAACTCCTTCCTCAAAGCGATCAAGCAGGCGAACTACGCGGCCGCCTGCACGTTCCTCGATTCGTTCGCACTGACGGTGCAACGCCGCTACGGCACTGCCGGCAAGGTGCTGAACCTGGGCTACTGCTTCAACAACGCACCCACCGAGTCGGAGCGGGGCGCGGTGGTCGGAGCGCAGGCGCCGCTCATCCAGCCGGACGAGCTGACGGCGGCGATCGAACGGCTGTGCGCGGGGCCGGTCAGCAGTCTGACGTTGATGAAGTTCAGTCCCGCGCTCAACAACCGGGGCATCGTTGTGGGCGATGACGAGGTCATCCTCCCCACGGCGGTGCCGCCGGACGCCGTGCCCGCCGACGTCCAGGAACCGCCGACGCGGCCGGGCGGCGAACTGGAGCGGCTACGCGCCCGCATCGCAGAGCTGACCGCGCTCGCGATCTGATCGCGGCCTTCGAAGGGACTGATCATGAAACAGCTGCTGCTCGACTTCCTCTGGTCCCATCTGCGCACGCTCGGCGCGTTCCGCGAATCCGGCCAGACTCCGGAGGCCGCACGGGAGTCGGCAGGCCTCGCGCCGGGGTACGGCGCCTGGTTCGAGGAGTGCCTGCGCATCTTCGAGGGGGCCGGCTACATCGATCGGCGGGACGGCAGGATCCTGCTCGACGATGCCATGCGGTCTCGGCCGATCGAGCAGCTGTGGCGCGAGTGGGAGACGGGAAAGCCCGCGTGGCAGGAGAATCCCGACCTCGCGGCCACCCACCTACTGGTGGAGACCGCCCTGCGTGCCTTCCCCGACATTCTCAGCGGACGGCGACCGGCCACCGAGGTCATCTTCCCCGGGGGATCGCTGGAGCTGGTGCAGAACGCCTACACGACCAACCCGGCGTCAGCGTTCTTCAACCAGGTGCTGGCCGCCGACGTGGTGGCGCGGCTCCGACGGCGCGCACGGGTCCCGACGGCGGATGCCGCGCGGATCCTGGAGATCGGCGCCGGAACGGGGGCCACGAGCGCCGTCGTCCTGGAGGCGCTGCGGTCCGCGCGGCTGGACGTGCGCGAGTACTGCTACACCGACATATCAAGGGCCTTCCTGAACCACGCGGAGCGCTCGTTCGGTGCGGAAAACCCTTGGCTGACCTGCGGAATCCTGGACATCGAGCGCCCGGTGGCGGATCAGGGCCTCACCCTCGGCGGGTACGACGTCGTGGTCGCCGCCAACGTCCTGCATGCCACCCGGGACATCCGCCACACCCTGCGCAACGCCAAGGCGCTTCTCCAGCCCGGCGGACTGCTGGTCCTGAACGAGCTGACCGCGAACAACCTGCTCAGCCAGTTCTCGTTCGGCCTCCTCGACGGATGGTGGCGCTACGAGGACCCGCACCTGCGCATCCAGGGCAGCCCGCTGCTCTCCACGGCCAACTGGCGGCAGGTCCTGACGCAGGAGGGGTTCCGCGCGATCGCTCTGCCCGCGCAGGACGCCGAGGACCTGGGACAGCAGATCATCGTGGCCGAGAGCGACGGCGTCATACGGCAGGCGACGGCCGTACCGCGCCCGTCCGCGCCGCACGCGGCGCCGGTGCGCGAGAGTCCGGTGCGCGAGAGTCCGGCGCGGGCCGTGGCCGATCACAGCGCCGGGAGCGGGCCCGGAGACCGGCTGCGCGCCCACATCGAGGCAGTCGCGCTCGATGTGCTGGCAGAGGCGTTGGACATCCCGCGGACGAGGATCGGGCGGGACGAGCCCTTCTCGAACTACGGGCTCGATTCGATCTTCGCCGTGAACGTGGCCCGGACCCTCGGCGGGACGCTCGGCATCGACCTCGACATCACCGTGCTGTTCGAGCACGACACCCTGGCCGAGCTCGGCGGGTTCATCGTCTCCGCACACGCCGACGACCTGCCAGATGTGCTTCCGCCGGAGCCCGCGTCGCCGGACCGGGCGCCCGATCCCGTGCGGCCTCGACCTCGGCCTGAGCCCGACGAGTCCGCACGCGACGGCATGGCGATCGTCGGCATGGCCGCACGCTTCCCCGGGGCCGACGACATCGACGAGTTCTGGCGGATCGTCGAGCAGGGCAGACGGTGCGTCACCCCACCGCCGGAAAAGCGTGCGGACTGGGCGTACTACGGCGACGAGGCAGCCGCACTGCGGGGCGGATTCCTCGACGGGGTCCATGAATTCGATCCTCTCTTCTTCCGCATGTCGATGACCGAGGCGCGCCAGGTGACGCCGGAGCTGCGCCTGCTGCTGATGACGTCGTGGAACGCTATCGAGGACGCGGGCTACCGCCCGGCCGAACTGCGGAGCCGGCCCACAGGCGTGTTCGTCGCCACGACACAGAGCGAATACCGGCCCGCGGCCACGGACCTGATGAGCCTGCCGTCGCCCGCGATGGTGCCCAACCGGATCTCGTACCTGCTCGACCTCAACGGCCCCAGCGAGCAGTGCGACACGACGTGCTCGTCCTCGTTTGTGGCCCTGCACCGGGCGATCCGGTCCATCCGCGACGGCGAGTGCGAGCAGGCGCTCGTCGGCGGGGTGAACCTGGTGACGTCGCCTGCGGGCTTCGGCGGGATGCAGGCCGCGGGGATGCTCAGCCCGCGCGGCGACGTCCGGCCGTTTCAGCAGGGCGCCGACGGTACGGCGCGCAGCGAGGGCGTCGCCGCCGTACTGATCAAGCCACTGCGCAGGGCCGTGGAGGACGGGGACTACGTCCACTGCGTCGTGCGCGGCACGGGCGTGGCCCACGGCGGCAGGGGCGTGTCCTTCACGGCACCGAACATCAGGGGCATGAAGGCAGCCGTCGCGCACGCCTACGCCGACGCCGCGATGGATCCGGGCGCCGTGGACTACATCGAGACCCACGGCATGAGCTCGATGCTGGCGGACAGCGCCGAGCTGGCGGCGCTGTCCGCCGGACTCCGCGGCGAGGACGACAACGAAGACGTGACGTATCTGGGCAACGTGAAGCCCTGCATCGGCCACACGGAGGTGGTCTCCGGCCTGGCCGCGCTGGTGAAGACCGCGCAGGCGATGCGGCACGGCGTGATCCCGGCGCTGCCGGGCTTCGGGCGGCTGCACAGCGACCTCTCCCTCAAGGGGTCGCGGCTGCGCATCGCCGAGCGGAACCTGCCATGGCCCGAGCGCACCGACGACGCCGGCCGGCCGCTGCCGCGCCGCGCGGGCATGCACAGCTTCGGGATCGGCGGTGTGAACGCGCATGTGGTGCTGGAACAGCACATCGCCCCCGCGCAGCCGGACGACGACCCGGGTGCGCAGGTCCTCGCGCTCTCCGCGCGGAGCGTCGACGCTCTGCGCGAGCGGGCGCGCCGGCTGGTCCATCGGCTGGCCGAAGCGGATCCGCGCTCCTGGGCGGACATCGCGTACACGTTGCAGGTCGGCCGGGAAGCGATGAGCTGCCGACTGGCGTTCGTCGCGCAGAGCACCGACGAGGCCGCCCGCACGCTGAACGGTTGGCTCGACGGCGACCCGGACACGCTCGACCGCGTGGCGTTCGCCGACGGCGTCGAACCCGCCGCCGGCGCTGGGTACGACGGCAAGCCGACGCAGCTCGACCACGTGGCAGAACACTGGACCGCGGGCACGTCCATCGACTGGGACCTGATGCATCGCGGCGCTCGACGCAGGCGGATCCCACTGCCCGGGTACCCCTTCGCACGGCTGACGTGTTTCGCCGAGCAGGCGCCGCGGTCGGATCAGGGCTCACACACGGGCGTCGGCCCTCCGGACGGCGAAACCTTCGTCGCCGACCTCGTCGCCTCGGTGCTGGGCCTGCCGCGCCACGAGATCGACGGCACGAGGTCGCTCGCCGACTACGGTCTCAACTCCCTGCTCCTGGTCGCGATGCTGGGCCGGATCAGCAACGCGTTTCCGGGTTTCCAGCCGGAATGGTGGCAGCCGCATGACACGTTGAACGACGTGGTCGCGAGGCTGTCCGGGGCGGCGGCCCGCTCCACGCGCGGGCAGGTCCCGGAGCTGGTGCGCCTCAACGGCGCGACCGAGGGCAGGCCGGTCTTCTGGATCCACGGCGCCCTCGCCGGCGTCGAGTCCTACCGCACGATCGCCGAGCGGATCGACCGCCCCTTCTACGGCATCCAGGCCCGTGGCCTGCTGACCGAGGACGCGCCCATCGAGGGCGTCACGGCCATGGCCGAGTACTACACCGAGGTCATCCGCTCGGTGCAGCCCGAGGGGCCGTACGACGTCGGCGGATTCTGCCTCGGCGGCATCGTCGCCTATGAGGTGACCCGGCGGCTGCAGGCGCAGGGCCAGGACGTGACCTCGCTGACGATGGTGGACTCGCCGGACGAGACCGGCCTGGCGAAGTCGAACGCGAACGGGTTCCAGTCGGCGCGGAGCGCGGCTCTGCAGGTCGTCAATTCCATGCTCTGGCCGGCGGGGGAGAAGGACCCGGCGGTCCTGCGTGCCCGCCTCGTCCACCGGGACAAGGTCGTGGAGGACCTGGACGAGGACGCGTTCGTACAGCGGCTCGCGGAGTTGGCGGCCGAGCGCGGGCTCGCCATGAGACCCGCCCAGATCGCGCGGTTCGTCAGGCGCAACATGGCGATCCAGCTCGCCTACCGGCTCGGCGAGCACACCATCAGGCCTCTGCCGCGGCCGGAAGCCGTGGTGTGCACCTACTTCCGCAACCGGCGCGGGCTCTTCCTGGGCGAGGTCGCACCCTACTTCCAGGCCGCCGGCGAGACCTTCTCCCTCGACCACGTGAATTACCAGCAGGACTGGGGGCGCGAGATGCCGGGCCTTCGCCTGGTGGAGATCGACGCCGCGAACCACATGACGATCCTGAACGACGCGGAGCCGCTCGCCGCGATCGAGGAGACATGCCTGGCGCTCTACGCGTCCGACGAGATCGGGGCTTCCCGTGGCTGACCAGACCGCCGCCCGGACGTACGACCGCCACGAGCCGGTGGCGATCGTCGGCATCGGTTGCCGACTGCCGGCACTGGTCGAGGACCCGACCGCACTCTGGCAGGCTCTGCTCAAGGGTGTCGACGCGGTGCGCCAGGTGCCTGCCGACCGGTGGAACGCCACCGCATGGGCCGACGCGGAGGCGTCCGGCTGGGCGGCGAACCGCCGAGGCGGATTCCTCGACGACGTCACGGGATTCGACGCGGAGTACTTCGGCATCCCACCGGCCGAGGCGCGGCAGATGGACCCGCAGCAGCGAATCGCCCTGGAGGTGGCGTGCGCCGCGGTCGAGGACGCGCGGCGTTCCACAGCGAGTCTCGCGGGCACGCGCACCGGCGTCTTCATGGGCGCGATGTGGCAGGAGTACCCGCTGTTCACGCAGGGCGTCGCCGAGGCGATCCACGCCCACTCGGCCATCGGCTGGGACAACTCGGTGATCCCGTCCCGCATCGCCTACGCGCTGGGGCTGCGCGGCCCCGCGATGGGCGTGGCGACCGCGTCGAGCTCCTCCCTGGTCGCGGTGCACCTCGCCGTGCAGAGCCTGCGCTCCGGCGAGTCGGACTTCGCCCTCGCCGGCGGCGTCAACCTGATGCTGCATCCGAACACCTCGGTGGCCTTGACGAAACTCGGTACGCAGAGCCCTGCCGGCCTTTCCCGGGCCTTCGACGGCGACGGCGACGGCTACGCCCGGGGCGAGGGCTGCGCGGTAGTCGTGCTGCGCCGACTGTCCGACGCGCTCGCCGACGGCGACCGCGTCTATGCGCTGGTGCACGGCAGCGCCGTCAACAACGACGGCGCGACGGACGGACTGACCGCCCCCGGCCGCGAGGCGCAGACGGAGGTGCTGCGGTCGGCGTGGGAGAACGCCGGCGTCGCGCCGTGTGCCGTGTCGTACGTCGAGGCGCACGGCACGGGCACGCCCCTGGGCGACGTGACGGAGGCGGGCGCGCTCGGCACCGTCTTCGGGCCCGACCGAACCGCGCCGCTGCGCATCGGCTCGGCGAAGACGAACTTCGGCCACCTTGAGCCGGCGGCCGGAGTGCTCGGGCTCGTCAAGGTCGCGCTGGCGGTCCACCACGGCGTCATTCCGCCGAGCCTGCACTTCCGCACACCGAACCCGCGCATCGACTTCCCCGCCGAACGTCTGGAAGTGGTCACCGAGGCGGCCGCCTGGCCGGCCGGGCCGCGGTTCGCGGGGGTGAGCAGCTTCGGATACGGCGGCACCAACGCGCACATCGCCCTCGGCGAGGCGCCCGAGGGCGCGCCGGTACAGGCCACACCGGATGTGGGCGGTCCGGTCTGCCTGGCGGTGTCCGGCACGAGCCCGCACTCACTCGGGCGTAACGCCGCACGGCTGGCGAGCCACCTCGGGCAGTCGCCCGGGACGAGGCTGTCCGACGTCGCCTACTCGCTGGCGACGACCCGCACGCAACACCCCACGCGCGGCGTGGTGATCGCCGGAACGACGGACGAGGCGGTGGCCGGTCTGCGGGCGCTCGCCGCGCAGGACAGCCACGACGCGGTGGTGACGGGCGCGGCTGCCGGTCGCGGCCGCGTCGCGTTCGTCTTCCCCGGCCAGGGCGCCCAGTGGTGGGGGATGGGCCGGTCGCTGTGGGAGCAGAACGACGCGTTCCGCGAGGCCGTGACGGCCTGCGACGAGGCCCTCGCCCCGCACACCGGGTTCTCGGTCGCCGCAATCGTGCGCGGGCAGGACGGACTCGCGCCGCCCTTCACGCGGACGGACGTGGTGCAGCCGGCACTGTTCGCGATGTATGTCGGTCTCGCCGCGATGTGGCGCGCCTGGGGCGTCGAGCCCTCGGCGGTCGTCGGCCACAGTCAGGGTGAGGTCGCCGCGGCGGTCGTCAGCGGGGCGTTGAGCCTGGCGGACGGCGCTCGCATCGTCGCGTTGCGCGCCCGGGCCGTGCACGATCACGCGCCGGACGGGGCGATGGGACTCGTGGAGCGCCCGGTGGGCGAAGTCATCGAGGAGCTGGCGGACTTCGGCGAGGCGCTGTCCGTCGCGGTGGTGAACACCGCGCGATCGACCGTCGTGGCCGGAGACGCCGAGGCGGTGGACCGCTTCCTCGCGCGGATGGAGGCCACCGGCGCGTACTGCCAGCGCGTGGACGTGGACTACGCGTCGCACAGCCCGCACATGGATTCGCTGCTGCCCGCGCTGCGCGAGCAGCTGACGGGCCTCGCCCCCGCGGATGCGGGGATCGCCTTCTATTCGAGCGTGACGGGGGAGCGGGCAGCCGGTCCGGAGCTCGACGCGGACTACTGGTGCCGCAACCTCCGCGAGCCGGTGCGCTTCGATCGCGCGCTGGAACGCCTGCGAGCGGACGGGTTCGGGACCTTCGTCGAGGTGAGCCCGCATCCGGTGCTCCAGATAGCCCTGGCACAGGGAACCGAAGCCGACGGGGCGGCCGTCGTGGTGGGGAGCTTGCGCCGCGATCACGGCGGGATCGAACAAGCGCTGCGGGCGTTGGCAGAGCTGCACGTCCAAGGGGTCCCGATCCCATGGGAGCGGGTGTTCTCGGCGTCGGACACGCGCAGGGCGGACCTTCCGACGTACGCGTATCAGCACCGCAGCTACTGGCTGGACGAACACGACGACGCGATCCCGGTCGCCGGCAGTGCTTCGTGGCGCCAGGACGTGATGGCACTGCCCGAACCCGAGCGTCTGGGATCAATGGTCGCACTCGTCACGGAGGTGGCCGCGGCCTTGCTCGGCCGGCCCGCCGAAGGCGTGCGCCCCGACATGACGCTGCGTGAACAGGGTTTTGACTCCCTCATGGTGGTCGAGCTGCGAAACCGGCTCAGCGCACGGACACGGGTCCCGCTGCCCACAGTGCTCGCCTTCGACTACCCCACACCGCAAGCGATCGCGGCACTGCTGCTGACGCACGCCGGTGCGCAGGACGAGGCGCCGGAAGTCCCGCCCGCCGTCGCCGCAGTGCCCACGCGCCCCGACGATGACGACCCCGTCGTGATCGTGTCCATGGCCTGCCGGCTTCCGGACGCAATCGACACGCCCGAAGCGTTCTGGGAACTGCTCGTCGACGGCCGCGAAGCCTCCTCCCCGTTCCCGGAGCGCTGGGACGGGTGGGATCTCAGCACGATCGAGGAGGCGGAGCGCGCCGCCACCGGCAGGCGCTTCGAGCGCAAGGGCGGCTTCGTACGCGACGTCGAGGACTTCGACGCGGCGTTCTTCGGGCTCAGCCCGCGTGAGGCGCTGTCCCTGGACCCGCAGCAGCGGCTCGTTCTGGAAGTCGTATGGGAGGCACTTGAGCGCGCCAATGTGCGCACCGCGTCCCTCGAAGGCAGCAACACAGGCGTCTACCTCGGCGCGATGGGTTCGGACTACGACGTCGCTCGGCGCTGGGACGTCGGGAGCAGCGACGGCTACAAGATCACCGGCAACGGGTCGAGCCTGATCTCCGGGCGTGTGGCCTACACCCTGGGCCTGTCCGGTCCTGCGCTCACCATCGACACCGCGTGCAGCTCGTCGCTCGTGGCCTTGCGCCTGGCGTGCGAGGCGCTGCGCAGCGGCGAATGCGACCTGGCGCTCGCCGGCGGAGTGACCGTGATGAGCACCCCGCAGATCTTCGTCGAATTCAGCCGCCTCAATGGGCTCGCGGCCGACGGCCGCTGCAAGAGCTTCGCCGAAGACGCCGACGGGACGAGCTGGGCGGAAGGCTGTGGCGTCCTGGTGCTCAAGCGGCTTTCGGACGCGAGGCGCGACGGTGACCGTGTGCTGGCCGTCGTGCGGGGCACCGCCATGAACCAGGACGGCCGCAGCCAGGGGCTCACCGCGCCGAACGGACTCGCGCAGCAGCGCGTGCTGCGCAGTGCCTTGGCCGACGGTGGACTGGACCCGGCCGACATCGACGCCGTCGAAGCGCACGCCACGGGCACCGTGCTCGGCGATCCCATCGAGGCCGGAGCCCTCGCCGCGGTGTTCTCGGGCCGGGTGCGACCCTTGCACCTGGGATCGGCCAAGTCCAACATCGGCCACGCTCAGGCGGCCTCCGGCGTCATCGGAGTCATCAAGATGGTGATGGCGCTTCAGCACGAGTGGCTGCCGCGCACGCTCCACGCGGAAAGGCCGAACACCCGGATCGACTGGACCGGCGGCGAACTGGAGCTCCTGCGGCAGCCGAGGCGGTGGCCGCGGACACGGCGGGTGCGTCGCGCCGGCATCAGCTCATTCGGTATCAGCGGGACGAACACGCACGTCATCATCGAAGAAGCACCGGAGACCGTCGCCGAGGACCGGCCCGGCGACGATCTCGTCCGCCCGTTGGTGATCTCAGGCACCGACGCGGCCGCCCTGCGTGCGCAGGCCCGGCACTGGGCCGAGTGGCTCGACGCGCGGCCCGCCGCGTCGATGCGGGACATCGCCTACACCTCCGCCGTCGGCCGTACGCACTTCGACGCGCGCGCCGTGGTCTTCGCGGGCAACGCCATGGACGCCGCCGCAGCCCTGCGGGCGGTCGAGCCCGGCTCCGGCACGGCGCCCGGGGAGATCGCCTTCGTGTTCGGTGGCCAGGACGCGCAGCCGCCAAGGGCGAACAGTCAACTGCTGGAGCAGAGCGCGGTGTTCCGCGACACCGTGGCGGAGTGCGACGCGGTCCTCTCGCCGTTGACCGGCTGGTCCGTGCTGAAGGTGCTGCGCGGTGAGGAGGTCCGGAACAGTCCGGATGCGGTGCCGTGCACGCTGTTCGCGACACACCTCGGACGTGCGGCGCTGTGGCGCAGCTGGGGTGTGGAGCCGGCGGCGGTGGTGGGCGACGCGCAGGGCGAGGTCGCCGCCGCCGTGGTGAGCGGGGCGTTGAGCTTGGAGGACGGCGCCCGCGTCATCGCCCTCCGGGCTCGCGCGCGCTCGGGGGACGCGGTCGGCGGTGCGATTTCAGGGATCGTCCCCGCCCGGACTTCCATCCCCTTCCGTTCGCGCCTGACGGGCGAGGTCGTGCCGGGCCCGGAACTCGGCGGCGACTACTGGGTCCGCGACCTGCCGAAGCCGGAGCCCATGGGGCTCGACCGCGCGCTGGAGCGGCTGCGCGGCGAGGGCTTCGGGGCGTTCATCGAGGCCGGCCCATCCTCCGAAGGTGCCTCGGGCGGCCTGGACCAGCTCTGGCGAGCGGCCGCCACGTTGTTCGAGCGGGGTTTCCCTCTGGACTGGGAGCGAGTCCTCGGGTCCCGTGGCGCCGGCAAGGTCGACGTTCCGACGTACGCGTTCCAACGCCAACGCTTCTGGCTCGGCGAGCTTCCGGCCGGGCCCGGTGCGGTGACGGCAGGTCAGTCTGCGGACGGCCACCCGTGGTTCGACGCGATCACGACTCTCGCCGGCAGCGGCGGTCACCTGTTCACCGGCCGGCTGTCGCTCGACGATGGCCCGTGGCTGGCCGATCACGTCGTCGGCGGGCAGGTCTACGTGCCGGGTGCGGGCTTGGCCGACGCTGCGCTGTTCGCCGCCCGGACCGCGGGTGCCGACGCCGTGGCGGACCTGACGCTGCTGGAGCCGGTCGTCCTCCTCCCCGGCCGCGCGCTGCGGATCCAGGCCACCGTCGGCGATCCGGACGCGCACGGACGACGCCCCTTCGCGTTCCACAGCCAACCCGAGGACACGGATGACCCGCTGATCTGGCAGCAGCACGTGACCGGAGAGTGCGTGACCCCCGCGTGCGGCGGCGCCACGAAGCCACCGGACCTCGACCACTGGCCGGTGACCGATGCCCGGGCGCTCGACATCGAAGCCTTCTACGGACGCGCCCTCGCGAACGGGCTCGACTACGGCCCGGCTTTCCGAGGACTGCGCGAACTCGCCTGCCGCGACGGCGTCTACTACGCGCGGGTATCCCTCCCGGACGCGCTGGATCCGGCCGACCACGGACTGCATCCGTCGCTGTTCGACGCTGCACTGCAAGTCGTCGTCGCCGGTCTGATGGAGGCGGGTGCGGCTCCTGGGCCGCTCGTCCCGTTCATCTGGTCGGACGTCGAGCTGTTCCGTGCCGCAGGCAGAGAACTGACCGTGCGCGTGTCGTTCGAATCCGGTGGAGACGTGGACCTCGCGCCGGCCACCGTATGGCTGGCCGACCCGGCAGGCCACCTGGTGGCCCGGATCGGCAGGCTGAAGTTCCAGCGCGGCAGGCGTCGCGGACACCCGTTCGCCGAGCACCTCTACCGCGTCGGCTTCGAACGCGTACACCCCGTGGCCGAAATCCCCGACCCTGCGGGCACCCTGGTGGTCGGCGACGCAGAGGTGGGCGCGGGGCTCGGCGCCGACGCCGTACCCGACCTGGACGCCCTCGTGAATCGGCTCGACGGCCGCGCGGATACGCCTCGGCGGCTGCTGTTCGCGCTGCCTGACCGCGTGTCCGCTCAGCGGCACGATCCGGAGCGGAGCGCCGCCGAAGCGCTGCGGACGCTTCAGGTGTGCCTCGGTGACGCCCGGCTCCAGAGCGCGGAGCTCGTCTGGATCACCCGTGACGCGGTGTCATCGAGCCCAGACGATCAGGTGGGAAACTGGGCCCAGGCCGCGGTGTGGGGCATGGTGCGTACGGCCCGCACGGAACAACCTGAGCGCGTCCTGCGCCTGATCGACCTCGATCCCGGCACCCCGGACTTCCGGCTCCTGGCGCGTGTGATCGGGACCGGCGGCGAGCCGGAGTGCGTGCTGCGCGGTGAGACCGCCCACGTGCCACGGGCAAGGCCGACCGTCGAGGAGGTCGACGCGCTCGTCCTGCCGGACGAAGGCGGCTGGCACCTGCATCAGCGGGAAGACGATCGGCTGGACGTCATCGCCGCCACGCACGACGAGGGGCCGCCGGAGCCGGTCGAGCCGTGGGAGGTCCGCGTCGAGGTGCGCGCCGCCGGGATGAGCCCGGGGGACGCGAAGGTCCTGGAGTTCGCGGGGACCGCCATGGAGGTCGGCAGCGGCGTCACCTCCGTACACGCGGGTGACCGGGTCATGGGCAGTGCGGCAGGCGCGCTCGGCCATCAGATCCGTGTGGACGGTGCCGCCCTCAGGCCGATGCCCGCGAACCTCGCCTTCGCACAGGCGGCCGCTGATCCGTCCGCCCCCGATTCGCGGCAGGACAAGGGGGCGTTCACCGCCTTCGACGTACGCGACGCGCCGTACGCCCTGCGCCACGCGCGGCGGAACGCCGCTCACAGGACCGTGCTTGCCTTGCCACGCGCCCTCGACCCGGAGGGCACGGTGCTGATCACCGGCGGTCTGGGCGAGCTCGGCAGCGCGCTCGCCGCGCACCTGGTCCGGGCGCACGGAGCGCGGCGGCTCGTGCTGCTGTCGCGGCGCGGTGGCAACGCCCCCGAAGCCGGCTCGTTCGTGCGGGAGCTCGAAGCCGCGGGCGCCGAGCGAGTGGACCTGGTCGCGGGCGACGTCGCGGACCGGGCCGCAGTGGCCGCGGTTCTGGAAGGGGTCCACCCGAGCCATCCCCTCACGGCCGTGTTCCACCTCGCCGGCGTGCTCGACGACGGCCTGGTGGAGGGCTTCACCGCGGAGCGGTTGCACCGGGTGATGGCACCCAAGGTCCAGGGCGCGCGCCTGCTGGACGAGCTGACCGAGCGGCTGGACCTGGCCGCGTTCGTACTCTTCTCCTCGGCGGCCGGAACGCTGGGCACCGCAGGACAGAGCGGGTACGCCGCGGCGAACGCGACGCTGGACGCCCTGGCGGCCAACCGGCGCAAGCGGGGTCTGGCAGGACTCAGCCTCGCTTTCGGGCTCTGGGAGCAGGCCGGAGTGGGCATGACCGCCCACCTCGGCAAGGCCGAGCTGGGACGCCTGCGGCGTCAGGGGATCGGTGCCCTGACCTTGGCAGAGGGGCTGAACGCCCTGGATATCGCGCTTGCGCGGCCCGAGACCCAGCTGATGCCCGTGCGCCTGGAACTGGCATCGTTGCGACACGCGCTCGGCGACGCGGAAGCGCCTCCCTTGCTGCGTGACATGGTGCAGCGCACGACTGGAGGGCGCCAAGCCGGAGTTTCCGGGACCGCGTCGTCGCTCGATACGCGGATGGCGGACGCCTCCGAAGCCGAACGTCCGGCTCTGCTGCTGGACCTCGTCCGCGGCGAAGTCGCCGACGTGCTCGGCCTGCCCGGACCCGACAGCGTGCCGGCCGACAGAGCACTGCGTTCCCTCGGGATCGACTCGCTCACCATGGTCCAGTTGCGCAAGCGCCTCGCCAAGCGTCTGAACACCACGCTGCCCGCCACACTGGTGTTCGACTACCCGACCGCCGAGGCCATCGCCGGCCACCTGCTCCGCGACGCCACCACCCTGAGAGGGAACGAGAAGTGAAGACAGAGGCCCTGTTCATCGCGGGTACCGCGACCTGCCTGCCCCCGGCGACCAAGGTCGAACAGGCGGTCGCCGACGGCCGGTTCGACGCCCAGGACGCCGAGGACACGCAGCTCCAGTCGGTCTGCGAGGCCACGGACGAAGCCCCGCCCGAGATGGCAGTGGCGGCTGCCAGAGAGGCCCTGGAAAGGTCGGGTCACCGGGCCGAGGACATCGCGCTGCTGCTGCACGCCTGCGTGTACTTCCAAGGCCTTGAGCTCTACCCGACGGCTTCCTACATCCACCGCGAAGTACTCGGGGACCATTCGGCGCTCGCCTTCGAGGTCAAGAATGCTTCCAACGGCTGCATGACCGCGTTGGACATCGCGGCACGCTCCCTCAAGGCCACCGACGACGTGGCGGCGCTGGTGACCACCGCCGACAAGGTCGGTCCGCCCGCGATCGACCGCTGGAACAGCGACATCGGCATCGTTCCCGGCGACGGCGCGTCGGCGATGGTTCTCAGCAAGAGGTCCGGGTTCGCACAGGTGCTGAGCACTTCCACCGTGTCGGATCCCACCCTTGAGCGCCTGCATCGCGGCGACGCGCCCTTCACGCCTCACCACGACCCCACGCTCCCCATCGACCTGCGTCTGCGCAAACTGCAGTACCTGGGAGACGTGGAGCTCGACGAGTTCACCCGCCGGTTCCGGGCCGGCCTCAGCGACTGCGTCAATCGAGCCCTGCACCACGCGGACGTGCGTCTGGGGGACGTCGCCCGGTTCGTCGTACCGCACTTCGGACGCATCGTGCTGCAACGCGAGGTCCTCGCCGCACTCGATATCGACCTCGATCTCACGACCTGGTCCTGGGGCCGCACCGTCGGCCACCTCGGCGCGGGCGACCAGATCGCCGGACTCGACCACCTCGTGCGGGAGCGTGCCGTGGACGTCGGCGACCTCTGCATGCTGCTCGGCGTCGGCGCCGGCTTCACCTGGACGTGCGCCGTGGTCCGGATCGTCGAGCTTCCCGATTGGCCGGCGCCGTCGGCCGGATCCGGCCTCGGAGGCGGGCGGATCTGATGCGCTGCTACGTGTTCCCGGGACAGGGCACCCAGAAGAAGGGGATGGGGCGGAGCCTTTTCGGAAGGTTCCCCGACCTCCGCCGCCGCGCCGACCGGGTGCTCGGCTACCCGGTCGAAGAGCTCTGTCGGGAGAACCCGGAACGACGGCTGTCCGATACGGCGTACGCGCAGCCCGCGATCTACGTCGTCAACGCGCTGCACTGGTCGGCGGCGCAGGAGGACCTGCCGCCCGCGGACTTCTTCGCGGGACACAGCCTCGGTGAGTACAGCGCCCTGTTCGCGGCCGGCGCCTTCGACTTCGAAACCGGCCTGACGCTGGTGCGACGCCGTGCGGAGCTGATGAGCCAGGTCAGCGGCGGTGCGATGGCAGCGGTCGTCGGTCTCTCCGAGCAGAGCGTCGAGGAGACCCTGAGGCAGCACGGTGCCACCGGCGTCGTCATCGCCAACTACAACGCGCCCGAACAGTTCGTGCTGTCCGGCAGCCGCGAGGAACTGGCACGGATCAAACCGGTCTTCGAGAAGGTGGAGGGTGTCCGGGGCTTCGTCCCGGTCCGCGTCAGCGGACCCTTCCACGCACCGGCGATGGCCCCGGCCGCCGACCACTTCCGCTCCCTGCTGGCCTCGGTCGAGGTGGGCGACCTGCGGACACCGGTCATCTCCAACGTGACCGGCCGGCCGTTCGGCCCCGACGCGCGGGAGGTCCGCGAACTGCTCGCCGAGCAGATCGCCAAGCCCGTCCGCTGGACCGACTCCATCCGGTATCTGCGGGACGCGGGCGTGTCGGTCTTCACGGAACTGGGCGAATCGAAGGTGCTCACCTCGCTCATCGACCGGATCACCACCGTGCAAGAGCCCGAGCCCGACCCACGCCGAGACCTGATCGAGCGCATCAAGCGCGAGGTGCTCCGGCCGGAGATCGGCGAGGAGGCACTCGGCTTCGACGAGGACGCGTCGTTCCGGCAGCTCGGCCTGAACTCCATTATCTACGTGCGCCTGGCCCGCCGGGTCGGGACGGTCCTCGGCGTTCCGATCAAGCCGGACGTCATCTTCCAGCACCGTTCCTGCGCAGCCCTGGCGGACTACCTCCTGACCCGCGACGACATCGCCCGAGCCGCGGCGCCCGAGGCCCCGCCCGAGCCCTTGCGTGAATACCAGGACGAACGGGTGACGGCCCTGCTGCGCGACTGCGCGGACGGGACCCTCAGCGTGGACCGGACCATCGAGGCGATCCGCGCCCTCGCGTGACGAGCGCCGAACGCGCCACCACTTCGTCCGGCGTTCGCTTCGGCATCGGCATGAGCCAGGTCGTTCACTGCGTTCTCGGTCGGCCGGAGTCATTCCGGCCCGCCTGATGCCCAATAAGAATCACGGTCACAGCGTGCGACGAGAACGTCCGGCCGGTGACAGAAGATCGTTATGACGCCTTGCCGTAAGCCTGCTCGCTCTCCCGGTAGCGCTCCACCAGAAGCGGATCCATCAGAGTGGAATCAGGTCCGTAGAACTTGCCGAACTTCTCCCGGTATTTCTCGAACCAGTGCGGCCGTTCGGACAGGAAGAAGACATCGTGCAGGGCGATGGCGCGGATCGCGAGGACCGGCACCGGTGCCCGGCTCACCGCGAAGCGGGGGTTGCGCGCCGCCGTCACATCGCAGTTCTCGTGGAACTGACCGATCATGAGTCCCTGCGCCACGAAGTCGTCCTTCACGTGTGCCTGGGCCAGGTCGAGCAGTACGGTGTCTTCGCTGCGGAGGTCGGGGAGGACGATCACCATGGCCTGGAGCATGGGATTCCGGCCCTGCCAGGTCGTCAGCTCGTACTCTCGCAGACTGCCGCGTGCGATCTCCTCGACCAGTTCGAGGCTCGGCGCGTGCCCGACCAGCCGTAGACGGACCTCCAACGTCCGGTTCCTGCGGGAAGGTGCCACGAACGGACAGATCGGCCCCGTGCGGCCGATCTCCGGATGGCTCGCCGATATGTACTCCGTCAGCCACGAGTCGACCGACTCCAGCGCGGACTCGAAGTCGACGACGGATGCCTTGGGCGTCATGACGTACCCGTCAGGTCGACGACGCGATCGATGGCGATACGGGCGAGCCGATGGATCTCGGACGCCTCCGGAATGCGGGTGTTGATGAAGCTGAGGATGCCGTCCGTCGGCACGATCACCCACGCGGTCTCGATACGGAAGTGGTCGACGGTGGACAGCCAGCGGACCAGGAAGCCGCCGTCCCCCAGCTCGATCGGCTCCACACCCACTTTCGTGATGTCGAGCTGCACGCCGTCGTTCAGCCCCATCCGGTAGTGCGTGCAGTCGCGCACCGCGTCGAAGAGTTCCTGGTACACCTGTCGGCAGGCTCCGTTGCCGAACTGCGCGACGTGATGGAAGACCACCGAACCCACGATGTTCGTGAACAGTGCGGAGGCGTGATGTGTCGTCTCGGGGTGGGTGCCATGCGTGAGCATGTTCGTCAGGTCGACGATGGTCCGCCCCGAGGCGTCGCCGGAGACGAAGACGGGGTCGTAAGCGGCGCTCGGCTCCTCGCCGTAGAACGACTCCTCCAGATCGTCTTCGCCCAGCAGCAGTTGTGAGAATGCGGCGTCGTCCATCACGTTCTCCTATCGGCGTACGAGGCTCAGCGGGCGCATGTCGGTCCAGTGCTCCTCGACGTAGGCGAGGCAGGTCGGGCGGTCGGTCTCGGCGAGCACGACGGTCCAGCCCGCGGGCACCTCGGCGAACGCAGGCCACAGCGAGTGCTGGCCCTCGTCGTTGACGAGGACGTGGAAGGTGCCGTCGGGGCTCTCGAAGGGGTTGCTCATCATTGCTCCCTGGGTAAACGGTCGAGGCGGGCGGACGGGTTCGTCACTTCTCTTCCAGAAGCGTCATCACGTACTTGTGGATGCCGTTGATGGAGGTGAACAGCGCCATGTCCTCGAACTGCGGGTCGATGACCACACCGTGCCGCTCCTCCAGTCCGTGCTGGAGGACGACCAGCGTGAACGAGTCGATGGCCAGCTCGGCATCGTCCGGTAGTTCCTCGGGCGGTCCAAGTCCCGCGCTCTCGGACAGAATCGTTCTGATGTCGTTCTTCGAGATCACTGGTCCCCCTGTGTCTGCGATGACAATTCCGACGTGATGTGCTCGTGCATCAGCGCACGGTCGCGGACCAGCTTTCCCATGGAGTTCCTCGGCAGCCGGTTCGCGACGAAGAACCGCTTGGGATTCTTCGCCGGGCTCAGCCGCTCACGGCACCAGGCGACGAGTTCGTCCGAGGCGAGTGCCTGGTCGGTCCCCACGAACGCCTCGATGACCTCCCCGTGGGTCACCACCGTCTCGGTCACCCGAGGGTGATCCAGCAGGACGGTCTCCACCTCCGCGAGGTCGACCTTGAGCCCGCCCACGACGGCCAGGGAGTCGGCCCGGCCGAGCATGGTGAGAACCCCGGTCGCCGGGTCCTGGCGTACCCGGTCGTAGGTCCGCAGCCAACCGTCCGCGAAACGGTCGGTGTGCTCGCCGTACAGATACGGAGACTGCTTCATCCGGACGAAGAGCTCCTCGTCGACCACCTTCACCTCGGCCCCCGGCACTGGGGGCCCCAGCTGAGGAGGCACGGACGCACCGGACAGGTCGCCCGCGATCAGCCCGAACTCGGTCACACCGTAGACCGGACTGATCGGCAGGCCGAAGTGTGTGCGGAACCGGTCATGGGTTTCCTGCGGCACCCGTTCACCGCCGGACACCGCGAGCCGCAGCGCGGGAAGCTCCGGCCGGCTCTCGACCCGGGACAGCAGGTCGTAGTGAACGGGGGTTCCGTAGACGGCGGACGTCTCGGTTCGCGCCATCATGCGCACCACTTCGGTGGGCCGGAGCGTCGGTGGGACGATCAGGGCAGCCCCGGCCGCGAGAGCATGCAGCACACCGCTGACCAGGCCCATGTTGTGCATGACCGAGTTCAGCAGCATCACCCGCTCCCCCCTGCCGGGGATTCCGGGCACGGCACTGTGCCGGTCGATCTCGGCCAGTACGGAGTCGGCCGGCCGGCCGATCACCTTGGGCCGGCCCGTCGAGCCCGAGCTGAACTGCACCAGACGGACGCCGTCGACGGCCGGCCGGCCGTTCGGCAGTCGTTGGACGGAGAAACCCGACTCCTGCCGGAACCCGGCCACCGGACCGCCGGCCCCGGTCGCGACGACGAGGTACTGCGGACGCACCAGGTCGCTCAGCGGCTCGTATTCGGCCGGCTTCAGCCTGAAGTCGACCAGAACCACCTGTGCGCCCCGGCTCCACAAGGCCAACAGCACGTGCAGATAGGTGAAACTCGGTTTCATCCGCAGAAGAACCGAGCTGCCTTCGGTAATGCCCTGCTCCCGAAAGCGCTCACCGAGATCAGTGACCGCCGTGCGCAACTGCCCCCGGGTTACCGGAGCGCTGGAGACGGCCCACAGCTCGTCATCCGCGCCCCGGCTCAGCAGATGGCTTCCCCACCATGTGTTTGCCATGCACGCTTCCTTTTGCAAAAGGAGGTCAGCGAAACGTTCGATCCGGCATTTAGCGAGGGTGAAACTAGCACCACCGTGAAACGTCGGGCAAGCACTCCATGATCAATGAGGGCCCGCCCGTATAAAGCGTCCAGCTAAAGAGTCCAGCGGCTTCCGTCCGCTTCGGCCGGTGGCCGGGCGCCGCCGACTGCCGTGCCGTGCGAGCTCCCACCGTTCGCCGGTCGATCTCTTGTCCCGCCGGCGGGACATGTGCGTGGCATATCCCGAATGGATTCCTTGACCCTCCGGGGATCCCGGGTTAGGTTGCCCATTGATTGTTTCCCGGGTCGTTGTGCCCGATTCCCATACGCACGGCGAAACCCGTCGCCCCGGTGGTCCGGCGGTCGCCGTTCTCCTATTACCCGGTCGGATTTACGAAGCGTTCTCCGGGCCGTTACGAGCTTTTCATTCCTGTCTCTCCGGCCATCCGCGCGGGGAATTTTCGGAGGTGGAGACTTGTCCGTCAGCGTCGGCACCAAGCTGCCCCTCGCGGCTGCGCAACGCGAGATATGGATCGCCGAGCAGCGGCTCGGGGAAGCGAATCGAGTCTTCCGGGTGGGTGAATTTCTGGAGATCCATGGGCAGGTGGACCCGGCCCTGTTCGAACAGGCGCTGCGGCTGGTCGTCGCTGAGGCGGACGCCCTGCACGTCGGTTTCGTCGAGGAACGCGGCGAGGTCCGTCAGGTCGTCCGCGAGCTCGGCGACTGGTCACCCTCTCTGGTCGATCTCCGTGCGGAGCCGGACCCCGAACGGGCAGCCCGCCACTGGCTGGACGCCGCGGTCGCCCGGCCGATGGACCTGGCCGAGGACCGGCTGTTCGAGTACGCGCTCCTGCGCCTGGACACCGACCGCTTCTACTGGTATCAGGGCTACCACCACGCCGTGATGGACGCCTTCGGATCGCTGCTCATCACCCGCCGGGTCGCGGACGTCTACACCGCGCTCGTCGAAGGCCGCCCGGGAGCACCGAGCCCGTTCGGCTCCCTGCCCGATTTGCTGGCCGCCGAACAGGCGTACCGCCGATCGGAACGGTTCACCGAGGACCAGGTGTACTGGACGGAACGGTTCGCCGACCGCCCCGAGCCGACCCGGATCGTCGATCGCCCGTCCACCACCCCCGACCACTACCTTCGGCACACCGCGGGCCTGGACCCCGACGGGCTGGCGGAGCTGCGCGAGGCGGCCCGCCGGGCACGGGTCCCCTGGTCGTACCTGGTCATCACCGCCACAGCCGTCTATCTGCACCGGATGACCGGCGCGTCGACCGTGGTGCTCGGCCTGCCGGTGACGGCACGCCTGAGCCAGGTCCAGCGCCGCACGCCCGGCACGGCCGCCAACGTCCTGCCGCTCAGACTCTCGCTCCGGCCCGGCATGACACTGCGCGAACTCCTCGACCAGGTGGGGGAGCGGGTACGCGAACTGGGCAGCCACCAGTGCTACCGCGCCGAGGACCTCCAGCGCGACCTCGACCTGCCCGGCCGCGCGGGGACCTGGTACGCACCGGTGATCAACATCATGTCCTTCGACTACGCGGTGACCTTCGCCGGTCTGCCGACCACCGCGCACAACCTCTCCTCCGGCCTGGTGGGCGACCTCACGCTCGCCGTGTGGGACCGACGCGACGGCACCGGACTGACCCTCGACCTCAACGCCCACCCCGAAATCTGCGCGGATCACGAACTGGCCGCGCATCAGGAGCGCCTGCTCGCCCTCCTGCGCGCCGTCACGGCGACGGAGCCTTCCCTGCCGATCGGCCGGATCGACCTGCTCACCGAGGAGGAAAGGGCCGCCCTCCTGGCCGTACCCGACGACGTCCCTCCGAAGACGGAGGCGACGCTGACGGGGCTCTTCGAGGCGCAGGTCCGCAGGACTCCCGACGCGACGGCTGTGAGCTGCGGGGATCTGAACTTGACGTACCGGGACCTCAATGAGCGGGCGAACCGGCTGGCCCACCGGCTGGTGGCCCGGGGCATGGGTCCCGAACAGGTCGTCGCGCTGGCCCTGCCCCGCTCCGCCGATCTGGTCGTGGCGATCCTGGCGACTCTCAAAGCAGGCGCGGCCTATCTCCCCCTCGACCCCGAATACCCGCCGGCCCGTCTGGCCCACATGGTCACCGACGCCCGCCCGGGCCTTCTCCTCACGACCACGGCGACACAGGCCAACATCCCGGCGGTGCACGGTACTTCGGTCATCCTCCTGGATACCCCGGACGCCACCACCGACGTCACGCGCAACCCCGCCCCCGCCCTCGCACCCGATCACCCCGCCTACGTCATCTACACCTCGGGCTCCACCGGACAACCCAAAGGCGTCCTCAACACCCACCGCAACGTGGTGCGGCTGTTCGACAACACCCGCAAGTGGTTCGACTTCGGCCCGGACGACGTCTGGACGCTCTTCCACAGCTACGCCTTCGACTTCTCCGTCTGGGAGCTGTGGGGAGCGCTGCTGCACGGCGGACGGCTGGTCGTGGTGCCCTACGAGGTCAGCCGGACACCGGGTGCCTTCCTGGACCTGCTGGCCGAAGAAGGCGTCACTGTCCTCAACCAAACACCTTCGGCCTTCTACCAGTTGGCGCAGGCCGACGCGGACGCCCGGACAGCGGGCTCCCGGCCGCCGCACAGGCTCGGCCTGCGGACTGTGGTGTTCGGCGGTGAGGCGCTGCAACCGTCCCGCCTGGCCGACTGGTACGACCGGCATCCCGATGACGCGCCGCTCCTGGTCAACATGTACGGCATCACCGAGACCACGGTGCATGTGACGTACCAGCCGCTGGACCGCGACCGGGCCGCCGCCGACGCGAACGGCGTGATCGGTGCAAGCATCCCCGATCTGCGCACCTATGTGCTCGACAGCGGACTCCAGCTGGTGCCGTCCGGCGTGGTGGGGGAGTTGTACGTCTCGGGCGGCGGCGTGGCTCGCGGCTATCTGGGCCGACCGGGTCTGACGGCCGAACGCTTCGTCGCGGATCCGTACGCAGCCCGCCCCGGCGCGCGGATGTACCGTACCGGTGACCTGGTGCGCCGGAACCCGGACGGGGAGCTGGAGTTCGTCGGCCGTGCCGACCACCAGGTCAAGATCCGGGGGTTCCGTATCGAACCCGGCGAGATCGAGGCCGTGCTGACCGACCACCCGGGGGTCGCCGAGGCGGCGGTGGTGGTCCGCCAGGAACAGTCCGGTGACGACCGCCTCGTGGCCTACGTGGTCGCGAGGGACGTTCCCGGGGTCGAGGACTTACGGGTGTTCGCGCGCAACAGGCTGCCCGAGTACATGGTTCCGGCCGCCGTCGTCCTGCTGGACCGCATGCCGCTGACGGCCAACGGCAAGCTGGACAAGGCGGCGCTCCCGGAGCCGGACTTCTCGGCGCCGGCCACGGGGCGGGAGGCGCGTACGCCGCAGGAGCAGATCGTGTGCGAACTGTTCGCGCAGGTCCTCGGGCTGTCGCGGGTCGGGGTCGACGACCACTTCTTCGAGCTGGGTGGCCACTCCTTACTGGCCACCCGTCTGATCGCACTGATCCGGGCCGCCTTCGGGGTCGAGCTCGAACTGCGCCTGCTGTTCGAGGGCCCGACCCCCGCCGCGGTGGCCACCCGCCTCGACACCGCCGCACCCGGGCGCCTCGCGCTCACGCCGCGCCGGCGGCCGCCGGTCGTCCCCCTCTCCTCGGCCCAGCGGCGGCTCTGGTTCCTGGCCCGGATGGAAGGGCCGAGCGCCACCTACAACATCCCGCTCGTCATACGGCTGACCGGCGAGCTGGACCACGACGCGCTGCGAGCCGCCCTCGGTGACGTGGTGGCCCGTCACGAGAGTCTGCGGACGGTGTTCCCGGAGGCCGATGGCGTGCCCTGCCAGCAGGTGCTGGCCCCTGAGAAGGCCGTGCCGCGCCTGAACCTCACCCCGACGACGGCCCCCGAACTCCCCGCCGCGCTGGAGACGGGAGCCCGGTACGCCTTTGACCTCACGGCCGAACCACCGCTGCGGGCCGAGCTGTTCACCCTGTCGGCACGGGAGCACGCGCTTCTGGTCGTGGTACACCACATCGCCGGGGACGGCTGGTCGATGGGCCCGCTGTCACGGGAGCTGACGCAGGCGTACGCGGCACGTACGCAGGGCCGGGCGCCGGAATGGCCCGAGCTTCCGGTGCAGTACGCCGACTACACCTTGTGGCAGAACGAACTCCTCGGAGACCAGAACGACCCCGGCAGTCTCTTCGCCACTCAGATCAGCTACTGGACCCGCGTCCTCGCCGACCTGCCCGACCAGCTCACCCTGCCCACGGACCGCCCGCGCCCGGCCGTCATGACCTACCGGGGCGACTACCTCACCGTCGACATCGACCCCGGACTCCACCAACGCCTCGCCGAGCTGGCACGGTCGACCGGCGCCAGCCTCTTCATGGTCCTCCAAGCAGGACTCGCCGCTCTGCTCACCCGCCTCGGAGCAGGAGAGGACATCCCCCTCGGCAGTCCCATCGCGGGCCGCACCGACCAGAACCTCGACCCCCTCGTCGGCTTCTTCGTCAACACCCTCGTCCTGCGCACCGACACCGCGGGCAACCCCACCTTTACCGAGCTCATCAGCCGTGTCCGCGAAACCTCCCTGGCCGCCTACGCCCACCAGGACGTCCCCTTCGAGTACCTCGTGGAGCACCTCAACCCCACCCGTACCCTCGCCCACCACCCCCTCTTCCAGATCATGCTCGCCCTCCAGAACGCCCCCGAGAGCGAGTTCGAACTCCCCGGGCTGCAAGCGGGCGTGGAGCTGGGCAGGACGGGTACGGCGAAGTTCGATCTGTTCTTCAGCCTGGCGGAGCGGCGTGGTGCTCAGGGTGAGCCCCAGGGCATCACCGGCGCTGTCGAGTACTCCAGTGACCTGTATGACGCGTCCACGGTCCAGGCGCTCTTCGACCGGTGGGTCCGTCTGCTGGAGGCGGCCACCACCCACCCCGATCGGCCTCTGAGTGCGTTCGGCGTGCTGACGGCTGAGGAGCACCGGCGGAGTGTCGTCGGTGTGCATGAGACGGCTGTGTCCTTGCCGGATGTTTCGCTGGGGGAGCTTTTCGCGCGGCAGGTGGCCAGGACTCCGGAGGGGCTTGCTGTCACGGACGGGGAGGTTTCCCTGACGTATGCGGAACTGGATGCCCGTGCTGACCGGTTCGCTCGTGAGTTGATCGCCCGGGGAGTGTGTCCCGGTGACTGTGTCGCGGTTCTTCTGCGGCGTTCGGTCGAGACGGTCAGCACGGTCCTTGCTCTGGCCAAGGCCGGAGCCGTTCATGTGCCGCTCGACGACCGTTATCCGGCCGAACGCGTCCGCCACGTCCTCACCGACACCGGCGTCTCACTCATCGTGACCGACGAGGCATCACAGTCGGAGCTCGTCTCCCTGCCAACGGACGTGCTCGTCATCGGCCGTCACGCCCGGGAGGGCGAAGACGAGGTGCCGAACGCGGCGGGTCCGTCGATCGAGCGGTGCGACCCAGCTGGTGTCGCCCCCGACGCCGCGGTGTATGTGATGTATACGTCGGGCTCGACGGGTGTTCCCAAGGGTGTGGTGGTCAGTCACCGCAACGTCGCTGCTCTGGCACTGGATCCGCGTTTCGACGGCGGGGCTCATGAGCGTGTGCTGCTGCATTCGCCGACGGCGTTCGACGCTTCGACCTATGAGCTGTGGGTTCCTCTGCTCAACGGGGGCACTGTTGTGGTCGCTCCCGCGGGTGATCTTGACGTCCCCGCGCTTCAGCAGGTCATTGCCGGGCAGCGGGTGACGGCGTTGTGGCTGACCAGTTCGCTGTTCGACGTGGTCGTCGAGCATGCTCCCGAGTCTCTGGCCTCGGTACGTGAGGTGTGGACCGGTGGCGAGGCCGTCTCCGGGGTCTCCGTGCGGAGGGTCCAGGAGGCGTGCCCGTCGGTGGCAGTGGTGGACGGGTACGGGCCCACCGAGACCACCACCTTCGCCACCTGTCATCCTGTCACCCGCCCTTACACCGGTGGTCCGGTCGTGCCCATCGGCCGCCCGATGGCCAACATGCGTACCTACGTCCTGGACGGCGCACTGCAACCGGTCGTCCCGGGTGTCATCGGTGAGCTGCACATCGCGGGCGCGGGTCTGGCACGCGGCTACCTGAACCGGCCGGGACTGACCGCCGAGCGTTTCGTCGCCGACCCCTACGCTCCGGAGCCCGGTGCCCGGATGTACCGCACCGGTGACCTGGTGCGCCACAACCCGGACGGTGTGCTGGAGTTCATGGGTCGTGCCGACGACCAGGTCAAGATCCGGGGGTTCCGTATCGAACCCGGCGAGATCGAGGCCGTGCTGACCGGCCATCCCGGCATCGCCCAGGCCGCCGTCCTCGTCCACGAGGACCACCCCGGCAACACCCGCCTCACCGCCTACATCGTCGCCGACACCGACACGCCCCCGGAAGACCTCCGTGAGTTCGCGCAACGGCGACTGCCGGACTACATGCTGCCGTCCGCGTACGTCACGCTGGACCGCTTGCCGTTGACGCCCAACGGCAAACTCGACGACGCCGCCCTGCCCGCCCCCGGCCCGGTCGTGCGGGCGGACGCGGAGAGCCGTGAGCCGCGCACCCCGCGCGAGCGGCTGCTCAGCGACTTGTTCACCCAGGTGCTGGGCGTGGACCGGGTCGGGTGCGACGACGACTTCTTCGTACTCGGCGGGGACAGCATCGTCTCGATCCGCCTGGTCAGCCTGGCCCGTTCAGCGGGCGTCGGGTTCGCCGTACGGGACGTCTTCGAGCGGCGGACGGTAGCCGGACTCGCCGAGGTCGCCGACGAACTCACCCTGCCAACCCCGGATTCCGACGACTCCGGCACCGGGACGGTGGAACCGACCCCGATCATGCGCTGGTTCGACGCGCGTGGCGGCGGAATCGACGAGTTCTACCAGGCCATGCTGCTGGAGGTGCCGGCCGATCTCGGTGAGAAGCGCCTCACCTCGGCCGTCCAGGCGCTCGTCGACCACCATGACGCGCTGCGGTTGACCCGGACGCCGGGCGGCCCGGACGGCGGGTCGTGGTCGCTGGAGGTCGGACCGGTGGGTTCCGTGTCGGCCTCCGACCTGGTGCAGGTCGTCGACCTCGGCGACGCCGACGTCGACGGGGCCCTGGTCCGCGACCAGGTGAAGGCGGCGACCGCCCGACTGTCGGCCGAACGGGGGCCGCTGCTCCAGGCGGTCTGGTTCGACGCCGGACCGGACCGTCCCGGCAGGCTGCTCCTCCTGGTCAACCATCTCGCGGTGGACGGCGTCTCCTGGCGAATCCTTCTTCCGGATCTCATCGCCTCCTGGGAGGCGGTCGGGTCGGGACGCCCGCCCCGGCTGGCGCCGGTGGGCACCTCGCTGCGCCGCTGGGCGGGGCTGCTGGCCGCGGAGGCCCGCCGGCCGGCCCGTGTCGCGGAGGCAGGCCTGTGGACCGACCTGCTCACCGCCGCCGATCC
Source organism: Streptomyces sp. NPDC033165 (assembly GCF_055577965.1). Lineage (NCBI taxonomy): Bacteria > Bacillati > Actinomycetota > Actinomycetes > Kitasatosporales > Streptomycetaceae > Streptomyces > Streptomyces sp. NPDC033165. Next base: position 257,110 of record NZ_JBVIPK010000010.1, read on the forward strand.
GCCGCTGACAACCGGCCGGCTCGATCCCGTACGGGACACAGTGGGCCGGGCCCGTGAAGTCACGCTCTCCCTCCCGCCCGACGTCACCACCCCGCTGCTGACGACGGTGCCGACGGCCTTCCACGCCGGGGTGAACGACGTCCTGCTGACCGCCCTCGGCCTGGCGGTCGCGCAGTGGCGCCACAGCCAGGCCCGCGGGCGGCACACCGCGGTGCTGGTGGACGTGGAGGGGCACGGGCGCGAGGAGATCATCGAGGGCGTGGACCTGGCACGCACCGTGGGCTGGTTCACCTCGCTGTATCCCGTCCGGGTCGATCCGGGCCCACTGGTCTGGGAGGAGGTCCTCGCCGGCGGGCCGGCGCTCGGGCAGGCCCTGAAACGGGTCAAGGAGCAGCTGCGGGCGCTGCCCGACCGGGGCATGGGCTTCGGCCTGCTCCGCCACCTCCATCCCGAGACAGGGCCCGAGCTGGCAAGGCTCGCCACGCCCCAACTCGGATTCAACTACCTCGGACGATTCCCGTCGGCTGGGACACCGGTGGTGCCCGGCAATCCCGCGTGGACCGTGGCATCGGAGGCGGGCCTGCTGAGCGGCACCGATCCGGGCACCGCCCTGGCGCACGGGCTGGAGGTCAACTCCATGGTCCGCGACACCCCGGACGGACCGTGGCTGGAGGCCGTCTGGACGTGGGCCCCCGGTCTCTGGCCCGAACACCACGTCCGTGTCCTCGCCGAACAGTGGTTCCAGGCGATCCGAGGCCTGGTCCGGCACGGCGACCGGTCCGGTACGGGCGGCCACACACCCTCGGACTTCCCTCTGACCGAACTCAGCCAGCACGACATCGAACAGCTCGAAGCCGCGTGGAGGATTCAGAAATGACGCCGTCGGGCCTGGAAGACATCCTTCCCCTCACTCCCATGCAGGAGGGGCTGCTGTTTCACTCCCGCTACGAGCAGGACGGGGCGGACGTCTATGCGGTGCAGCACGTCTTCGACGTCGAGGGCACCCTCGACGGGGCGAGGCTGCGGGCGGCGGTCCGCGCCCTCCTCCAGCGGCACCCGAACCTGCGCGCCGGATTCCGGCAGGTGGATTCGGGGCAGACCGTGCAGCTGATCCCCCGCGAGGCGGTCCTGCCGTGGGAGGAGTCCGACCTGTCGTCGCTGCCCGCCGCCGAGGCGGAGGCCGAGCTGGTCCGGCTCGCGGCCAAGGAGCACGCCCGCCGCTTCGACCTGGCCGAGCCGCCACTGCTGCGCTTCTCCCTGGTGAGGCTGGCCGAAGAACACCACCGTCTGATCATGACCACCCATCACATCCTGCTCGACGGCTGGTCGATGCCCATCCTGGTCCGCGAACTGGTCGCGCTGTACGGCAGCCACGGCGATGTCGCCGTACTTCCCCGGGTGACCCCGTACCGGCAGTACCTGGGCTGGCTCGCCCAGCAGGACCGGCCGACGGCGGAGACCGCCTGGAGCGAGGCGCTCGCCGGCCTGGAGCAGCCGACCCTGGTCACTCCGGTGGATCCGGCACGGGCCGCACGGATGCCGGAGCGGATCACCGTCGAGCTGGACGAGGACCGCACGGCGGCGCTCGTCGACTGGGCGCGTCGGCAGGGCGTGACCATGAACACCGTTCTCCAGGCCGCCTGGGGTCTGGTGCTGAGCCGGCACACGGGACAGGACGACGTCGTGTTCGGGGCCGTCGTGGCCGGACGCGACCCGCAACTGCCCGGCGTCGAGAACATGGTGGGCCTGTTCATCAACATGGTGCCCGTCCGGGTCGCGCTGGGTCCCGCGCAGTCGCTGTCCTCCACCGTCAAGCGGCTCCAGGACGTACAGACGCGGCTGACCGCGCACCACCACCTCGGGCTGGCCCGCATCCAGCAGCTGGCCGGTCCAGGTGACCTCTTCGACACGGCCATGGTCTTCGAGAACTACCCCTGGGACGAATCCGGCGAGGTGCCGGACAGCGGTCTGCGGGTCACCCCGGACCTCGGCCGCGGACGGGACGCGACCCACTACCCCCTCACCCTGATCGCCGCCCCGGGGCGGCGCCTCTACCTCCGCCTCGACTACCGCGACGACCTCGTCGACCGGGCCACGGCCGCCGGGTTCCTCGACCGGCTGGCCCAGGTCCTCGACCTCGTCACCACGGACGCCGATCGGCCGATCGGGCGGATCGACCTGCTCACCGACGAGGAGCGCGCCACGCTGACAGCCGTCCCCGACGAGGCCCCTCGGACCATGGGGGCAACGTTGCCGGGGCTGTTCGAGGCGCGGGTCGTCGAGACCCCGGACGCACCCGCGGTGGTCTGGGACGGGACCACCCTGACCTACCGGGAACTCAACGAGCGGGCGAACCGGCTGGCCCACCTGCTCACCGCCCGCGGTATCGGCCCCGAACACGTCGTGGCCCTCGCCCTGCCCCGCTCCACCGACCTCGTCCTGGCCGTCCTCGCCGTCCTCAAGGCCGGTGCTGCCTATCTCCCCCTCGACCCCGAATACCCCCATGCCCGCCTGACCCACATGGTCACCGACGCCCGCCCCGGTCTGCTCCTCACGACCACGGCGACGCAGGCCGGCCTCCCCGCCGTACCCGACACCCCCGTCCTCCTGCTCGACGCCCCGGACACCCCGGCCGACCTCGCCGGCCACCCCGCCCACAACCCTGTCACCGCCCTCGCACCCGGCCACCCCGCCTACGTCATCTACACCTCCGGCTCCACCGGACGGCCCAAGGGCGTCGTCATGCCCGCGGGCGCACTGCTGAACCTCCTGGAGTGGCACCACAAGGAGGTCGGCGGCGAACCGGGCACCAGGACCGCGCAGTTCACGGCGATCAGCTTCGACGTGTCCGCACAGGAGCTGCTGTCGGCCCTGCTCTTCGGCAAGACGCTGGTGATCCCCGCCGAGGACGTCCGGCGTGACGCGGCCCGGTTCGCCGCATGGCTGGAGGACCAGCGGGTGGAGGAGTTGTTCGCGCCGAACCTGGTGCTGGAGGCCCTCGCCGAGGCCGCCGTCGAGCAGGGCCGGACGCTGCCCCGGCTGCGTACCGTCGCGCAGGCCGGTGAGGCGCTGACGCTGAGCCGCCCGGTCCGCGAGTTCCACCGGTCGGCGCCGGGCCGCGCACTGCACAACCACTACGGTCCCACCGAGACGCACGTGGTCACGGCCCATACCTTGGGCGACGACCCCGACGGCTGGCCGGCGTCCGCGCCGATCGGCCGCCCGATCGCCAACACCCGCGCCTACGTGCTGGGTTCCGGACTGCAGCTGGTGGCCCCCGGTGTCGTGGGGGAGCTGTACATCGCGGGGGCGGGTATGGCACGCGGCTACCTGAACCGGCCGGGACTGACGGCGGAGCGTTTCGTCGCCGACCCCTACGCTCCGGAGCCCGGTGCTCGGATGTACCGCACCGGTGACCTGGTGCGCCGGAACCCGGACGGTGTGCTGGAGTTCATGGGTCGTGCCGACGACCAGGTCAAGATCCGGGGGTTCCGTATCGAACCCGGCGAGATCGAGGCCGTGCTGACCGACCACCCCGACATCGCCCAGGCCGCCGTCGTCGTCCGCGAGGACGAGCCCGGAAGGGCCCGACTGGTGGCCTACGTGGTGGCGGGGGAGACTCTACGGCTCGACGGAGTAAGGGAGTTCACCCGGGAACGGCTGCCCGAGCACATGGTGCCGTCGGCCGTCGTACCCATGGAGGACCTTCCGCTGACGGCCAACGGCAAGCTGGACCGTGCGGCGTTGCCGGTGCCTGAGTTCACGTCGGGCGGGGCGGGGCGGGAGGCGCGTACGCCGCAGGAGCAGATCGTGTGCGATCTGTTCGCGCAGGTGCTCGGGCTGTCGCGGGTCAGGGTGGACGACGACTTCTTCCACCTGGGCGGGCACTCGCTGCTGGCCACCCGCCTGATCGCCCGCATCCGGGCCGCCTTCGGCGTCGAGATCGGCCTGCGCACGCTCTTCGAGGAACGGACCGCCGGTGCTGTCGCCGCCCGACTCGACACCGCGGGGCCCGCGCGCCTGGCCCTGACCAGGCAGCAACTGCCCGACCCCGTACCGCTGTCCTTCGCGCAGCGTCGGCTGTGGTTCCTGCACAAGATGGAGGGCCCCAGCGCCACCTACAACATTCCGCTCATCCTGCGGCTGACAGGTGAGCTGGACCATGAGGCACTGCGGGCGGCCCTGGGCGATGTGGTGGCACGCCACGAGACCCTGCGCACGGTGTTCCCCGAAGCCGAAGGCACCCCGCGTCAACACGTCCTCGACTCCGTCACTGTCGGGCTGTCCACGGTCGAGGTCACCGAGACGGAGCTGCCGGACGTCCTCACGTCGGCGTCCCGCCACCTCTTCGACCTGTCCGTCGAACCGCCGCTGCGTGCCGAACTGCTGCGCCTCGCATCCGACCGGCATGTCCTTCTTCTCGTCCTCCATCACATTGCGGGTGATGGGTGGTCGTTGGGTCCTTTGGCTTCGGATCTGGCTCGTGCTTATGCGGCGCGGGTGCGGGGGGAGGTGCCGGGG
>NZ_JBVIPK010000011.1:0-73304 GCF_055577965.1 Streptomyces sp. NPDC033165
CTCCCCTGCCCCCCTCCCCCCCCCCCCCCCCCCCCTCCCTCCCCCCCCCCCCCCCCCCCCGCGCCCCCCCCCCCCCCCCCCCCCCCCCCCCCCCCCCCCCCCGCTTCCGGGTGCTCCGGGGCCGCCGCCGGGCCGGTCGAGCCGGTGAGGGTCCTGGCTCGGTCTCCGGCGGGGCCCCGGAGGGGCGGGCCGCTCTGCGGCCCTGGTCGGTGGGCAGGGCCGTTCGTGCGGCCCTGCCCAGGAGATCCGGGGTGTTCGTGCACCCCGGACCGGTGAGTCCGGGTCAGCGGCTGTCACTGCCCCGGGACTCGGCTGCGGCCCGGCCTGCCTCAAGGCGGGCGACCGGGATGCGGAACGGCGAGCAGGAGACGTAGTCCAGGCCCACCTCGTGGAAGAAGTGCACCGACTCCGGGTCACCGCCGTGCTCGCCGCAGACGCCGAGCTTGAGGTCCGGGCGGGTGGCCCGGCCCGCCTCGACGGCGCTGCGGACCAGCGCGCCGACGCCGTCCTTGTCGATCGTCTCGAACGGGGAGACCCCGAAGATGCCCTTCTCCAGGTACGCGGTGAAGAACGAGGCCTCCACGTCGTCGCGGGAGAAGCCCCACACCGTCTGGGTCAGGTCGTTGGTGCCGAACGAGAAGAACTGGGCGGCCTCCGCGATCTGGCCCGCCGTCAGCGCGGCGCGCGGCAGCTCGATCATGGTGCCGATGGTCAGCTTGAGGTCGGTGCCGGTGGCCGCCTGGACCTCCGCGATGACCTGGTCGGCCTCCTCGCGGACGATCTCCAGCTCCTGGACCGTGCCCACCAGCGGGATCATGATCTCGGCGCGCGGGTCGCCCTTGGCGTTCTTGCGGTGGGCGGCGGCCTCGGCGATCGCCCGCACCTGCATGGCGAACAGGCCGGGGATGACCAGGCCCAGGCGCACCCCGCGCAGGCCCAGCATCGGGTTCTGCTCGTGCAGCTTGTGGACGGCCTGGAGGAGGCGCAGGTCGTTCTCGTTGGCGTCCTTGCGGGACTCCGCGAGCGCGACGCGCACCGACAGCTCGGTGATGTCGGGCAGGAACTCGTGCAGCGGCGGGTCCAGCAGCCGTACGGTCACGGGCAGCCCGTCCATCGACTCGAACAGCTCGATGAAGTCGGCCTTCTGGAGCGGCAGCAGAGCGGCGAGCGCGCTCTCGCGCTCGCCGTCGGTGTCCGCCAGGATCAGCTTCTCGACCATCTCGCGGCGCTCGCCGAGGAACATGTGCTCGGTGCGGCACAGGCCGATGCCCTGGGCGCCGAAGCGGCGGGCGCGCAGGGCGTCCTCGGCGTTGTCCGCGTTGGCCCGCACGCGCAGCCGGCGCACCCGGTCCGCGTACGCCATGATCCGGTGCACGGCGGCGACCAGCTCGTCGGCGTCGTCGGCGCCCGCGTGCATCCGGCCCTCGAAGTACTCGACGACCGGGGACGGTACGACGGGTACCTCGCCCAGGTAGACCTTGCCGGTGGAGCCGTCGATGGAGACGAGGTCGCCCTCCTCGATCACCGTGCCGCCGACCGTCATCCGGCGGCGCTTGGTGTCGACCTCCAGGTCCTCGGCGCCGCAGACACAGGTCTTGCCCATGCCGCGCGCCACGACCGCCGCGTGCGAGGTCTTGCCGCCGCGCGAGGTGAGGATGCCCTCGGCGGCGATCATGCCTTCGAGGTCGTCGGGGTTGGTCTCGCGGCGGATCAGGATGACCTTCTCGCCGGAGCGGGACCACTTGATCGCGGTGTACGAGTCGAAGACGGCCTTGCCGACAGCGGCACCCGGCGAGGCGGCGATGCCCCGGCCGAGGAGCTCGGTCTTGGCGTCGTCGTCGAAGCGCGGGAACATCAGCTGCGCGAGCTGGGCGCCGTTGACCCGCTGGAGGGCCTCGGCCTCGTCGATCAGGCCCTGGTCCACGAGCTGGGTGGCGATCCGGAAGGCGGCACCGGCGGTGCGCTTGCCGACCCGGGTCTGGAGCATCCAGAGCTGGCCGCGCTCGATGGTGAACTCGATGTCGCAGAGATCCTTGTAGTGGTTCTCCAGCGTCTCCATGATCTGCATGAGCTGGTCGTACGACTTCTTGTCGATCGACTCCAGATCGGCGAGCGGCACCGTGTTGCGGATACCGGCGACGACGTCCTCGCCCTGCGCGTTCTGGAGGTAGTCGCCGTAGACGCCCTGGTGGCCGCTGGCCGGGTCGCGGGTGAAGGCGACGCCGGTGCCGGAGTCGGGTCCCAGGTTGCCGAAGACCATCGAGCAGACGTTGACGGCCGTGCCGAGGTCGCCGGGGATGCGCTCCTGGCGGCGGTAGAGCTTGGCCCGGTCGGTGTTCCACGAGTCGAAGACCGCGTTTATGGCCAGGTCCATCTGCTCCCGCGCGTCCTGCGGGAACTCCCGTCCGGCCTCGGTCTCGACGATCTTCTTGAACTGCTTGACGAGCTTCTTGAGGTCGGCCGCCGCCAGATCGGTGTCGACCGTGACCTTCTTGGCGTGCTTGGCCGCCTCCAGGGCCTCCTCGAAGAGGTCGCCGTCGACCCCGAGGACGGTCTTGCCGAACATCTGGATGAGGCGGCGGTAGGAGTCCCAGGCGAAGCGCTCGTCACCGGACTGGGTGGCGAGACCGGCCACCGAGGCGTCGGAGAGGCCGATGTTGAGGACCGTGTCCATCATCCCGGGCATGGAGAACTTGGCGCCGGAGCGGACGGAGACCAGCAGCGGGTCGTCCGCCTGGCCGAGCCGCTTGCCCATCCGCGCCTCCAGCGCGGCCAGGTGCGCACTCACCTCGTCGCGCAGCGCGGTCGGCGCCTCGCCGCTCTCCAGGTAGACCTTGCAGGCCTCGGTGGTGATCGTGAAGCCGGGAGGCACCGGCAATCCGAGGTTGGTCATCTCGGCGAGGTTCGCACCCTTGCCGCCCAGAAGATCCTTCAGATCCTTGTTGCCCTCGGTGAAGTCGTAGACGAACTTCTGGGGATCGTTGTTTTCCGACACGGGTCTCGACTCCTCGAGGACGCGGTGGCTGCCCTGACGGCGAGGAACATACCCAGATCGAAGGTGTCTGGGTACGTCCACTTGGTCGTCATGCGGCCGCAACCACCCATCCGCCAGCAGATCGAAAGGGCCGCTCTGCTGAGACGAGCAAAGTCATGCATTCATCTCTTGAAGGCCGCATGGCCGAAACTTGACCATTCTCGCTCATCTGAGCTTCTCAAGTAGCAAGTGAGTCCACTTCTCGAAACCAGCGACGTGGCACTGAGTGCCAGGCCTTCCAGAAGTGCAGCCACCCGAATTTCGCTCATCTGAGCGCAACCCCGATCAAGGGTGGCGCGAATCACGCTCGGTTCGGACCCCGAATTTCAGGATTCGGACCTCATCAGCACCTCATCCGGACCTCAGGCAGTCGCTCAGCACTCCGAGGTCGACCTCTTCCAGGCTACGGGCGAAGGTGCGCCCCCGCGCGGGCTCCACCGGCAGCAACGAGGGCACCACCAGCACCGCACACCCCGCGGCATCGGCGGAGGCCGTGCCGTCCGGGGAGTCCTCCACGGCGACACAGGCCGAGGCCGGGACGCCGAACCGCAGCGCCGCCGCCCGGTACGGATCGGGATGCGGCTTGGTCCGTACGGTGTCGTCGGCCGACAGCGTGAAGGCGAAGCCCGCCCCGGCCAGCGAGCCTCCCACCACCGCGTCCACCACACTCCGCGGCGAGGCGCTGACCAGGGCGTACGGCACTGCGGCTCCCTTCAGCGCGGCCAGCAGGGCGGCGGCCCCGGGGCGCAGCGGGGCGCCCGCGTCGACCTTGCGGAAGAACGAGTCGGTCAGCTCCACGGCGATGCCGGGGAGCGCGGATGCGGCCCGGCCCGTCACCGCGATCAGATGAGCGGCGGTGTCCTCGACGGCCCGGCCGACGACCTCGGGCGCATCGGCGGCGGTGAGCTCGTGGCCGAGCCCGGCGGCGACCTCCCGTGCCGTCTCCCACCAGAGCACCTCGGTGTCGACGAGGGTGCCGTCCATGTCGAAGAGCACGGCGGCGGGGGCGTTCACGCGTCCACCCGGCGCTCGTCGGCGTCCACGGCTTCCGGCGCCGGCGTTTCCCGTACCGGCACGACCAGCACCGGGCGGCGGACCGGGGTGACCCGTGCCCGTACCCCGGGAGCAAGCTCCGTGGCGTCCCGGGAGGGGAGGTCGGCCTTGGCCGCGACGCCGTCCGGGAGGTCGAGGAGGACCCGGGTGACCGAGCCGAGGAAGGAGGCGGAGACGACCGTGGCGGTGCCGTCCGGGTCGGCGGTGACGCCGATGCTCTCGGGCCGGATGAGCACCTCGACCGGGCCCCGGCCTGCGGGAACGTCACCGTCGACGGGGAGGGTGGCCCCCGCGACCTCGACCGAACCGCTGCCCGTCAGCCGTCCCGGCAGCCGGTTCATGGTGCCGACGAACTCGGCGACGAACGCGGTGGCGGGGCGCTCGTACAGCTCGGCCGGGGGCGCGCACTGCTCCAGGCGGCCCGCGTTGAGGACGGCGACCCGGTCGGCCATGGAGAGGGCCTCCTCCTGGTCGTGGGTGACGAAGATGGTGGTGATGCCCAGCGAGAGCTGGAGGCGGCGGATCTCCTCGCGGAGGGAGAGCCGGACCTTGGCATCGAGTGCCGAGAGCGGTTCGTCGAGCAGCAGCACCCGGGGCCGCAGGGCGAGCGCGCGGGCCAGGGCGACCCGCTGCTGCTGGCCGCCGGACATCTGGTGCGGGAAGCGGCCGCCGTGGTCGGGCAGTCCGACGAGGTCGAGGAGTTCGGCGGCGGTGGCGTGCCGCTCGGCGGCGGGCGCCTTCCGTACGCGCAGGCCGAAGGCCACGTTGTCGCGGGCGTTGAGGTGCGGGAAGAGGCTGTAGGACTGGAAGACCATGCCGGCGTCGCGCCGGTTGGCGGGGATGCGGGTGATGTCCTCGCCGTCCACGAGGACCTCGCCGGAGTCCGGCTGCTCGAATCCGGCCAGTACCCGCAGCGCGGTGGTCTTGCCGCAGCCGGAGGGGCCGAGGAGGGCGAGCAGTTCGCCGGGTTCGGCGGTGAGGTCGAGTCCGTCGAGGGCCACGGTCGGGCCGAACGCCCGGCGCAGCGAGCGGAACTCCACTCGCGCTCCGGTGGCGGCGCGCCCGTCGGCGGGCGACCCGGCCCGGGCGGTCCGGGTCGGCTCGGGGCGTTGGGCGGCGGCGGTGGGCAGGGCTGACATGGGTGGCTACTCCTTGCCGGGTACGGAGGTGGTGGAGGCGGCCGCCGGGACGGCGGTGGAGGACCCGGTTCCGGCACGCGAGAGGACGAGCAGGAGGGCCCAGGTGATCAGCAGGGAGAGCAGGGACACGGCGACCGACATCCGGGCCTCGGCGCCGGAGACGGTGACGATCCACACCGCGAAGGGGCGGAAGCCCAGCAGCGAGGCGACCGTGTATTCGCCGAGCACCAGCGCGAGGGTCAGGAAGGAGGCCCCGGCGAGCGAGGAGCGCAGGTTGGGCAGGATGACGCGCGCGATGACGTACAACCGGCCCGCTCCGCAGTTCCGGGCCGCCTCCACCAGCGTGGGCACGTCGACCGCGCGCAGTCCGGCGTCCAGCGAGCGGTGGACGAACGGCAGTGCCAGCACGGTGTAGGCGAGCACCAGCACCACCGGGAAGGACTCGTTCTGCACGGCGAGGAAGGTCTGGTAGAGCGGGGTGCGCGAGAAGTGCTCGGGCCCCCAGCGCAGCACCGTGGCGATCCCGGTGACCAGCGCGATCGGCGGCACCACCAGCGGCATCATGCAGACGATCTCGACGACGGCGCGCAGCCGGGGCGGCCCGAGCCGGACCGCGACGAGGGCGGGCACGACGAGCAGCAGGGCCAGGGCGATGGTGGCGGCGGCGAGGGAGAGCGAGAGCAACAGGCTCTCGGTGAAGCCTTCGGCCGACAGGATCCCGGTGTACGCCTGGAAGGAGACGCCCTGCCCGGGGACATGGACGGTGAAGACGAACGAGGAGACGAGGGGGGTGACGAAGTACAGCCCGGCGATCGCCAGCACGGCCCCGCGCCAGTAGCGCGGGCGCGGGCGGCGGGCCTTCTTCACCGTGGTGGGGACCGGAGCCGTGGAGACAGGGGTCAGTGCAGCCATCGGGAGCTCCGTCGCTGGAGGGGCAGGTAGACCGCCATCACCAGTCCGGCGATCACGATCATGTCGAGGCTCAGCGCGAGCGCCACGTTCTCCTGGCCGACCAGGACGTTCCCGGCGAGCGCATCGGCGATCTTGAGGGTGACCAGCGGAACGGAGCCGCCGACGAGGGCGGCGGCCGTGGCGTGCGCGGCGAAGGCGCTGCCGAAGAGCAGGACGAAGCCGCCGAGCAGCGAGGGCGCGAGGACCGGCAGGCCGACGTGGCGCCAGAACTGCCAGGTGCCGGCCCCGGTGTTGAGCGCGGCCTCCCGCCACTGCGGGCGCACCCCGTCCAGCGCCGGGACGACGACGAGCACCATGAGCGGGACCAGGAAGTAGAGGTAGATGACGGTGAGCCCGGTGAAGGAGTAGAGGTTCCAGCCGAGCGCCTCCAGGTGCCCGAGCTCCGTGACGACCCCGGAGATGCCGAGGGTCGCGACGAAGGCGAAGGCCAGGGGAACCCCGCCGAAGTTGGCGAGCACCCCGGAGGCGGTGAGTACCGCCCCGCGCAGTGCGCCGCGCCGGGAGGTCACGACGGCCTGGGCGATCAGCACCCCGAGCACGGTGGCGAGCGCGGCGGTCAGCGCGGACAGCTGGACGCTGCCGGTGAGCGAGGTGAGGTAGGGCCCCTGGAGCGAGCGGGACAGGTGTTCGCCGGTGACCTCGGTGGTGCCGGCGACCGGGTCGGTGCGGGTGACGGCCCCGTACAGCAGGGCGCCCGCGGGCAGTCCGAAGCAGAGTCCGGCGAAGACGAGCAGCGGGAGCGCGCCGAGCCAGGCGCGGGGCGGCCGGCGGCGGGTGGTGCGGCCACCGGCCTTCACGGCGGCCGCCCCGGGTCCCGGGGCGGCGGACGGGTGGGGAACGGTCATCAGGAGACGGCCTTGTCCCAGTTCTCGGAGAGCGTGGTGTTCGCCTTGTCGAGCTCTTCGGAGCTCGGGAAGGTCGGGGTGCCCTCGACCTTGGGCAGCTTGGCGACGAAGGTCTCGTCGGCGGTGCCGTCCTCGGTCATCGCGGGCAGCAGCACGGGCCGGGCGTAGCCCTTGAGCCAGAGGTTCTGGCCCTCGGCGCTGTAGAGGTACTCCATCCACAGCCGGGCGGCGGCCGGGTGCGGGGCGTCCTTGTTGACGGCCTGCGAGTAGAACTGGGCGTAGACGCCGTCGCTCGGCACGGAGACCTGCCAGTCGACGCCCTTGCTCTTGAACTGGTCGGCGTAACCGGCGTTCAGGTAGTCCCAGTCGATGCTGATCGGCGTCTCGCCCTTCTCGACGGTCGCCGGGGTGGACTCGACGGGGATGAAGTTGCCGCTCTTCTTCAGCTTGCCGAAGAAGTCGATGCCGGGCTGGATGTCCCCGAACGAGCCCTTGTTGGCCAGGGAGGCCGCGTACACCCCGCCGAACGCGGAGCCGGACTTGGTCGGGTTGCCGTTGAGGGCGACCTTCCCCTTGTACTCGGGCTTCAGCAGGTCGGCGAAGGTCTCGGGGCAGTTCTTGATGCGGGCGGCGTCACAACCGATGGAGACGTAGCCGCCGTAGTCGTTGTACCAGCGGCCGTCCGCGTCCTTCTGGCTGTCGGGGATCTTGTCCCAGGAGGCGACCTTGTACGGGGCGAAGAGGTTCTCGGCCGCGCCGCTGCGGGCGAAGGCGATGCCGAGGTCGAGGACGTCGGGGGCGCGCTCCTGGCCCTTGCGGGACTTGACGGCGGCTATCTCGTCGGCGCTGGAGGCGTCCGGCGTCTCGCTCTTGATCTTGATCTTGTACTTCTCCTGGAAGGCCTTGATCAGCTCGCCGTAGTTGGCCCAGTCCGGCGGCAGAGCGATCACATTGAGCTCGCCCTCCTTCTCGGCGGCGGCGACCAGCTCCTCCAGCCCGCCGAAGTCGGCGGCCGAGGTGGCCTCGGTCCACTTCACCCCGTTCACGCCGGTCTCGGCCTTCTCCTCGGGTGCGGCGCCGCAGGCGGTGAGCGCGGTGAGGGCGGCGGTGGAGAGGGCGAGGGCGGCAACGGCACGGCTGTTGGCGCGGATACGGGGGCGGGGTCGGGCTCTGCGCACGGTAGGTCTCCCAGGAGCGAAGCGTGAGGGCCACTTGTTCATACAAGCTGGCACCAGTTCGCCCGGACCAGGTGTCGGGGAAGTAAACGTCCCATGTCCGCTGCCGCAAGAGGACGGGAAGAGGAAGGCCCACTATCCAGGGGCTGTGCTAGGTAACGACCGCGCATCGAAACGCTCCGCGACGACGTTAGAGTGAGCGGCAGGACCGTCACCGAAGAGCGGACCTGTACACAGCCACGATCCGCATCAGCCGGCCGAGGGGGGCGCGTGGGCCATTCGCGTTATCGGGAGATCGCCGAGTCGCTGCGCCAGGCGATCCGCAGCGGCGCCTATCCGCCGGGCTCCCGGCTGCCGTCCGAGAGCGACCTCGCCGCCCGCTGGGAGGCCTCGCGCGGCACGGTCCGCCAGGCGGTGGCGCTGCTCGCCTCGGAGGGCCTGATCGGCTCCAGGCAGGGAGCCCGGCGGGTGGTCCTGCGCCAGGAGCGCCGCCAGAGCTTCCAGCAGCTCAACAGCTTCGCGCAGTGGGCACAGGCGATGGGGTGCGAGGTCACCAGCCGCATCCTGACCCGCACGATGCGCACCGCGACCGCCGAGGAGGCCGAACGCCTGGACACCGAGCCGGACAGCGAAGTGCTGTACGTGCTGCGGCTGCGGTGGCTCGACGGCGAGCCGGTGATGGTCGAGCGGACCGTGTACGCGGACTGGGTGGCTCCGGTGGTCCTGGCGCTGCCGGAGGACTGCGTCTCGATCATGGACAGCATCGCGGAGCGGGCGGACATCGTCGCGCACTACGGCGAGCACCTGATCGACGCGGTCGCGGCGGGCAGCGAGGACGCCCGGCTGCTGAGGGTGCGCCGGGCCAGCCCGCTGCTGCGGCAGCGCCACCTGACGTACACGGCGGCGGGCCGGGCCATCGAGTGGACGGACGACCGCTACCGGGCGGGCAGCGTGGTCTTCAACGTGATGAACTCCGCTGCGGCGGCCCCGCTGGAGAGACGGGCGGGCCCGGACGTAAGGGGGTGAGGCCCTTCGCGTGCGGCTGTGTACGGCGTCAGCCGCCCGATCCCATGCGGCTATCTACGGCGTCAGCCGCCCCGATCCCATGCGGCTTCGTACGGCGTCAGCCGCCCGAGGTGTCCAGCTCCGCGTCGGCGCTGACGCCCGAGCAGTCGTACGGGTCCTTCAGCCAGCCGTCCGGCAGGACGACCCGGTTGTTGCCCGAGGTCCGCCCGCGCGGCCCGTCGGCGCCGTCCGGCCAGGGCTGGTCGAGGTCCAGCTCGTGCAGTTGTCCGGCCAGCTCCTCCAGCGAGGAGGTGACCGCCAGCTTCTTGCGCATCTCGGAACCGACCGCGAAGCCCTTCAGGTACCAGGCGACGTGCTTACGGAAGTCGATCACGCCGCGCGCCTCGTCACCGATCCACTCCCCCAGCAGCGTCGCGTGGCGCACCATGACGTCCGCGACCTCGCGCAGGGCGGGCGCGTGCCGGGTCGGACGCCCCTCCATGGCGCTCACCAGATCGGCGAAGAGCCAGGGCCGCCCCAGGCACCCGCGCCCGACGACGACGCCGTCGCACCCGGTCTCGCGCATCATCCGCAGGGCGTCATCGGCGCACCAGATGTCACCGTTGCCGAGGACGGGGATCTCGGGGACGTGCTCCTTGAGCCGGGCGATGGCGTCCCAGTCGGCGGTGCCGCCGTAGTGCTGGGCGGTGGTGCGGCCGTGCAGGGCGACGGCGGTGACGCCCTCCTCGACGGCGATGCGGCCCGAGTCGAGGAAGGTGAGGTGGTCGTCGTCGATGCCCTTGCGCATCTTGATGGTGACGGGCAGATCCCCGGCGTTGGAGACCGCCTGGTTCAGGATGGCCCGCAGCAGGGGCCGCTTGTACGGCAGCGCGGAGCCGCCGCCCTTGCGGGTGACCTTGGGAACCGGGCAGCCGAAGTTCAGGTCGATGTGATCGGCGAGGCCCTCGTCGACGATCATGCGGACGGCCTTGCCGACGGTGACCGGGTCCACTCCGTACAGCTGGATCGAGCGCGGGGTCTCGGTGGCGTCGAAGTGGATCAGCTGCATGGTCTTCTCGTTGCGCTCGACCAGCGCCCGCGTGGTGATCATCTCGCTGACGAAGAGCCCCTTGCCCCCGGAGAACTCCCGGCACAGCGTCCGGAACGGGGCATTGGTGATGCCGGCCATCGGGGCCAGCACGACCGGCGGCTGCACGGTGTGCGGGCCGATGCGGAGCTGCGGGAGGGCGGGGGCGAGCGTGGTCATTGCTCCATTGTCGCGTACGCCGGACGGGGGGCGGCCCCGCTGCCGCGCACGGTGGCCCGATGGGTGTGACGTGCCTGCGAGTCCTTGAAGGACGCGAAGACTCTCAAGGAGCAGGCAGCGCAGATGAAACTGGACGCAGCCGAGTACGTGCGCCCCGAGAAGTGGGGCAGCGGCGCCATCAAGCCGATCGCCGAATTCCTCAGCTACCGCTCCTGGATCGGCGGCGAAGGGTTCGGTCCTGAGCGGCGTCAACGGAAAACACCACCGCCCCGGGGCCGAGGCCCGGACGACGCTCGGGCTGTTCGGCATCGGGGCCCTGGGGCTCGCTATGACCATCCCGGGGGTCGTGGCGTACTTCCGGGAGCACTGAGATCGCCATCCACCGTCCGGCGCGGCGCGGGCGGTGGTCCGGTGGCGGCCCGAACGGTGCGACGCGCATTCCCTGTCATGCCGTTCGACCGCCCCGGCCCGGAGAGACCACCCCGGTCAGAGACTCGCGGTCCGCAAGACCGGTGCGGGCGCGGAGGAACTCTTCGGTCACGCAGCGTATCCGCCGCGTACTGGCCAAGCCGACCCCGCAGCACATCAGAAGACGGACAACCCGGTGAGCGTGGTGAAGCGGTCGAGGGCCGACACGCCCGCCACCGAGTTGCCGCGCCGGTCGAGGCCCGGGCTCCATACGCACAAGGTGCACACCCCGGGCACGATGGCGATGATCCCCCCGCCGACACCGCTCTTGCCCGGCAGCCCCACCCGATAGGCGAAATCTCCGGCCGCGTCGTACGTCCCGCAGGTGAGCATCACCGCGTTGACCTGCTTCGCCTGGCTGCGGGTCAGCAGCGCGGAACCGTCGGCCCGGACCCCGTGCCGGGCCAGGAACCCCGCAGCCAGGGCCAGGTCCGCGCACGACGCCTCGATCGAGCACTGGCGGAAGTACGCGGAGAGCAGCTCGGGCACCGGGAGTGTGATGTTGCCGTAGGCGGCCATGAAGTGAGCCAGAGCGGCGTTGCGGTCACCGTAGGCCGCTTCGGAGGCAGCGACTTCCGGCATGAAGTCGATGGCGGGATTGCCACTCTCCGAGCGCAGCAGCTCCCGCACCTGACCGGCGGCGTCCCCGGTCAGGGCCTGTAGCCGGTCGGTCACCACCAGAGCGCCGGCGTTGATGAACGGGTTCCGGGGGACACCGTTCTCGTATTCCAGCTGCACCAGGGAATTGAAGGGGTTGCCCGAGGGCTCGCGGCCCACGCCCCGCCAGAGCTGCTCGCCGTCCAGGGAGAGCGCCAGCGCCAGGGCGAACACCTTGGTGATGGACTGCGTCGAGAACGGCTGCTGCCAGTCGCCGACACCGTAGACGGTCCCGTCCGGCTCCGCGACGGCCATGCCGAACCGCCGGGGGTCGGCACCGGCGAGCATCGGTATGTAGTCGGCAGGGCTGCCGTGGTCGGTGAGGGTGGCCATCTCCTCGGCTATGCGGCTGATCACATCGCTGAAGCGGTGAGGGCCGACGCGCGGGACCGGGCTGCCTGGCCGGGGGGCGGCGGAGGTGTGGGACACGGCAATTCCTGACGGGGAGAGAAAGCGAGGAGGCACGGCGGGCGGAGTCGAAGCGGAAGGTCGCCCATAGTCTGACCCGCTCACCGGAATCAGCCAACAAGACCCCCGCGCTACGAGCCCCGGACACCTCCCGGGGCGGGCGGTCACACGTCGAGGTCGCCCCGGACCAGGCCGTCACGCGTCGAGGTCGCGCTCCGGGACAGGGGCAGCCCCCTCCCGGCCCTGTGCCCCTCCGGGTGATGGCTGATCCCTGGAACAGAGACGCACGAAGGTACGGCATCGACAGAAGCACGGGCTTGCCGCCCAGGACGAACCGGCGACTCCCGACCCAGACGCTCTCCCCGTCTGAAGGCCGAGCCCCCTCGCCGCGTTCTCCGAGGCGGCCCCTCGCACGCCTCGCCCTGGTCCACCACCAGGTCCCGCCCCGCGAGATCCGCCACCCGGACAGATCGGCCGGTCTCCCGCTGCTCGCCCACCAACCGCCCGACCGCTGAATCCGACGGCGTCTGAGCGACCCACCGGGTACTCAGCGCACGCGCGATCCGCCGGCGCTCGGGCTCGCGCCCGCTGTGTGGATCGCGGCCCCCCGGAACGTTCCTCTGCTCCCCGAACAGCAGGATCGCCCCACCATGCGCGGCACAGTGGGGCGGTCCTGGTCCGACTTGTCAGACGGCGTCGAACGTCCCGGTCCGCACGCCCGCGACGAACGCGGAGAACGCGGCGACCGGAACGTCGACCACCGGGCCGTCCACGCTCTTGGAGTCACGGACCGGGACGATGCCGCGCGAGGCGACGAGGTCAACGGCGACCTCCACACAGTTGCCGCCGTTGTTGCTGTACGAGGACTTGAACCATCGAGGGGATTCGGTCGTCACTGGGTGCCCTTTCGCAACTGGCTGATCTTGGCCACAGACGCCGTCTGCGACAGCGATGCGCCCTGGAGCTGATGGTAGGCCGTCAGCATGGGCAGCACGAACGAGCTTTCCCGGTCGAGATGGCCCTGGGTCTGCGACTCGGCATAGCAGATCACTGACCGGTCCGGCAGCGTCAGGATGTTCACCGGAAGGTCGAAGGTCCGCTGCTCGCCGATCTCGTACGGAGCCACCTGGAGCAGCGTGTTGGGCAGTTCGGCGAACTCGATCAGACGGTCCAATTGAGCATTCATGACGGCTGAACCACCCACAGGGCGACGGATGCAGCTCTCGTCCATGGTCACGAACAACATGGGCGGTCTGGGCCTCACCAATGCCGCCTGCCGCTCCGCCAGGAAGGACACGCGTTCGTCGGCCTGCTCCGGCGTGATCGCCCCTCGCCGTACGGCGCTG
Source organism: Streptomyces sp. NPDC033165 (assembly GCF_055577965.1). NCBI lineage: Bacteria > Bacillati > Actinomycetota > Actinomycetes > Kitasatosporales > Streptomycetaceae > Streptomyces > Streptomyces sp. NPDC033165. Next base: position 13,370 of record NZ_JBVIPK010000011.1, read on the forward strand.
TCGGCGAGCACCCGTGCGTACTCCGGGGTCTGCAACAGACCCGGAATGATCCCCACTTCGTACAGCCGGAGCTCAACCGCGCGACCCTCGTACCCCACGTACTCCGGGAACCCCTCCAGCAGGCTCCCGTGCTTCATCTCCTGCCACTCGCGCTCGAACGATTCGGCCGACCCGATGAGATCAAATACCCGGTCAGTTTTCCTCGCGAACGGCAGAGTTGCCGGTTTGCGGCCGGTTTCGATCGCAGAGACATGCCTGCCCGAGCAGCCGACCAGCGTCGCCAGCTGATCCTGAATCCAGCCACGTTCCTCGCGCATCCTGCGTAAACGCGCGCCGAAGGCTGCCTGCGGGCTCGCCTCCGGATTCAGCTCCTTACGGTTTACCAACGTGCCCTCCCGTATCCCCACGTTGAAGACAGCTCGACCCTAGGTCACGCTGAATCGCCCCGGTAGCCGAACAGCTACGGAGAGGAGCGATCGATGTACGGTGAGAACGTACGCCCGAATACGCAAGAGCCCCCCGAACTCCCCGCCCCCGGAACCCTCCTGGTCGACACCAGCCGCGGCGACCGCGTCGGCGAGTTCCGGGGCGTCGCAGGCCCTCGCTGGTCCCTCCGCCCCGTCGGCGGCGGCACCGAGTGGGAAGCCGAGCCCCGCCACGTACGGCCCGCGCTGCCCATAGAGCGGCTTCGCGCCCGTACCGCACACGTCAACGCCCGTAGCCGGGGTGAGGTCCTGTGAGCCCCCTCGGCGTACTGGCCCAGTACCGCGCGCACGGACTCGCCGTATGACGCGCGCGACGGGTTACGCGGCCGAGGTCACCCTGTCCGACGGGCAGCGGTCCGCCTCGCTCGGCGGGGTCAGCGTACGGAACCGGCGGCTCGTCCTCCTGTGGCTGCGCCGACAAGCCCTCCGCCTCGCCAACGGGCACGGGCTTCCCGCGGCAGCCGATCCTGTGCGGCCGCCGACCGCCGACGTACGACCGGTCCGCTTCCACGGTTCCGGCGCTCCGGAGGGGCTGCGCCTCTGGGCCACTGATGCCGCGCACCAGGATCACGCGATACGGGCCCTGGAGGCGGGCCTTCCCGCGCTGTTCACGGTCCTCGACCCTGCCGTCGGGCTGAGTCTGACGCTCGCCGGGTGGCAGGACACGACACGGAGATGAGCGACGTGCTCCAGTGCACCGCCGTAACCCCTGCCCCTCCGCACCTCTCGCACCTCTTGCGCCTCCCCTGCCTCTCCCATCTCCCGTACCTCCTCTGCGAACTCGGCGAGCACGACCAGCGCACCGAGCACGCAGCGTGCCTGGGGGCGGCCGAGACGCCGGACGCACCGGCCCCGTGGTTCTTCTGGACCGGCGCCGGACCGGAACGTGTCCACCGGGCCGAGGCCGTCCCGTGGTGTCCCGCCGTCCTCCGGCACCTCGGCACAGGCGTCGTGCGGCGATGCACGTTCTTCGACCACCACACCTCGCCCCACTCCTGGGGCGTGACCGACCCGCTCGGTGATCTGATCGCCGAGGGGCCCACATCCGGCGAGGACCCGAAGGGGTGGGCTCAACCGTGAACCAGCGCAAGGCCGTTGCGCCGCCTGCCGGACCGGCTGAGCCGCTGGTGGGCCGCATCGTCGAGGCGGCCCGACATGGGCAGGTCAGACCTCAGTGAGAGCGGCGGCGACGATCCTGCCGAGCTGTTCGGCCAGGCCGTCCGGGGAGCGGTTCTGGAGGTAGACCGTGGCGAAGACCGGGCCGGCCACCAGGGCGTGGACGAGGTCGACGTCCGGGGAAGACAGGAGCTCACCGCGGGCGACCGCTCGGCCGAGCAGTTCGGCGAGGCCGGCCTGCTGGACGGTGACGAAGGCGTTGCGGAAGCGAGCGGCGAGCTCCGGCGAACTGCGTATGTCGGCGAGCAGCCCGGGGATCGCGGCGGCGGCGACCGGCGTGGTGACGTGGTCCACGATCTCCTGGACGAGCGCCGTCAGATCCCCGAGCAGGCTTCCCGTATCGGGGGGCGGGGGCAGGTCCACGCTGTGCACGGCTGCCGCGAACACCATCTCCTGCTTCGTCGCATAGCGCCGGTAGATCGCCGCCTTGCCGATCCGCGCGCGCTCGGCCACGGCGTCAACCGTGAGCCCGGCGTATCCGCTGTCCGCCAGGAGGCTGCGAGTTGCGGCGAGGATCGCTTCGTCGACCCGGCTGTCTCTAGGTCGTCCCATGAGGCCATGTTACGGTACCCCCGGTTCCGAAACTCACGGTCTCGAAAAGGGGGAGCGGTAATGGGGCGCTGGGCAGGACGAATCCTGATGTTCCTGGGAGCGATGCACCTCATCGTGATGGGCGTGCAGAACGTCGAGTACGTCGACGAGTGGTTCACCGGGGCGCTGTGGGGGCTGCCGCGTGACGAGTTCATCCACCCCCGCGACGCGAACGGCGCGTTCTGGGTCTCGATCGGCAGCTTCGCCGCGCCGATGATGCTGCTGGGTGCGCTCGTGTCCGACCTGGCCCGGCGGAGCATCGCACCGCCGGCGTCCATCGGCTGGGGGCTGGCGGTGTGGTGCGTGGTGGGGGCCGCGGTTCTGGAGCCGACGCCGATCCTGCTGGGGCTGATCCCGGCGGTACTGCTGATCCGAGGCGCGCGGGCTGCTCGTTCGGCGTGAGGCACCTTCGGTCCCTCCGGCGCATCGACGCGCCCCACCCGAACCGGCCTGCCGGGACACGCGCGTGGGCCCGGATCACGGGTGATCCGGGCCCACCGTCGTACGAGATGGAGCTCAGGTGTCAGCTCTGCGCGGGGCCGTCCTGCTCGCCCGGCTCGGCGGTGGTGGCAGCCTGAGCCTCGGCGCGCTCGCGCATCTTGCGGACCAGCTCCTGCTTCTTGCTCTCGGCGGCCTTGCGGTCGGCGTCTCGCGCGGAACCCGCGCCCTGCTGTTCGGCGCGGGACAGCTTCTTGCGCTGTCCGCCGACACCGAGGAGGTTGTTGCGGCTCTTGGCCACGGCGTTCTCCCATTCGTGGTGAGAAGTGAGGAAGGAAGTGATCGGGTGATCGGTGATCGCAGTCGATCCGATGGGCGGCGGGGGACGTCGCACCCGCCGCGCTCTCACTCGTAGATCTGGAAGAACGAAGACATGCCGGAACCGTACCCCGCTCCCGGAGCGCGCCGCACCAGGTTTTCGGGCCGCCGGGGGAGCTCAGGCCGTCGGGTCGACCGTCGCCTGGTGAGCCTCGGTGAGGTGCTCCTCGGCCTTCAGCCACGGCAGGAACTGCGCCGAGCGCCGCCACCCGCAGGTGGCGCACGCCAACTGGCGCGTCATGCCCGACTTCCTTACCCGCACGACGTGTTCACGGCCGTGCTGGTCCCATCTGGTGACCTTGCTGGTGGTGATCGACGGCATCGCGTACCTCCCGGATCGGCGGGGCTCCGGTGGACGACGAAGCCCCCGGTTCCGTACCCGGAACCGGGGGCCTCACGCGCGTACGGACGCGTACGGAGCCGTCAGCAGCCGAGCAGACGGGCGCCCAGGTACGCCTGGATCTGGTCCAGGGAGACGCGCTCCTGCTTCATGGTGTCGCGCTCGCGCACGGTCACCGCGTTGTCGTCGAGGGTGTCGAAGTCGACGGTGACGCAGAACGGGGTGCCGATCTCGTCCTGGCGGCGGTAGCGGCGGCCGATGGCGCCCGCGTCGTCGAACTCGATGTTCCAGTTCTTGCGCAGGTCGGCCGCCAGGCCCTTGGCCTTCGGCGAGAGCTGCGGGTTGCGGGAGAGCGGCAGGACCGCGACCTTGACCGGCGCCAGGCGCGGGTCGAGGCGCATCACGGTGCGCTTCTCCATGACGCCCTTGGCGTTGGGCGCCTCGTCCTCGACGTAGGCGTCGAGAAGGAACGCCAGCATCGCGCGGCCGACACCGGCCGCGGGCTCGATGACGTACGGCGTCCAGCGCTCATTGGCCTCCTGGTCGTAGTACTGGAGGTCCGTGCCCGAGGCCTTGGAGTGCGCCTTCAGGTCGTAGTCGGTGCGGTTGGCGACGCCCTCCAGCTCACCCCACTCGCTGCCGCCGAAGCGGAAGCGGTACTCGATGTCGGCGGTGCGCTTGGAGTAGTGGGACAGCTTCTCCTGCGGGTGCTCGTACCAGCGCATGTTCTCCTCGCGCATGCCGAGGTCCGTGTACCAGTTCCAGCGCTGGTCCATCCAGTACTGCTGCCACTCCTCGTCCTCGCCCGGCTTGACGAAGAACTCCATCTCCATCTGCTCGAACTCGCGGGTCCGGAAGATGAAGTTGCCCGGAGTGATCTCGTTCCGGAAGGACTTGCCCATCTGCGCGATGCCGAACGGCGGCTTCTTGCGCGAGGTCTGCTGCACCTGGCCGAAGTTGGTGAAGATGCCCTGGGCGGTCTCGGGGCGCAGGTAGGCGACCGAGCCGGAGTCCTGGGTCGGGCCGAGGTGGGTGGAGAGCAGACCCGAGAACTGCTTGGGCTCGGTGAAGGTGCCCTTGTTGCCGCAGTTGGGGCAGTTGAGGTCGACAAGGCCGTTGACCGGCGGCTTGCCGTGCTTCTCCTCGTACGCCTCCTCCAGGTGGTCGGCGCGGTAGCGCTTGTGGCAGGAGGTGCACTCGGTGAGCGGGTCCGAGAAGGTGGCGACATGGCCGGAGGCGACCCAGACCTCCGGGGCCAGGATGACCGACGAGTCGATACCGACCACGTCCTCGCGCGCGGTGACCATGTAGCGCCACCACTGACGCTTCAGGTTCTCCTTCATCTCGACGCCCAGCGGCCCGTAGTCCCAGGCGGCCTTCTGACCACCGTAGATCTCACTGCAGGGGTAGACGAAGCCACGGCGCTTGCTCAGGCTGACGATGGTGTCGATCTTGTCGGCGGCCACGGTGCTCTCTTCATTACGACGGCGAAATTGGACAGGTGCGGCGCGTAGCGCCTCGGTGGGGGGTGGTGGTGGGGAGACGGGCGGGCGAATGCTTCAGATTACCGGCGCGCGCACCCCCCGGATCAAATCGGTGGGGACGCGCAGGACTCCGCCGCCTCCGCTCTGTGATCTTCCGGGCATCTCATCTGCCTTGTTGACAATCGTTTCCACATTTGTTGAAAATGACTGTCATGAACGTACGTCGTCTGATACCCACCACCGCCGTCGCCGGAGCAGTCGCCCTCGGTCTGACCGCTCTCTCGGCCTGCTCCACCTCCGACGCAGCGGACGGGGGCAGCGGCGGCAGCGGCAGCGGCAGCGGTGACAAGCTGAAGGTGACGGCGTCCTTCTACCCGATGCAGTTCCTGGCCGAGCGGATCGGCGGCGAGCACGTCGCCGTCACCAGCCTCACCAAGCCGGGCGTCGAGCCGCACGACCTGGAACTCACCCCGCGCCAGATCGGCTCCATCAGCGACTCCGACTACGTGCTGTACCTCAAGGGCGTCCAGCCCGCCGTGGACGACGCGATTCTGCAGTCCGGTGTGAAGAACACCGTCGACGCCGCGACCCTCACCACGCTGGAGAACCACGGAGCCGAGGTCAGCGGCCACGACCACGGCCACGAAGGCGAAGAAGAGCACGACCACGAGGACGAGCACGGCCACGAAGAGGAAGCCCCCGAGGAGCACTCCGAGGGCGACGGCCACAACCACGGCGAGGAGGGCGGCGACCCCCACGTCTGGCTGGACCCGGTGAAGTACGCCGAGGTCGCCAAGGGTGTCGGCAAGTCCCTGGAGAAGGCCGACCCCGACCACGCCGCCGACTACAAGAAGAACACCGAGGCCCTGGTCACCGAGCTGAACCAGCTGAACACGGCGTACGAGACCGGGCTGAAGAACACCGCCACCAAGACCTTCATCACCACCCACTCCGCCTTCGGCTACCTCGCCGAGCGCTACGGGCTCACCCAGCAGGGCATCGCGGGCATCGACCCCGAGGCCGAGCCGACCCCGGCCCGTATCCAGGAGCTCCACACCATCGCGGAGAAGGAGAAGGCCACCACGGTCTTCTTCGAGACGCTCGCCAGCGACAAGACCGCCAAGACCCTCGCGAAGGACACCGGGCTGAAGACCGACGTCCTGGACCCGCTGGAGGGAATCACGAAGAAGTCCAAGGGCGCTGACTACTTCGAGGTCATGCAGTCCAACCTGACCGCGCTGCAGAAGGCGCTCGGCGCGAAGTGACCCGCACCGCCACCGGGCCCCGCACCGCCGTCAGGACCCGCACCACCACCGGATCGGAGGCACTCATGGCAGAGGGTGAGAGCACCACCCGCGAGGCCGTCCTGAGCCTGCGCGGCGCCACGGCCACCCTCGGCGCGCGCTCCGTCCTGCGCGGGGTGGACGTCACCGTGCGCCGGGGCGAGGTCGTCGCGCTCCTCGGGGCCAACGGGTCCGGCAAGTCCACCGCCGTACGGTCCGCGATCGGCCAGGTCCCGCTGACCGGCGGCACCGTCGAGCTGTTCGGCACCGAGCTGCGCCGCTTCCGCCAGTGGGGCCGGGTGGGCTACGTCCCGCAGCGCACCACGGCCGCGGGCGGGGTGCCTGCCACGATCCGTGAGGTCGTCGCCTCCGGGCGGCTCGCCCGTACGAAGCTGCGGTGGCCGGGAAAGGCGGACCGGGCAGCCGTCGACCGGGCCATCGAACTGGTGGGCCTGGCCGACCGCGCCAAGGACTCCGTGAGCGCCCTCTCCGGCGGCCAGCACCAGCGGGTCCTGATCGCCCGTGCCCTGGCCGCCGAGCCGGAGCTGCTGATCATGGACGAGCCGATGGCCGGGGTGGACCTGGCCAGCCAGGAGATCCTCGCCTCGACCCTGCGCGAGCAGGTGGCGCTGGGCACCTCCGTGCTGCTGGTGCTGCACGAGCTGGGCCCGCTGGAGCCCCTCATCGACCGGGCCGTCGTCCTGCGCGACGGCTGCGTCACACACGACGGCCCGCCCCCCGAGGCGCTCGGCCAGCACGCCCTGCCCGGCCACGACCACGTACACCCCCATGCGGCCGCCGAGCCGGTCCGGACGGGACTGCTGACCTGATGATGCTGGAATTCCTGAACCCTCCCTTCATGCAGCGGGCGCTCATCGCGGCCGTCCTGGTCGGCATCACCGCGCCCGCCATCGGCATCTACCTGGTGCAGCGCCGGCAGGCCCTGATGGGCGACGGCATCGGGCACATCGCGATGACCGGGGTCGGCCTCGGCTTCCTGCTCTCCACCAGCCCCGTGTGGATGGCCACCGCCGTCGCCGTGGCCGGTGCGGTCGCCATGGAGCTGATCCGCTGGTACGGACACACGCGCGGCGATCTCGCCCTGGCGATGCTGTTCTACGGCGGTATGGCGGGCGGCGTGATGCTGATCAACCTGTCCGACACGGGTTCCAACGCCAATCTGACCTCGTACCTCTTCGGATCGCTCTCCACGGTCTCCGACGAGGACGTCATCGCGATCTGCGCGCTGGCCGCCTTCGTGGTGCTGGTCACCGTGGGACTGCGGCGGCAGCTGTTCGCCGTCAGTCAGGACGAGGAGTTCGCCCGGGTGACCGGGCTGCCGGTGCGGGTGCTGAACCTGCTGGTCGCGGTCGTGGCCGCGGTGACCGTGACCGTCGCGATGCGGGTCGTCGGGCTGCTGCTGGTCAGCGCGCTGATGGTGGTACCGGTGGCGGCCGCCCAGCAGATCACCAAGTCCTTCAAGGTGACCTTCGTGCTCTCCGTGGCGATCGGCACGGCGGTGACCCTGACCGGCACCGTGACCTCGTACTACCAGGACGTTCCGCCGGGCGCGACCATCGTGCTGCTGGCCATCGCGGTGTTCGTCGCGCTGACCGCGCTCGCCGCTCCGCTCGCGAAACACCGGGCCCGGGCGAGCGCGGCGAAGGAGGCAGAGTGCACCCTGGAGGTACCGGCCGCCCGCCGGGGCACGGACGACGTGCACGTGTGACGACGTCCCACCGTGCACGTGTGACGGCGTCGCACCGTACGTGTGCGCCTGAGGCACCCGGGCGGGCTGGCACAATGGCCCGACACATGTACGGGCGACACGAGGAGGCACCTGTGGCCACGGCGCCGATCAGTGGCACGAACGCAGCGCCGGTACGCGGCCGGTCCACCCGGCAGCGGGCGGCGGTGGCGGCGGCGCTCGACGAGGTCGATGAGTTCCGCAGCGCCCAGGAGCTGCACGACGTCCTCAAGCACCGCGGCGACTCCGTGGGCCTGACCACGGTCTACCGGACCCTTCAGTCCCTCGCCGACGCGGGCGAGGTCGATGTGCTGCGCACCACCGAGGGCGAGGCCGTCTACCGGCGCTGCTCGACCGGTGACCACCACCATCACCTGGTCTGCCGGCTCTGCGGCAAGGCGGTGGAGGTCGAGGGCCCGGCCGTCGAGCAGTGGGCCGAGACGATCGCCGCCCAGCACGGCTATGTCAACGTCGCGCACACCGTCGAGATCTTCGGGACGTGTGCGGAGTGCGCCGAGAAGAAGGCGTAGGAGACATCAGGAAGGGGTGGGCCCGGTACGCGTACCGGGCCCACCCCTTCGCGTGATCACTTGGCGGCTTCCGCCTCCACCGCACCGCCGAAGCGGCGGTCGCGCTGGGCGTACTCCAGGCAGGCCCGCCACAGGTCCCGACGGTCGAAATCCGGCCACAGAACGTCCTGGAAGACCATCTCGGCGTACGCGCTCTGCCAGATCAGGTAGTTCGAGGTGCGCTGCTCGCCGCTGGGACGCACGAAGAGGTCCACGTCCGGCATGTCCGGGTAGTAGATGTACTTCTGGAACGTCTTCTCGTTGACCTTCGACGGGTCGAGCTTCCCGGCCGCCACATCCTGCGCGATGCGCTGCGCGGCGTCCGCGATCTCGGCGCGGCCGCCGTAGTTGACGCAGAAGTACAGCGTCATCGCGTCGTTGTCCTTGGTCTGCTCCTGGGCGACCTGGAGTTCCTGGACGACGGACTTCCACAGCTTGGGCATCCGGCCCACCCAGCGGATGCGGATGCCGAGCTCGTCCATCTCGTCGCGGCGGCGGCGGATCACGTCGCGGTTGAAGTTCATCAGGAACTTCACCTCGTCCGGCGAGCGCTTCCAGTTCTCGGTGGAGAAGGCGTACAGCGAGAGGTTCTTGACGCCCATCTCGATACACCCCTTGAGAACGTCCATGACGACGCCCTCACCGACCTTGTGGCCCTCGGTGCGGGGCAGACCCCGCTCCTTGGCCCAGCGGCCGTTGCCGTCCATCACGACGGCGACGTGCTGGGGCACCAGCTCGCCGGGGATCTTCGGAGGCGTCGCGCCGGAGGGGTGCGGCTCGGGGGTCTTGTACGTGCGCCGGTTACGGCCGCCGAGGATCCCGCGTACTGCCATGAGCTTCTCAGTCTCCCTGTGTCACTTCTCCACGCACCGCGTCATCTGCCGACGCACCGCGTCACTTCTCCACGTACCGCAGCGAGCGCAGGCCGCGCTCCAGATGCCAGTGCAGATAGGCGGACACCAGCCCGCTCCCCTCCCTGACATGACGCGCCTCGCACGCGTCCGCCGTCGCCCAGTCGCCGCTGAGCAGCGCGCTCAGCAGGCCGAGGGCCTGTGCCGAGGGTACGACGCTGCCGGGGACCCGGCAGTCACCGCATATGACGCCCCCCGCCGCGACGGAGAAGAACCGGTTCGGACCGGGCATTCCGCACTTGGCGCAGTCCTCGAAGCTGGGCGCGTACCCGTTGACCGCGAGCGAGCGCAGCAGGAACGCGTCCAGGATGAGGTGGGGGGCGTGCTCGCCCCGGGCGAGGGTCCGCAGGCCGCCGACGAGCAGCAGATACTGCTGGATCGCCGGTTCCCCCTCGTGGTCGGTGAACCGCTCGGCGGTCTCCAGCATCGCGGTGCCCGCCGTGTAGCGGGCGTAGTCGGCGACGATGCCCCCGCCGTACGGGGCGATCGTCTCGCTCTGGGTGCAGAGCGGCAGCCCGCGGCCGACGAGCTCGCTGCCGCGCGCGAAGAACTGCACGTCGACGTGGGAGAAGGGCTCAAGGCGGGCGCCGAACTTGGACTTGGTACGGCGCACCCCCCGGGCGACGGCGCGGACCCGGCCGTGGCCGCGGGTCAGGATCGTGATGATCCGGTCGGCCTCGCCCAGTTTCTGCGTACGCAGCACGATGCCGTCGTCCCGGAACAAGCTCATGGGCCCATTGTCGCCCACCGGGGGCCGGTGGCGGAGGCCCCTGGGCCGTTCTCCCGGTCCACGCGGGGTGTACGGGTGCTACGAGGGCGTGCGGGCGGCCGCGGCCAACAGGCGGGCGGTGTCGTCGGCGGGGAGCTGGAGGGCGCGGCCGACCGTGGTCAGCACCTGGCGTTCGGCGGCGCAGTAGGGGCCGTCGGCGAGCGCGATCCGGGCCCCCTGGAGGAGTACGGACTCGCGGCCCGCGGTGGCCAGATGCGGGGCCAGCGGGGCCAGCACCTCGTGCAGCTCGATGGCGAGGGTCGGGCCGCACGCCTCGGCCGCCGGGTCGGCCCCGGAGCCGTGGCCGGTGTCGGCGGCCAGCACCTCCACCACGGTGTACAGCTGCTCCTGGGTGCAGTCGTCGAGTCCGGCGTCGCGCACGGTGGATACCGCGGCCTCCAGGACCGTACGGGAGGTGGTGCCACCGGCGGCGAGGACGGCCAGTGTGACCGTGTGGACGGCCTCGCGGAGCATCGCGGAGAACCGGGTGGTGGTGGGGTGGTCCAGCGCCTGGGGGGCGTGGTGGGCGCGGCAGGCGGCGCACTCGACGACGGGCCCGGTCTCGCCGCGGCGGAGCAGCGGGACGCCGAGGACGGTGAGGCGGCGGTGGCCGGTGAGCCGGCGGTAGTTGCGGTCTCCCCCGCAGCCGGGGCAGAAGAAGGAGCCGTCGCCGACGGCGTTCCAGACGGTGCGAACGCCGCAGAGGACCGGCCTCAGAGCGCGTTGTCCTTTGACTGATCGCACGTCGCACACCTCCGTGACGCTCCGGCAACACTGCCGTGGGTTGGACGTGATGTTAGCCACATCCGTGATGTGGCGTCAGCCTCTCGGACGTCACAACCCTCGGACATGGCCGAACCCCGACCGCCCGGAGGGGGCGATCGGGGCTCGGCGATGCGGCCGCACAGGGTCGAACCGGACGTCCGTACGAGGAGGTCCTCAGCCGGTCAGCGGGCCGCGCGGTTGACCGCGGAGACGACCGCCTTGAGCGAGGCGCGGGTGGTGTTGGCGTCGATGCCGATGCCCCACAGGACCTTGCCGTCGATCGCGCACTCGATGTACGAGGCGGCCTGGGCGCTGGCGCCCTCGCTCATCGTGTGCTCGGTGTAGTCCAGCAGCCGGGCGTCGATGCCGATGGCCTGCAGCGCTTCGAAGAACGCGGAGATCGGGCCGTTGCCGGAGCCCGTCAGGACGGTGTCGGAGCCGTCCACGACCGCCTCGACGGTCAGGGTGTCGGTGCCGTCGGTGTCGGAGGTGGTCTGGCCGGAGCGCAGCTGGATGCGTCCCCAGCGGGCCTCGGCGTCGTCCGGGTTGGGCAGGTACTCGTCCTGGAAGGTGGTCCAGATCTGGGCCGGGGTGACTTCGCCGCCCTCGGCGTCGGTCTTGGCCTGAATGATCCGGGAGAACTCGATCTGCATCCGGCGCGGCAGGTCCAGCTTGTGGTCGTTCTTCAGGACGTACGCGATGCCGCCCTTGCCGGACTGCGAGTTGACGCGGATGACGGCCTCGTAGGAACGGCCGACGTCCTTCGGGTCGATCGGCAGATACGGCACGGCCCACTCGATGTCGTCGACGGTCTTCCCCTGGGCGGCCGCATCGGCCTCCATGGCGTCGAAGCCCTTCTTGATGGCGTCCTGGTGGGAGCCGGAGAAGGCCGTGTAGACCAGATCGCCCGCGTAGGGGTGGCGGGGGTGGATCTCCATCTGGTTGCAGTACTCGCTGGTGCGGCGGATCTCGTCGATCTGCGAGAAGTCGATCTGCGGGTCTACTCCCTGGCTGAACAGGTTCATGCCCAGGGTGACCAGGTCGACGTTGCCGGTGCGCTCGCCCTGTCCGAACAGGCAGCCCTCGATGCGGTCGGCACCCGCCATGATGGCCAGCTCGGCGGCGGCGACGGCGGTGCCCCGGTCGTTGTGCGGGTGGACCGACAGGCAGACATGCTCGCGGCGGGTCAGGTGGCGGGACATCCACTCGAAGCGGTCCGCGTGAGTGGAGGGCGTCGAGCGCTCCACGGTGGCGGGCAGGTTGAGGATGATCTCGCGCCCCTCCTCCGGCTGCCACACGTCGCAGACCGCCTCGCAGACCTCCAGGGCGAAGTCCAGCTCGGTGTCGGTGAAGATCTCCGGGCTGTACTGGTAGCCGAAGACCGTCTCGGGGCCCAGGATCTTCTCGGCGTACTCCATGACCAGCCGGGTGCCGTCCACCGCGATCTGCTTGACCTGCTCCTTCGAACCCCGGAAGACGACCCGGCGGAACGTGGGGGCGGTGGCGTTGTACAGGTGCACGGTGGCCCGGCGGGCGCCCACCAGCGACTCGACGGTCCGCTCGATCAGCTCCTCGCGGGCCTGCGTCAGGACGGAGATCGTCACGTCCTCGGGGATCGCGCCCTCTTCGATGATGGAGCGGACGAAGTTGAAGTCGGTCTCGCCCGAGGACGGGAAGCCGACCTCGATCTCCTTGTAGCCCATCTTGACCAGCAGGTCGAACATCTCGCGCTTGCGGGCCGGGGACATCGGGTCGATCAGCGCCTGGTTGCCGTCGCGCAGATCGGTGGACAGCCAGCGGGGCGCCACGGTGATCCGGTTGTCGGGCCAGGTGCGGTCGGGGATGTCGACGGCCTCGTATCGGCCGTACTTGTGGACCGGCATCCCGGAAGGCTTCTGCAGCTGCGTCGCGTTGGTGATCGGCGTGGGGCGGCCGACAGCGTTACCGGCGGGATTCACGGTGGTCATGACGTAGGGCTCCTCGGGGTCCGACAAGGGGTCGGCCGACTGTGTCGCTGCACACCAGACTCCGCGGGGAGGGGGTCGGCCTACGACTACAGGCCCTCGCCGCGGCAGCTAAGGAGAAGCAGCCCGAAACGCATGATGCGACGAGCGTAACCGAGTGTGGCCCGTGGTGTCGGTGCGTATCAGTATGCGGGACCGGTCACCGATGACGGGTAAACAGTGACTCATCACTCCATTTCGTCAATCGCCGTCGCAACCAGTGACAGCACGGTGACGTACTGCCACAGTCGTGGGTATGCACCTTCGAACCGACGGCGAGCTCCACCCCGTCTTCTGCACCATCGTTCCGCCCCACGTCCTCGACCGCCTGGCCCGGTCCGCCGACGCCCGGCTCGCGGATCCGGCCCGCCGCACCCTGGAGGCGGATGGCCTGCGCCGCGACCGCCGCCGGACGACGGCGCTGGCCGCCACCCCCGCCGCCCCGAGCGCGGGCGCCGTCCCGACCAGGCCGCACCGCACGGTGTACGACTGCGAGAACCGCACCGCGCTGCCGGGCGTCACGGTCCGCGGCGAGGGCGACAAGCCCACCTCCGACGCCAGCGTCAACCGCGCGTACGCCGGGCTCGGCGCCACTTTCGAGCTGCTGCTCTCCGCGTACGGCCGCAGCTCCATCGACGGCAAGGGCCTGCCGCTGATCGGCTCCGTGCACTACGGCCAGGAGTACAACAACGCGTTCTTCGACGGCGAGCAGATGGTCTTCGGGGACGGCGACGGCGAGATCTTCCTCGACTTCACCGTCGCGGTCGACGTGATCGCCCACGAACTGGCCCACGGACTCACGCAGTACACCGCCAACCTGCGCTACGAGGGCCAGTCCGGCGCGCTCAACGAGTCCGTGTCCGACGTCGTCGGCGCGCTGGTCAAGCAGTACTCGCTGGGCCAGAGCGCGGAACAGGCCGACTGGCTCATCGGGGCGGGGCTGCTCGCGCCCCGGGTGAGCGGCGTCGCGCTGCGCTCGATGAAGGCCCCGGGCACGGCGTACGACGACGATCTCCTCGGCAAGGACCCGCAGCCGGGCTCCATGGCGGACTACATCGAGACGGACCGGGACAACGGCGGCGTCCACCTGAACTCCGGCATCCCCAACCGCGCCTTCTACCTCCTGGCCACCGCCCTCGGCGGCAACTCCTGGGAGCGCGCCGGGCAGATCTGGTTCGACGTGCTGACCGGCGGCGAGCTGACGGCCACCGCGGACTTCGCGGAGTTCGCCCGGCTGACGGTCGCGGCGGCGGGGAGTCGCTTCGGCGAGGGCGACGAGCGGGAGGCGGTCCTCAAGGCCTGGTCGGAGGTGGGCGTCCCGACCCGGGCCTGAGGAGCGCCGCGAGGCGGTCTTGAGCGTTCACCCGGCCCCGGCTAGACAGGACCCCATGCGTATTCAGGTCACCCGGACCGGCGGCTTCGCCGGCATCGCCCGCCGCTGCGAGGTCGACACGGAGGGCCGGGCGGACGCGGCGGAGTGGGAGTCGCTGGCCGAGGAGGTGCTCGCCGACGCCCCGGGCGCGCCGCCGCCCGGGGTGCCGGACGGATTCCGGTACGAGATCACGGCCGGGGACCGCACCGTGTACTGCGCTGACCCCGATCTGACCGGGGCGCAGCGCACGCTGATCTCACGCGTCCTGAAGGAGGGCGCGTGAGATCGGCACCCGTGCCGTACGCGAGCGGGAACCCGGGCTCGCACGGCTGCTCCGGGGCCGTTCCCGGGGCCGCACTCGCACCCTTCGGCCCCGGGGAGCCTCAGCGGCTTCCGCACGGCCGCGGCGTCCTCCGAACCCCGTGGCGTCGAGCCGCCGGTCCCGGTCCGGCTCAGAACCCGAGCTTGCGCAGCTGCTTGGGGTCCCGCTGCCAGTCCTTGGCGACCTTCACATGCAGGTCCAGGAAGACGGGCGTGCCGAGCAGCGCCTCGATGTGCTTGCGCGACTTGGTGCCGACGTCCTTCAGACGCTTGCCCTTCGGGCCGATGATGATGCCCTTCTGGCTGGGCCGCTCGATGTAGACGTTGGCGTGGATGTCCAGCAGCGGCTTGTCCGCCGGCCGGTCCTCGCGCGGCAGCATCTCCTCGACGACGACCGCGATGGAGTGCGGCAGCTCGTCGCGTACGCCTTCCAGCGCGGCCTCGCGGATCAGCTCCGCGACCATGACCATCTCCGGCTCGTCGGTGAGGTCACCCTCCGGGTAGAGCGGCGGGCCCTCGGGAAGCAGCGGGGCGATGAGGTCGGCGAGCAGGGCCACCTGGCCCGCCCCTCGCCCGTCATCACCCTTGCCCTCGCCCGAGGGAGCGCGTCCGGCCCCCTGCTCCTCCTTGACCGCCGAGACCGGAATGATCTCGGTCCACTCGAAGCCCAGCTCCTCGGCGAGCGCGGAGACGGCCAGGAGCTGCTCGGCCAGCGCCTTGGACTCGACCAGGTCGGTCTTGGTGATGATGGCGATCTTGGGGGTCTTCTTGATCCCCGCGAGCTCCTTGACGATGTACTTGTCGCCGGGGCCGAGCTTCTGGTCGGCGGGCAGGCAGAAGCCGATGACGTCGACCTCGGCCCAGGTGGTCCGTACGACGTCGTTGAGCCGCTCGCCCAGCAGCGTGCGCGGCTTGTGGAGGCCGGGGGTGTCGACCAGGATCAGCTGCGCGTCGTCACGGTGCACGATGCCGCGCACCGTGTGCCGGGTGGTCTGGGGGCGGTTGGAGGTGATCGCCACCTTCTGACCGACGAGAGCGTTCGTGAGGGTGGACTTGCCCGCGTTGGGACGGCCCACGAAGCAGGCGAAACCGGCCCGGTGGGGGGAGGTGTTCTCCGCCTGCGGGGCAGCGGCTTCTTGGTTCGGTCGAGCGCTCATGGCGACCATTCTCCCCGATCGCGGCGGCGCTCCGGCACAGTGGGCCCGCGGGGGCGCGCCGGAGCACCGGGCGCGCCCGCCCCGGACCTCCTGTCTCAGCCCGCCGAGACCCGCAGCCGCAGGGTGCCGTCCGGGCCCGCGAGCAGCACCGGGGTCTCCGGTCCGCCCAGGTCGCGGACTGCGGCCCGGTCGTCGTCGGAGGGCGTCTCGGCGGCGGAGACGACCGCCGCGGCCTCCAGGGAGGTGGCGCCGCTGGCGACCGCCATGGCGACGGCGGTCTGCAAGGCGCTGAGCTTCAGCGAGTCGAGCGCCACCGTGCCCGCCACATACGTGCGCCCCGTCTCGTCCCTTACGGCGGCGCCCTCGGGCACCCCGTTGCGGGCCCGGGCGCTGCGCGCCAGCGTGACGATCTTGCGGTCCTCGGCGTCGAGGTCGGTGGTGCCGGTGGTGTCGGTCATGGCACGAGCATACGAAGGGCCCGCCGGGCCGGGTGTCCTCACCCCTGGTCAGGGGCCGCTCTCCGGGGCGCTACGGGCGGTCCAGCCGCAGCCGGTCCGCCTTCGGGAGTCCGGCGACCACCAGGTCGTAGGAGTCCTCGATCATTTCGCGCAGCAGCTTGTCCGGGACTCCGGAGACGGTGACCGTGTTCCAGTGGCGCTTGTTCATGTGCCAGCCGGGCACGACGGCCGCCGGATGCACCCCGCGCAGCCGGATCGCCTCGTCCGGGTCGCATTTGAGGTTGACCGTCAGCGGGCGCGCGTCGAGCGCGGTGAGGGCGAACATCTTGCCGAGGACCTTGAAGACCGAGGTCTCGGGTCCGAACGGGAACTCCTCCACGCTCGCGTTGAACTCCAGGCAGAAGGCCCGCAGCCGCTCCGGCGTCATTCCGTCTCCCCCTCCTCGCCCTCGGGGCCCTTCTCCTGCGGCTCCACCAGCACTGTGACGATCTTGTTCCGGCGGCCGGCCGTGGACTCGGCGGTCAGCCGGAGCCCGCGGCCGTCGGGGAGGTCGACGACGGCCGACGCACCGGCGATCGGGACCCGGCCGAGCGCCTTGGCGAGCAGTCCGCCGACGGTCTCCACGTCCTCGTCGTCGTACTCGTCGAGCCCGAAGAGGTCGCCGAGGTCCCCGATGTCGAGGCGCGCGGTCACCCGGTAGCAGCCGTTCGCCAGCTCCTGGACGGGCGGCAGCTCGCGGTCGTACTCGTCGGTGATCTCGCCGACGATCTCCTCCAGGATGTCCTCGATCGTGACGATGCCCGCCGTGCCGCCGTACTCGTCGATGACGACGGCCACATGGCTGCGGTCCCGCTGCATCTCGCGCAGCAGGTTCCCGGCGTTCTTGGTGTCGGGGACGAAGGCGGCGGGGCGCATCGCGGTGGAGACCGGATCGGACTCGGACTGGCGGTTGATGTGCGTCTTGCGGACCAGGTCCTTCAGATAGACGATGCCGACGATGTCGTCCTCGTTCTCGCCGGTGACCGGTATCCGGGAGAAGCCGGAGCGCAGGGCGAGGGTGAGGGCCTGACGGATCGTCTTGTAGCGCTCGATGGAGACCAGGTCGGTGCGCGGCACCATGACCTCGCGGACCAGGGTGTCGCCCAGCTCGAAGACGGAGTGCACCATGCGGCGCTCGTCGTCCTCGATCAGCGACTCCGCCTCGGCGAGGTCGACCATGGCGCGCAACTCGGCCTCGCTGGCGAAGGGCCCCTTGCGGAACCCCTTGCCGGGGGTCAGCGCGTTGCCGACGAGGATCAGCAGCTGCGGGATCGGCCCCATGATCCGGGCCAGCGGCAGCAGGACGTACGCCGAGGCCGTGGCCGTGTTCAGCGGGTGCTGGCGGCCGATGGTGCGCGGGGAGACGCCGATGGCGACGTAACTGACGAGGACCATCACGCCCATCGCGACGGCCAGTGCCTCCCAGGTCTCCGGGAACTTCTGGAGGCAGACGTACGTCACCAGCACCCCGGCCGACATCTCGCAGGCGACCCGCACCAGCAGGGCGACGTTGAGATAGCGGGTCGGGTCGGCGGCGATCTGCGCCAGCCTCGCGCTGCCGCGCCGCCCGGCGCGGACCGCCTCCGCCGCCCGGAAGCTGGAGGTGCGGGCGATGCCCGCCTCGGCGCAGGCGGCCAGCCAGCCGACCATCACCAGCAGCACGGCACCGGTGATCAGGGGCGCGCTCACGAGACGGTGGGGGCCGGGGACGCGCCGGTGAGCCCCTGCTCCCCGCGCCAGCCGTCCACGATCGCGGCCTGGAGACCGAACATCTCGGCCTTCTCGTCGGGCTCCTCGTGGTCGTACCCCAGCAGGTGCAGCACTCCGTGGACGGTCAGGAGCTGGAGCTCCTCGTCCATGGAGTGCTGGGTCGGCGCTTCCTCGCCCTGCTTCTTCGCGACCTCCGGGCAGAGCACGATGTCACCGAGGAGCCCCTGCGGGGGCTCCTCGTCGTTCTTCGCCGGCGGACGCAGCTCGTCCATCGGGAAGGACATGACATCGGTCGGACCCGGGAGGTCCATCCACTGGATGTGCAGCTGCTCCATGGCGTCGCTGTCCACCACGATCACCGAGAGCTCGGACAGCGGGTGGATCCGCATCCGGGCCAGTGCGTAGCGGGCGATGTCGAGGATCGCCTGCTCGTCGACCTCGGTTCCGGACTCGTTGTTGACGTCGATCGACATGGTGCGCTGCG
Organism: Streptomyces sp. NPDC033165; assembly: GCF_055577965.1. NCBI lineage: Bacteria > Bacillati > Actinomycetota > Actinomycetes > Kitasatosporales > Streptomycetaceae > Streptomyces > Streptomyces sp. NPDC033165. The sequence continues at coordinate 31,850 of NZ_JBVIPK010000011.1, forward strand.
ACTACTTCCCTTTTCGGCGGTCACGTCGGCCGTCGGCGCGGCCCTCTGCCCGGCCGTCCGACTCACCGTCTCGTTGACCGTTTCGGCTGTCGTACTTCTCGTACGCGTCGACGATACGGCCGACGAGCTTGTGCCGGACGACATCCTGGGAGGTGAGCCGGGAGAAGTGCACGTCGTCCAGGCCCTCCAGGATCTCCTGGACCTGCCGCAGCCCGCTCTTGGTACCGCTCGGCAGGTCGACCTGGGTGATGTCACCGGTGATGACGATCTTGGAGTCGAAGCCGAGACGGGTGAGGAACATCTTCATCTGCTCGGCGCTGGTGTTCTGCGCCTCGTCGAGGATGATGAAGGCGTCGTTGAGGGTGCGGCCCCTCATATACGCCAGCGGCGCCACCTCGATCGTGCCCGCCGCCATCAGCCGCGGGATCGAGTCGGGGTCGAGCATGTCGTGCAGGGCGTCGTAGAGCGGGCGCAGATACGGGTCGATCTTGTCGAACAGGGTGCCCGGCAGGAAGCCGAGCCGCTCCCCCGCCTCGACGGCGGGGCGGGTCAGGATGATGCGGCTGACCTGCTTGGACTGGAGCGCCTGGACCGCCTTGGCCATGGCGAGGTAGGTCTTGCCCGTACCGGCGGGGCCGATGCCGAAGACGACCGTGTGCTGGTCGATCGCGTCGACGTACCGCTTCTGGTTGAGCGTCTTGGGGCGGATGGTACGGCCGCGGTTGGAGAGGATGTTCTGTGTGAGCACCTCGGCGGGCGTCTCGCCCTGGGGCTCCCCCTGTCCGTTGCCGGCCGCCCTGAGCATGGCGATCGACCGTTCCACTGCGTCCTCCGTCATCGGCGCTCCGGTGCGGAGCACGAGCATCATCTCGTCGAACAGGCGCTGGATGAGGGTGACGTCGGCCGCCTCGCCCGTGGCACTGATCTCGTTGCCCCGGACATGGATGTCGGCCGCCGGGAAAGCCTCTTCGATCACGCGCAACAGCGAGTCACCCGATCCGAGGAGCATCACCATGGGGTGTGCGGCCGGGATCCTGATCTGGGCACGCGCCTGCGGCTGTGTGGGTGTCTGAGTCATGGGCCGGCCCTCGGGCCTGCGCATACCTCCCGTTGCAGGGTTCTCGCTGCTCGACAACCTCTGGATTACCAAGCCTACGACCTGCCACGGACAACGCGGAGTGGTTTTACCGGCCGTGTGTACGACATGGCCGGAGCCCGTTCACTGCCGGAAGTGCCCGCTCACTGGCGGAAGCCGATCGTGGGCACCGCGCGCCGCAGGGGCCAGGCGCGGGCCGTGGTGGGCAGCAGGTCGTCCAGGAAGGCGTAGCGCTCCAGGGCGGCGGGGTCCTGGTCGTCGCAGGTGCGGATCTGCTGCCACCAGGCGGCGACCTCCGCCCAGCCGGGTGCGGAGAGCGAGCCGCCGAACTCCTGGACGGAGAGGGCGGCGGTGAGTCCGGCGAAGGCGAGCCGGTCGGCGAGCGGCCAGTCGGCGAGGGTACCGGTGACGAACCCGGCGACGAAGACGTCGCCCGCGCCGGTGGGGTCGAGCGCCTCCACCTCGATGGCGGGCACCTGGGCGCTGACGCCGGTGCGCCCGTCGACGGCGTACGCGCCCTCGGCGCCCAGGGTGACCACGGCGAGCGGGACACGTCCGGCGAGCGCGTGGGCGGCGGCGAGCGGGCAGTCGGTGCGGGTGTAGCGCATCGCCTCCTCGGCGTTGGGCAGGAACGCCTCGCAGTGCGCCAGGTCGGGCAGGGCGTCCAGATCCCAGCGGCCGGTCTCGTCCCAGCCGACGTCGGCGAAGACCCGGGCCCCGGCCCGGGCGGCGGTGGCGACCCAGGGCTCGCTCCGGCCCGGGGTGAGCGAGGCGATCGCGGCGCGGGCGCGCGGCGGACACTGCGGGAAGGCCGGGCCGGGCGCCCCGGTTCCGGTGGGCGGCGGGGCCTCGTGGCCGTGCGAGACCATCGTGCGCTCGCCCTCGTACGCCATGGAGACGGTGACCGGGGAGTGCCAGCCGGGGACGGTGTGCGACATCGACAGGTCGATGCCCTCGCCCTGTTCGAGGGCGTCCCAGCAGTATTCGCCGTAGTGGTCGTCGCCGAAGGCGGCGGCGAGCGAGGTGCGCAGGCCGAGCCGGGCGAGCGCGGTGGCCATGTTGGCGACGCCGCCGGGGCTGGAGCCCATGCCGCGGGCCCAGGACTCGGTGCCGCGCACGGGGGCGCTGTCCAGGCCGGTGAAGATGATGTCGAGGAAGACCGGGCCCGTCAGGAAGACGTCGCAGAAGGGGTCCCGGGGGGCGCGCAGCGCCAGCAGCGGGTCGATGCCCGGAGTGTCTGTGCTCACCGTGCGCTCCCGGTCGTGCGGCGGATCTCGGGGTGATCCGGACAGTGTGAGATGCGGCCAGTCTGCCCGATCGGGCGCCGCGAACGGGGGTGTCGTCGCCGATCCGCTCCGCCCGGTCCGACCTGCATAAACATGCGCGACTACCCCGGGTTTCCCTGCATAAACGCATAAGTGACCCAGATCACATCTGACTGGCTTTCGTGGGGCCGGAAGCGCTTGATACAAATTGCCCCGCGCGCACCTTCGGGGACGTTCTCCGACGAGAGCCGCATCTCCCAGCACCTCGCTGCGAACCTCCGCGTTCTTGCATTCCCCGCTCGCTTCGCTGTGCCCTGCCCTGCCCTGCTCCGCCCTTCCACTGTGCCCTCGCCGCTGTACCCCTCCCCTCCCCCTGCCTGCTCAGGCATGTCTTCAGGAACGCCCATGTCCTCGCGCCCGCGCGCCGCGTGGCCCTTGGTCGCCGTGTTCACCGCCGGTTACCTCGCCGCCTATCTGCTCCCCACCGTCGTCGGCCGGCTCAGCGCCCATCTCGGGCTGAGTCCCGCCCAGGCGGGCCTGGTCGGGAGCGCCCTGCTGCTGAGTTCGGCGAGTGCCGGGTTCACCCTGGCGGGCCGGGTGGAGCGGTACGGGGCCCGCACCCCGGCCCGGGCCGGTCTTGTGCTGGCCGCCGTGGGATACGGCTGCGCCGCGCTGGCCGGGTCCGTGCCGCTGGTGGTGGCCGGCGTGGTCGTCGGCGGCTTCGGCTCAGGGACCGCGACGGCGGTCGCCGCGGCCGGGATCGCCGCGCAGCGCGACCCGCACCGGACGTCCTCGCTCGGCCTGCTCACCGTGTCGGCCACGGCGGGCGCCCTCTACCTGACCATCCCCCATCTCGGCGGCGGGCACCGGCTTCCGTTCGCCTCGATCGCCCTGGTGGCCCTGCTCGTCTGGCCCGCGACCGCCCGGCTGGGCGGTGCGACGACGGCCGGGGAGTCCCCCTCGCAGACCACCGGGCGGCTGCCGCGCCGGCGCTCCGGTCTCGTACTGGCCGGCGGCATGCTCGTCTGGTCCATGGCACAGAACGCGCTGTGGGGCGTCAGCAGCCGCATCGGCGTGGTCCAGGCGGGGCTGTCCGAGGTCACCGTCGGCGCGGTGTTCGCGGCCGCGCTCGGCGCGGGGCTGCTCGGGGTGATGGGCGCCGGGGTACTCGGCGCGCGGCTCGGCCGGGCGGTGCCGATCGGGCTGGGGACGATGGTCATCGCGGGGAGCATCGTGCTCAGTTCCTCTGCCCGGGACCTCGCCTCCTTCGCGACCGGCGAGGTCCTGTGGAACACCTTCTACCCGGTGGTCCTGTCCTATCTGATCGGTCTGGCCGCCTCGCTGGACGTCCGCGGCCGCTGGGCGGTCCTGGCGGGCTCCGCCTCCTCCCTGGGGGTGGCCTGCGGCCCGTTGCTGGGCAGCGTGCTCTCCGAGGAGGCGGGCTACCCGGTGATGGGGCTGATCCTGGGCGCGGCCACTCTGCTGGTCGCCGCGCCCGTCACCGCGGTGGCACTGCACGTCGGTGGCCGTCCGCTGGTGCCCGGTTCGGTGCGCCGCCGCGGTGGCGCACCGGCCGCCCTGCTGGCCGCCACCACCGGCAGCCTGTCCGGCGCCGTACCGAAGCTCGGTTCGCCGGAGCAGCCCGTCACGGAGCTTCGCGTACCGGCCCTGCGGCGCAGGCGGCTGGTGCGCAGCGCGATCCGGACGGCCGGTCCGGACGGCGGACCCGGTCAGTCGAACGCGTACGCCTCGACCTCGGAGAGGTAGCGCGCCCGGCGCTCCTCGTCGTGGTCGAGGAAGGCCGCCTCGAAGGAGTTGCGGGCCAGGGTGCGCAGCTGTTCCCGGTCCAGGGCGAGCGCGTCCCGCACGGCGTCGAAGTTGTCCCCGGCGTACCCGCCGAAGTAGGCGGGGTCGTCGGAGTTCACCGTGCACAGCAGGCCCGCCGCCATCATCTCCGGCAGCGGGTGGTCCTTCAGCGTGTCGACCGTCCGCAGCCTCACGTTGGAGAGCGGGCAGAGCGTGAGCGGCACCCGGTCGGCGACCAGCCGCGCCACCAGCTCCGGGTCCTCCAGGCAGCGCAGCCCGTGGTCGACGCGCTCGACGCCGAGGACGTCGAGGGCCTCGCGGATGTACGCGGGCGGGCCCTCCTCCCCGGCGTGGGCGACCTTGCGCAGACCGAGCGCGGTGGCCGCCTCGTACACCTCGCGGAACTTGGCGGGCGGGTGGCCGACCTCGGCGGAGTCCAGGCCGATCGCGCTGATCCGGTGCAGATACGGCTTCGCGGCGTCCAGGGTGCCGAGGGCCGACGCGGCGGAGAGGTCGCGCAGGAAGCACATGATCAGCTGGGTGGAGACGCCGTGGGTCTCCACGCTGCGCTCCAGCGCCCGGCCGAGGCCCTCGATGACCGTGCCGATCGGGACGCCCCGGGCGGTGTGGGCCTGCGGGTCGAAGAAGATCTCGGCATGCCGCACGCCCTGGGCGGCGGCGCGGGCGAGGTAGGCGTCGGCGAGTTCGGTGAAGTCCTCCTCGGTGCGCAGGACGGCCATCAGCGCGTAGTAGAGGTCCAGGAAGGACTGGAGGTCCTCGAAGCGGTAGGCGGTGCGCAGCTCGTCGGCGGTGGCGTACGGCAGGGTCACCCCGTTGCGTTCCGCGAGGGCGAAGGCCAGCTCGGGTTCGAGGGTGCCTTCGATGTGGAGGTGGAGTTCTGCCTTGGGGAGGTGCACGGTGTCTCGCAAACGGTGGTGCGGGTGTTCTCAGCGGTGGTGCGGTTGGTTCACTGGTGGTGCCGGGTGGGGAGCGGGACTCTGATCAGGTCCTGTGCGACGGTGAGTTCGCCGTCGAACCCGGCCGCGCGGGCCTGGGTTTCGAAGAGCTCCGGGTCGCTGTAGCGCTGGGAGAAGTGGGTCAGCACGAGGTGGCGTACGCCCGACTCCTTCGCCACCCCGGCGGCCTGTCCGGCGGTCAGGTGGCCGTGGTCCGCGGCCAGTTTCGCGTCCTCGTCGAGGAAGGTCGACTCGATGACGAGCATGTCGCAGCCCGCGGCGAGCGCGTACACCCCGTCACAGAGCCGGGTGTCCATGACGAACGCGAACCGCTGTCCGCGCCGGTGTTCGGAGACCTCCTCCAGCGTGACGCCGCCGAGCGCACCCTCGCGCTGGAGGCGGCCGACATCCGGTCCGGTGATGCCGTGCTCCTTGAGGAGGGCGGGCAGCATGCGGCGGGTGTCGGGCTCGGTGAGGCGGTAGCCGTAGGACTCGACGGGGTGCGAGAGCTTGTGGCTGTCCAGGGTGTACGAGGCGGTGGTGGCGAGGACTCCGCCCGATCCGGCGGCCGGGGCCTCGGTCAGCTCGACGGTCTCGCGGTAGGCCGTGGCGTACCGCAGCCGGTCGAAGAAGTGCTGCCCGCTCGCCGGATAGTGCGCGGTGACGGGGTGCGGCACCTGGTCGAGGTTGATCCGCTGGATCACCCCGGCGAGTCCGAGGGAGTGGTCACCGTGGAAGTGGGTGACGCAGATCCGGTTGATGTCGTGCGCGGCGACTCCGGCCCGCAGCATCTGGCGCTGGGTGCCCTCGCCGGGATCGAAGAGGACGCCCTCGCCGTCCCAGCGCAGCAGATAGCCGTTGTGGTTGCGGTGCCGGGTGGGGACCTGGCTGGCGGTGCCGAGCACCACCAGCTCGCGTACGGACATGGCGGGAGACTCCTACGGGGCGGGCGTTATCCGGGGGGCCACTGGAGGCCGCGGCCGCCCAGGACGTGGGCGTGGGCGTGGAAGACGGTCTGTCCCGCGCCGGAGCCCGTGTTGAGGATGATCCGGTAGCCGCTGCCGTCGACCTTCTCGTCGGCCGCGACCGCTCCGGCCTCGCGCAGGACGTCGGCGGCGATCTGCGGTTCGGCGGCGGCCAGCGAGGCGGCGTCCGGGTAGTGGACCTTGGGGATGACCAGGACGTGGGTGGGGGCCTGGGGGTTGATGTCGCGGAAGGCGACGGTGGTCTCGCTCTCGCGGACGATGGTCGCCGGGATGTCTCCCGAGACGATCTTGCAGAACAGGCAGTCGGTCTGCGGCTCTCCCGCCATGGCCGGGCCTCCTCGTTCGTTCGTGGTCGGTTCACTTCTCCGAAGATCAGTACACGGGCATGCTAGCGCCGGGCGTTGCGCAGGCCCATGATCAGAGGTGACTCGCTGGACATGACCTCACTCTACGTAACGCCACTGACAACGCGTCCGGGCAGCCCCTCGGGCCCGGCACCGACGGCCGTGCCGTCAGGGCCTGTTCGCCCAGGCGCCCCGTTCACCCCCAGCGGCCGGTACGTCCCAGCAGCAGCGCGGTTGCGGCCGTCCCCGCGGTGGAGGTACGCAGCACGCTGCGGCCGAGACGGTAGGGGCGGGCGCCCGCCTCGGCGAAGGCGGTCAGTTCCTGCGGGGAGACGCCGCCCTCGGGGCCGACGACGAGCACGATCGTGCCCTCGGCGGGGAGTTCGGCGGTGGCGAGCGGCGTGCTGTCGTGGTCGCGGTCCTCGTGCAGGACCCCGGCGAAGTCGGCGTCGGCCAGCAGGGCGGCGACCTGCTTGGTCGTCAGGGCCTCGGCCACCTCGGGGAAGCGCACCCGGCGGGACTGCTTGCCCGCCTCGCGTGCCGTACTGCGCCACTTCGCCAGGGATCTGGCGCCCCGATCGCCCTTCCACTGGGTGATGCAGCGGGCGGCCTGCCACGGCACGATCGCGTCGACGCCGGTCTCGGTCATGGTCTCCACGGCCAGCTCGCCGCGGTCGCCCTTGGGAAGCGCCTGGACGACGGTGATCCGGGGGGTGGGCTCCGGCTCCTCGTGGATGCTCTCCAGACCGGTGACCGTGAGGCGGTCCTTGCCCTCGGCGGCGCGTACGACACCCTCCGCCCAGTGGCCGAGGCCGTCGGTGAGGACGACGTCCTCGCCGGGCTGGAGGCGCTTCACGGAGACGGCGTGCCGCCCTTCGGATCCCTCCAGGACGAACTCCGGCCCGGTGGGCATCCGTTCGACGACGAAGACCGGTGCGGTCACCGGGGGCTCCTCATGCTCAGGGCCGACCGGGCGGCCTCCAGTTCGGCGGCGAGCAGTCCGACCAGCTCGCCCGCGGGCAGTTCGCGGGCCATCCGGTGGCCCTGCCCCGCCCACAGGGCCATGCCCTGCGCGTCCCCGGCCTTGGCGGCGGCCTGGCGCAGCCCGCTGGTGACGTAGTGGACCTGGGGGTAGGCGGCGGGGGCGTACGGGCCGTGCTCGCGGATGAAACGGTTGACCAGGCCGCGTGCGGGCCGCCCGGAGAAGGCGCGGGTCAGCTCGGTGCGGACGAACAACGGGTTGGTCAGGGCCTGCTTGTGCAGCAGGTGCGCCCCGGACTCGGGGCAGATGAGGAAGGCGGTGCCGAACTGGGCGGCGTCCGCGCCCGCCGCGAGGACGGCGGCGATCTGGGCGCCGCGCATCAGGCCGCCGGCGGCGACGAGGGGGATCTGCACGGTCTCGCGGACCTGGGTGACCAGGGAGAGCAGCCCGGTGCCGGTGTGGTCGGCCTGCGGGTCGTCGCGGTGGGTGGACTGGTGGCCGCCCGCCTCGACGCCCTGGACACAGACGGCGTCGGCACCAGCCCACTGCGCCGCCTGGGCCTCTTCGGCGGAGGTGACCGTCACGATGGTCAGCGTCCCCGCCCTGGCGAACGCGTCGAGGGTGTCGCGGGTCGGGCAGCCGAAGGCGAAGGAGACCACGGGGACCGGGTCCTCCAGCAGGATCGCGACCTTCGCCTCGTAGCCGTCGTCGCCGCTGCTGTCCGGGTCGCCGAGCGGCGTCTCGTACCAGGCGGCCTCACCGGCGAGCTGCTGGCGGTAGACGTCCACGGCGCTGGGGTCGGCGAGCGCGGGCTGCGGCATGAAGAGGTTGACGCCGAACGGCCGGGAGGTGAGCCGCCGCAGCTGTTTGATCTCGTTGTACATCCCGTCCGCCGTTTTGTACCCGGCGGCCAGGAACCCGAGCCCGCCCGCTTCGGCGACGGCTCCGGCGAGCTGAGGTCCGGACGCGCCGCCCGCCATCGGGGCCTGCACGATCGGATACCGGCAGAGATCGGTCAACTCGGAGGACATGACCGCATCGTGCCACGTCCCGCGCACAGGGCCGAATCAGCCAGCCGACGACCTGACCGGTTCTTCCGCCGTACGCCGCACCGCCCGCCGGAAGAAGACCGGCGGGCGGTGCGGTGAAAGGCGAAAAGCGGCTCAGCGACCGTTGAACGCGTCCTTCAGACGGGAGAACAGACCCTGCTGACCTGGCTGGAACTGGCCGGTGGGCCGCTCCTCACCGCGCAGCTTCGCCAGCTCCCTCAGCAGCCGCTCCTGCTCCGGGTCGAGCTTGGACGGGGTGATCACCTCGACGTGCACGATCAGGTCGCCCCGACCGCCGCCGCGCAGATGGGTGATCCCTCGCCCGTGCAGCGGCACGGACTGGCCGGACTGGGTGCCGGGCCGGATGTCGATCTCCTCCAGGCCGTCCAGCGTCTCCAGCGGGCACTTGGTGCCCAGGGCCGCCGCCGTCATGGGGATGGTGACCGTGCAGTGCAGGTCGTCGCCGCGCCGCTGGAACACGGAGTGCGGCAGCTCGTGGATCTCGACGTAGAGGTCACCGGGCGGGCCGCCGCCGGGGCCGACCTCGCCTTCACCGGCGAGCTGGATACGGGTGCCGTTGTCGACGCCCGCGGGGATCTTGACCGTGAGCGTGCGGCGCGAGCGGATGCGGCCGTCACCGGCGCACTCCGGGCACGGCGTCGGCACGACCGTACCGAAGCCCTGGCACTGCGGGCAGGGCCGCGAGGTCATGACCTGGCCCAGGAATGACCGGGTGACCTGCGAGACCTCGCCGCGGCCGCGGCACATGTCACAGGTCTGGGCGGAGGTGCCGGGGGCCGCGCCCTCGCCGCTGCACGTGTTGCAGACGACCGCCGTGTCGACCTGGATGTCCTTGGTGGTGCCGAAGGCCGCCTCGGCGAGGTCGATCTCCAGCCGGATCATGGCGTCCTGGCCGCGCCGGGTGCGCGAGCGGGGCCCGCGCTGCGAGGCCGTTCCGAAGAACGCGTCCATGATGTCGGAGAAGTTGCCGAAGCCTCCGGCACCGAAACCGCCCGCGCCGCCGCCACCGCCGTTGCCGGAGAGCGGGTCGCCGCCGAGGTCGTAGACCTGCTTCTTCTGCGGGTCCGACAGCACCTCGTAAGCGGCGTTGATCTCCTTGAACCGCTCCTGGGTCTTCGGGTCCGGGTTGACATCCGGATGCAGCTCGCGGGCGAGCCGACGGAATGCCTTCTTGATCTCGTCCTGCGATGCGTCGCGGCGTACGCCGAGTACGGCGTAGTAGTCGGTGGCCACTTACGACTCCGCCAGGATCTGTCCGACGTAACGTGCCACTGCGCGTACCGCTCCCATCGTTCCGGGGTAGTCCATGCGGGTCGGTCCGACCACGCCGAGTTTGGCGACTGCCTCGTCGCCCGAACCGTAGCCGACCGCGACGACGGACGTGGAGTTGAGCCCCTCGTGGGCGTTCTCGTGCCCGATCCGTACGGTCATGCCCGAGTCCGTGGCCTCACCCAGCAGCTTCAGCAGGACGACCTGTTCCTCCAGTGCTTCCAGCACCGGCCGGATCATCACCGGGAAGTCGTGTCCGAAGCGGGTGAGGTTGGAGGTGCCGCCGATCATCAGCCGCTCCTCCGTCTCCTCGACCAGGGTTTCGAGAAGAGTGGAGAGAACCGTGGAGACCGTCCCCCGGTCCTCGCTGTCGAAGGATTCCGGCAGCTCCCGCACCAGCCGCGGGACATCCGCGAAGCGGCGTCCGACGACCCGGCTGTTCAGCCGGGCCCGCAGATCCGCGAGCGATGCCTCACCGAACGGCGCGGGACAGTCGATCATACGCTGTTCGACCCGGCCGGTGTCCGTGATCAGGACCAGCATCAGCCGGGCGGGGGCCAGCGACAGCAGCTCCACGTGCCGCACCGTCGAGCGGGTCAGCGAGGGGTACTGCACGACGGCGACCTGCCGGGTCAGCTGCGCGAGCAGCCGCACGGTCCGGCCGACGACGTCGTCGAGGTCGACCGCGCCGTCCAGGAAATTCTGGATGGCCCGGCGCTCGGGCGAGGACAGCGGCTTGACGCCCGCGAGCTTGTCGACGAAGAGGCGATACCCCTTGTCGGTCGGGATGCGTCCCGCGCTCGTGTGCGGCTGCGCGATGAAGCCCTCGTCCTCCAGCACCGCCATGTCGTTGCGGACGGTGGCCGGGGAGACGCCCAGCCGGTGCCGCTCGGTGAGCGCCTTGGAGCCGACGGGCTCCTCGGTGCCGACATAGTCCTGGACGATGGCGCGCAGCACTTCGAGTCTGCGTTCGCTGAGCATCGCGCACACCTCCAGCTGTCGTTCTCCGGTCCCTGTCTGGCACTCGGTGCGTACGAGTGCCAGCAATCCCCCGGTCAGTGTACGGGGGCGGGGTGGGGCGTGGGCAAGGGCGACCGGCCAGGTCCCGGCGGGAGGCCGCAGGTCGCTGCCGATAGCGTCGCCGTATGGACGTCGCTTGGGAAGACTTCGGCTGGGAGCGGTTGGGCAACGGTATCGGCCGGCGGCGGCTCCCCGGCTGGGACGCCACCGTCGCGCTGGTCGCCGGGACGGAGGGCGTACTGCTCCACGACACGGGTTCGACGCTGCGCGAGGGCGTCGAGCTGCGGCGCCAGGCCGAGGCGCTGCTCGGCCGCAGGGTGACGCATATCGCACTGAGCCACCCCCATTTCGATCACGTACTGGGCACGGCGGCGTTCGCCGGGGCCCAGGTGTACGGGTCGGCGGGCCTCACGGCCCTGCTGCGGGGCGGGGAGCAGGAGCTGTACGCGTCGGCGGTGCACCACGGGGTGCCGGAGGACGAGGCGGCCGGGTCGGCGGACACGCTGGTGGCCCCGCACCACGAGGTGCACGGCGAGCGGACGCTGGATCTGGGCGGCGGCCGCCGGGTGCTGCTGGCCGACCTGGGCCCCGCGCACAGCAGCCACGACCTCGCGGTGCTGGTGCCGGGGGCGGGCCCGGACCCGGCGGTGGTGCTCTGCGGCGATCTGGTCGAGGAGTCGGGCGAACCGCAGGCGGGCCCGGACGCGGTCACCTCGCGCTGGCCGGCCGCGCTGGACCGGCTGCTGGAGCTGGGCGGCGAGGACGCGGTGTACGTACCGGGGCACGGGGCTGCTGTCGACGCGGCGTTCGTCCGGGCGCAACGGGCGGCACTGGCGGAGCGGTTCGCGGTGGCGTGAGGATTCCCGCGATGGCGGAGCGGTTCGCGGTGGCGTGAGGATTCCCGCGATGGCGGAGCGGCTCCCTGAGGGTCGCGGCGTGAGGTTTGTCGCGCCGGTGTGACGATTATCGTCGGGGCATGCGCAGCTACCAGCCGGACCTGACCCCGCCGTGGAAGCGGTCCGCCCCCGTGCCCGAGGTCCCCGCCGAGCCCGATCTGGTCGTGGAGGAGGTCGCCACCGGCTTCTGCGGGGCGGTGATCCGCTGCGAGAAGACGGCCCAGGGGCCCACGGTCACCCTGGAGGACCGCTTCGGCAAACACCGGGTGTTCCCGATGGAGCCCCGCGGCTTCCTGCTGGAGGGCAAGGTCGTCACCCTGGTGCGCCCGTCGGCGGGCGGTCCGGTGCGCCCCGCCCGTACGGCCTCCGGTTCGGTGGCGGTGCCCGGTGCGCGGGCCCGGGTGGCGCGGGCCGGGCGGATCTATGTGGAGGGCCGGCACGACGCGGAGCTGGTCGAGCGGGTGTGGGGCGACGACCTGCGCGTCGAGGGTGTGGTCGTGGAGTACCTGGAGGGCGTCGACGACCTTCCCGCGATCGTCGGAGAGTTCGCACCGGGCCCTGACGCGCGGCTGGGGGTGCTGGTGGACCATCTGGTGCCCGGCTCCAAGGAGTCCCGGATCGCCGAGCGGGTGACCGGTGCGCATGTGCTGGTGGCGGGGCACCCGTACATCGACGTGTGGGAGGCGGTGAAGCCGTCCTCGGTGGGGATCGACGCCTGGCCGGTCGTACCGCGCGGGCAGGACTGGAAGACGGGGGTGTGCCGGGCGCTGGGGTGGCCGGAGAACACCGGGGCGGCCTGGCAGCACATTCTGTCGAAGGTGCACAGCTACAAGGATCTTGAACCGCAACTCCTGGGCCGCGTGGAGGAATTGATCGACTTCGTCACCCTTCCGGCCTGATGTCCAGGGCCTGACGCCGGTCCGATGTGGGCCTGACCGCCCCTCTCCAGGACGATCATGTGCCGATCCCTGTGAATGCCTGCGCCCCACGCGCACCATCGGTTATTGAGGGTGGGGACACGGGCTCATGGACACACGGGGGAAGGGCACGGGGCGATGGCGCGCGAGGTCTGGCGGGACAGTGCGGACAATGAGGCGGCCTCCGCCGTCTTCCACCTGATGCAGCAGCTGATCGACCGGTACCGGGTGAACCGTCCGGTGATGCCGCTCGTGGTCGCCCAGGCGGCGGACGCCGGGGCCGGGCCGGAGATCGACGCCCGGGTCGAACGCCTCGTCCACCAGGTGCATCGGGCCAACGAGCTGCGCCGGGTGCCGGTGCGGCTGCTGGACGGCGACGGGGCCACACCGTACGAAGCGGCGCTCGACATGGTGCGCACGCTGTCCGAGAAGCCGTGGGAGACCCGCGAGAACGCCCAGTACAAGCCGTTCCCCTTTCCGCGCTCCCGGCTGCTCGGGGCGATCGAGCAGGCGACCGCGACGGTGGTCGAGCAGTCCGGCGGCGGCGCGGAGGGGGTGCGCGAGGAAAGGATTCTGGAGCAGCTGAGCCGGTTGCGCTGGCGGGCGGACCGGCCTCGCCGGGGCACCTGGTGGGACTCGCTGCGGGATTCGGTGCGGCCGGAGACCTTCATCGGCGCGCTGTTCATCGCGCTGCTCGGTGTGCTGTTCGGGGAGATCGACTGGCTGCTGACGGCCCTGGTGGCGGCGGGCGCGCTGATCGCCCTGGCCGTCGCGGGGCTGCTGACCCGGGCCGCGCCGCCGCTGCTGTGGCTGCGCCGGGCCAGCCGCTGGTTCGCCACCACCTCCTCACTGGCCGCCTCCAGCACCGGCTATCCCTCGGACGGCTGGTCGTGGTTCTCGCCGAGCGGGTCGTGGCGGGTGATCCGGGCGCGGGCGGCGGCGGTCGCGGAGCGGGTGGCGGACGCGGGGGCGGGCGACGAGCACGCGCGCCAGTTCCATCTGGAGCTGCGGGTGCAGGCGCTGCTGGAGGACCTGCGGCACGCCTACCGGCCGCACGCGCTGGACTGGCGGCGCAGCAAGCGCACGGTGCCGCCGGTGGTGTTCCTGCCCCGGGCCACCCAGGACGACGGCGGCATCCTGCTGATCAACGCGATCAACAACGTACGGTCGCGGCGCAGTGAGGTCGATCCGCTGCTGCTGCTCGCCTCGCTGCCGGCCGCCGAGATCATGCGGCACACCCCGCCGCTTCCCCCGGAGCGGCCGGGCCCCGGCGCGCCGACCGGTGCGTCGGGGGCCCGGGCCCGGTACGAGCGGTGGGTCGACGATCTGAGCCTGGGGCAGTCGCCGGTGGCGGCCGCGACGCTGGCGTGGGTGCTGCGGCTGCCGCTGTCCACGGAGAAGCTGACCCACGAGCACGCCCACGCCCAGCTGGTGACCTACCGGGTGCGGCGCACCTGGGCCTGGTGGGTGATGTCGCGGGCGAGCATCGCGCTGGTCGTGGTGGGCAGCCTGCTGGGGGCGTTCCTGTGGGCCGGGCACTGGCGGGAGACCTACTGCCACGGCCCGCTGACCGACCGCAACACGGACGCCGTCTGGGCCGGGGCCGACGGCGACCGGGAGTGCGTCGGGGTGGCGACCGCGCCCGAGGTGCGGTTCGCACGCGGCAACGACCTGGAGCTGAACGGGGCCGGGAAGGGCATCACGTTCGACCGGATCGAGCGGGCGATCCGCGAGGAGAACGCGGACATCGAGCCGGGCGACCGGTACGTCACGGTCATCTACGCCGGTCCGCTCACCTCCACGGGCAAGGACCGCGAGGAGACCCGCAAGGGCCTGGAGGAGCTGACCGGCGTCTACCTCCAGCAGCGGGCGGTGAACAAGACCGTGCGGCGGTCGGTCAAGCTGCGGGTGCTCACCGCCAACGGCGGCGAGGACATGCTGCGGCAGCTCACCGCCGTCCGCAAGATCATCGAGGTGGCGGAGCGTGACCCCACGGTGGTCGGCGTGGTGGGCCTGGGCCGCAACACCGACGAGAGCGACGACGCGGCGGCTCTGCTGCGCGACGCCGGGCTGCCGCTGGTCAACACGACGAACTCCAGCAGCGACCTCCCCCGCCGGTACCCCAACTACTTCGGTCTCGCGGCGACGGACGAGGAGCAGACGTACGCGCTGGGGCTGGTCGCCGGGCAGATCGCGAAGACCATGGAGGCCCCGCACTCGATCGTGCTGTCGCGCCGGGCCCGGAACGGGGACAAGGACCGCTACACCGCCGAGCAGCGGGCCGCGGGCAAGGAGATGCTCCGGGACGCGGGCTTCACGCTGGGCCGGGACGTGGAGTACGGCCTCGCGGGCGGCGCCAGTCTCAACGCCCCGCTGACCACCATCTGCCAGGCCGAGCGGGTCCCGGACGCGCTGTACTTCGCGGGGCGCGTCGAGGACGTACGGACCCTGATGCGGGGCCTGTCGGAGACCACCGGGTGCTCGGACCGGCGGATGACGGTGTTCACGGGCGACGATCTGACGAAGAGCACGTTCAGCGACAGCACGTCCATCGCGACGAACGTCACGCTCTACCACAGCTCGCTCGCCCCGCTGGACCGGGGAAAGAACCTGGGCTTCTACGGGGACGCGCACCGCACCCTGCGGGCCCTGCACCCGGACGGCGAGGTCACGAGCCTGGCCTCGGGGCGTCCGGCGTACGAGGACGAGCTGTTCGCCAGCGGGCAGACCGTCATCGCCTACAGCGCGACGGCGGCCCTGTACGACGCCGCCGCGCGCGGGGACGCCCGCCGGAGCGCCGCCGAGACATGGGCGACGCTGCACACGGTGGACCTGAACAACATGCCCACGGGGACGATCTCGTTCAGCCGGGCGAAGGCCTCGGTCTCCGACAACGTGCACGGCCTGAACATCGTCAAGGTGGTCCGCCCCGGGCCGACCGCCGAGCGGACCCTCGTCTGCGGCAAGCCCGCCGGGGTCGCGCCGCCGCTGACGGCGAAGGACTGCAAGCCGTGAGGGGGCGCGCCGGGATCAGTCGACGAGGTCGCGGACGACGGCGTCGGCCAGGAGCCGCCCGCGCAGGGTGAGGACCGCGCAGCCCTCTTCGTACGGCTGCGGCTCCAGCAGGCCGTCGGCCAGGGCGCGGTGGGAGGCGGCGAGGCCGTCGGGTTTCAGGAGGGAGAGCGGGCAGCCCTCGCGGAGCCGCAGCTCCAGCAGGATGCGCTCGACCCTGCGGTCCTCAGCGGCGAGGATCTCGCGGCCCGCGCCGGGCGACCGGCCCTCGGCGAGCGCCTGGGCGTACGCGCCCGGGTGCTTCACGTTCCACCAGCGGACCCCGCCGACGTGGCTGTGGGCGCCGGGGCCCGCGCCCCACCAGTCGGCGCCGCGCCAGTACAGCTCGTTGTGGAGGCAGCGGCCCGCCTCGGTGGTGGCCCAGTTGGAGACCTCGTACCAGTCGAACCCGGCGGCGGCGAAGGCCTCGTCCGCGATCAGATAGCGGTCGGCGTGGGCGTCGTCGTCGGTCATGGGGATCTCGCCGCGCCGGATGCGGCGGGCGAGCTGGGTGCCCTCCTCGACGATGAGCGCGTACGCGGAGACGTGGTCGGGGCCCGCGCCGATCGCCGCGTCCAGGGTGGCCCGCCAGTCGTCGTCCGACTCGCCGGGGGTGCCGTAGATCAGGTCGAGGTTGACGTGGTCGAAGCCCGCGGCCCGCGCCTCGGCGACACAGGCCTCGGGGCGGCCGGGAGTGTGCGTGCGGTCCAGGATCTTCAGGACGTGCTGCTTGGCGCTCTGCATTCCGAAGGAGACCCGGTTGAAGCCGCCCTCGCGCAGCGCGGAGAGATAGGCCGGATCGACGGACTCCGGATTGGCCTCGGTGGTGATCTCCGCGTCCTCGGCGAGCCCGAACTCGTCCCTGATCGCCGCCAGCATCCGTACGAGGTCGGCGGCGGGCAGCAGGGTGGGGGTGCCGCCGCCGACGAAGACCGTACGGACGGGGCGGAGGTCGTCGCCGAGGACCTTGCGGGCCTGGCGGACCTCCTCGATCAGGTGGGCGGCGTAGTTGTCCCGGGAGGCCAGGGCGCCGCCGGAGCCGCGCAGCTCGGTGGCGGTGTAGGTGTTGAAGTCGCAGTAGCCGCAGCGGGTGGCGCAGTACGGAACGTGCAGGTAGAAGCCGAGCGGGCGGTCGGCTGCGCCTTCCAGGGCATGGCGGGGCAGTGCCCCGTCGTCGGGCACGGGCTCACCATCGGGCAGTACGGAAGGCATAGGGACCATTGTCGCTCGCCGCGGGAGTCCGCCGGACCGGGCCGCCTTTCACCGGCGCGCTTCAGTCCGCGTGCAGCACCAGCAGGGCCACGTCGTCGTCCGGCGGGTGCTCGGCGAACTCGTGAACCGCACGTCGGATGCGCTCGGCCGTCGCGTCGGCGGGCAGCCCGGCACACCCGGCGAGCACCCGGGCCAGCCCGTCCCCGTCGTCGAACATCAGCGGGCCCGACCGCCGCTCGGTCACCCCGTCGGTGACGCAGAGCAGGCTGTCCCCGGGCGCCAGGTCGAAGGTCTGGCTCTCGTACGCCACCTCCTCCAGCACCCCCAGCAGCACCTGCGGCTCGGCCGCCGGGCGTACGGAGCCGTCGGGCCGCAGCAGCAGGGGCAGCGGATGCCCGGCGCTGGCCACCGTGCAGCGGACCCCGCCGCCGGCCAGCGGCACGACCTCCCCGTACAGCAGGGACAGGAACCGGGACTGCGAGCCGTCGTGGAGCTGCTGTCCCCCGGCGGCGGCGACCATCAGGGCGGCTGCCTCGGCGGCCTCCATGGCGTCGTCCAGGAGCAGCCGGTTGAGCCGGTCCAGCACCTCGCCGACGCCGAAGCCCTCCCGGGAGAGCAGCCGCAGCCAGGGGCGGGCGAGGCCGGTGACGACGGCGGCCTCGGGGCCCGATCCCTGGACGTCGCCGAGGACGAAGCACCAGCGGTCGCCGGGGCACGGGAAGATGTCGTAGAAGTCGCCGCCGACCACTCCGTCGTCGCTCGGTTCGTAGACGAGGGCGCTGGTGACGCCGGGGATGTCGGCGACCTTGCTGGGGAGCAGGCCGCGCTGGAGGATGCGGCTGATGGTGGCCTGCCGGGTGTACGCGCGGGCGGCGCCGACGGCGAGGCCGAGGCGGCGTACGAAGTCCTCGATGAGCGACGCGACCGCTTCCGGGACCTGGGCGACGCCTTCACGCCCGACGAGGACGGTCCCGAGCGCGCGGCCGCCGGCGGTGATCCGGAAGGCGAGCGCGGCGCCGTCGCGGCTGCCGGGGTACGAGGGCGGGGTGTCCTCCGGCGCCGTCTCGGCGGGGTGGGTGTCCCCGGAGTGGTGGGCGTCCCCGGAATGGTGGATGTCCTCGCCGTGACGGGCGTCTTCGCCGCGGTGGGCGGGCCAGGGCACGGGGACGGATACGGGGCCGGAGCCGATACCGGCCGGGAGGCGTAGGGGTTCCCTCTCCAGGGCCGTACGCAGGGGCTCGGCGCCGGTCTGGTCGCTGTGCCAGACCCGGGCGAGCCGGGGTTCGGCGGCCGGTCCCCCGCCCTCGGCCTCCAGCCAGATCGCGCACCAGTCCGCCAGGCGGGGCACCAGCAGCTGGCCCGCTATGGCGGCCACCAGGTCCTCGTCGAGCTGCCCGGCGAGCAGGTCGGACGCCTCGGCGAGGAAGGCCGGGGCGCCCCGGCCGTCCCAGACCGCGTCGTCGCGTTCGGTGCGCCGGGCGGCGGGGGCGAGGGTCCGGGCGGCGCGCAGACCACGCCGGAGGGCGTCCTGGTCGGGCCGGGCGGGCGGGCCGCTCCAGTCGTCGACGGGGAGGCGGGCCCAGACGGTCTTGAGGCCGCTGCGGTAGGTGATGCCCCAGGACTCGGCGAGGGAGGCGACGAGCTGGAGCCCCCGGCCGTACTCGGCGGGGTCGGGCGGGGCGGCGGGGGCCTCGGCGGGCGGTTCGTCGCCGCTCACCGGGCGGGCCGGGTGGTGGTCGGTGACCTCCAGCACGAGGGCGGCCGCCGGCTCCTCGCCACCCGCCTCCTCCGGCCCGGGGACCTCCAGTCTCAGTACGAGGTCGACCGTGGTCCCGGCGTGCACGACGGCGTTGGTGACGAGCTCGTTGGTGACGGTCACGGCATCGTCCGCGAGCCGGTCGCCGAAGCCCACGGCAGCGGGCACCCCGAGCCCGGCCCACTCCGCGAGCGCCGCCCGCACGAACCGGCGGGCGGCGGACGGGGCGACGGGTATTCCGGGCAGGCTGGTGCGGCTGGCCAGGCGCGGGCCGTGTGCGTACCCGGCACGCGTGGTACCGGGACGCTGCACGGTGTCCCGCTGCAAGGGGATGGGTGCCACAGTGCGGCTCCTACGGGTCCGACGACTCCGACAGAGTGACAGACCGGACGCACCCATAAGCACCGAGTTACCGAAGTGGTCGGAAAATCGAGCGGGGTCGAACACAAGGCTTCGCGAAAGCCCGCACGGCCGAACGCCGGAGCAGCGACGGCGCGGCCTCCGGCGACCCGTGGCCGCGCCCGCCGCGGCGCGCGCAGGATGCCCGCATGCCAAAGCCGGTACGGGCGGGGCCCCCGCACGTGGACCGCCGTGCGAGCGGTGCGCGCGTGGCCGGGCTCACCGCCCCGCCGCCGGGCTGAAGCGCCTCGGGGGGGGCGACTGTGCGGTGCACGTGCAGCGGGCGGGGAACCCGGGCCCGTGAAGGTCCGGACTCCCCGCCCGTGCCCGGTCCGGGGCCGAGCCCCCGGACGGTTCGTGGTGGAGCCGACGGCTCCTACGCCTCGCGGGAGCCCGCGTACATCTCGTCGATGAGCCCCTGGTACTCCCGCTCGACGACCGGCCGCTTCAGCTTGAGGCTGGGGGTCAGCTCGCCGTGCTCGACATCCAGGTCGCGCGGCAGGAGGCGGAACTTCTTGATGGTCTGCCAGCGCTGAAGGCCCTCGTTGAGGCGCTTGACGTACCCGTCGATGAGCTCGACGGTCTGCGGGGCGGCGACGACCTCCGCGTACGACTTGCCCTCCAGTCCGTTCTCGGCGGCCCAGCCGAGGATGGTGGGACCGTCGAGGGCGATGAGCGCGGTGCAGAAGTTCCGGTCCGCGCCGTGCACCAGGATGTTGGAGACGAACGGGCAGACCGCCTTGAACTGGCCCTCGACCTCCGCCGGGGCGACGTACTTGCCGCCCGACGTCTTGATCAGGTCCTTCTTGCGGTCGGTGATGCGCAGATAGCCGTCGGCCGAGAGCTCGCCGATGTCCCCGGTGTGGATCCAGCCGTCCGACTCCAGGACCTCCTCGGTCTTGTCGGGCAGCTTGTGGTAGCCCTCCATGACGCCGGGGCCGCGCAGCAGGATCTCGCCGTCGTCCGCGATGCGCACCTCGGTGCCGGGGAGCGGCTTGCCGACGGTGCCGGTGCGGTAGGCCTCGCCCGGGTTGACGAAGGAGGCGGCGCTGGTCTCGGTGAGTCCGTAGCCCTCCAGGATGTGGACCCCGGCGCCCGCGAAGAAGTAGCCGATGTCCGGGGCGAGGGCGGCGGAGCCGGAGACGCAGGCGCGCAGTCGGCCGCCGAAGGCCTCGCGGATCTTGGAGTAGACGAGCGCGTCGGCGACCTTGTGCTTGGCGCCGAGCGCGAAGGGGACGGACGCCTTGCCGGTGCGGCGGAAGTTGTCCTGGGAGACCTTGGCGTACTCGCGGGCGACCCCGGCCGCCCACTGGAAGATCTTGTACTTGGCGGCGCCGCCCGCACGGGCCTTGGAGGCGACCCCGTTGTAGACCTTCTCGAAGATCCGGGGCACGGCGGCCATGTAGGTCGGCTGGACGACCGGCAGATTCTCGATGATCTTGTCGATGCGGCCGTCGACGGCGGTGACGTGGCCGACCTCGATCTGCCCGGAGGTGAGGACCTTGCCGAAGACGTGGGCGAGCGGCAGCCAGAGGTACTGCACGTCCCCCGCGGTGATCAGCCCGGTCGCCACGGTGGCCTTGGCCATGTACGACCAGTTGTCGTGCGGCAGCCGTACGCCCTTGGGACGGCCGGTGGTGCCCGAGGTGTAGATGAGGGTGGCCAGCTGGTCGGACGTGATGGCGGCGACCCGCTCGGTGACCGCGTCCGGGGTCTTGGCGAGAAGCTCGGCGCCCCGGGCCTCCAGGTCGGCGAGCGTGATGATCCAGCCCTCGGGGTCGCCCTCGGCCGGCTCGACCCCGGCCGGGTCGATGACCACGACATGGGCGAGGTCCGGCAGGTCGGCGCGGGTCTCCCGGGCCTTGGCCAGCTGCTCGGCGTCCTCCGCGATGAGCACCCGGCTCTCGGAGTCGGCCAGGATGAACGCGGACTCCTCCGCGTTCGTGGACGGGTAGATCGTGGTGGTCGCGGCGCCCGCGCACATCACCCCGAGGTCGATGAGGATCCACTCCACCCGGGTGGCGGAGGAGAGGGCGACCCGCTCCTCCGGCCGTACGCCGAGGGTGATCAGACCGGCGGCGATGGCGTAGACCCGCTCGGCGGCCTGCCCCCAGGTCAACGACTTCCAGTCGTCGGGACCCTCGCCCGAGGCGGACGGCACCGGATAGCGGTACGCCTCCCCGTCGGGGGTGGCCGCCACGCGGTCGATGAAGAGAGCCGCCACGGAGGGCGGCCGGTTATCGATCAAAGTCTGTGTGTCGCTCACGACGTCCTCCGGGCCTGCGGCATTGCTACGACCGGCTTCTTTGATACGGCGACTGCTGATGTTCCTGTGCTGAGCAACCTGCTTGTTCGGCTTGTTTAACTGGCCAGTAACCATCGGGTCGTGATCAGAGTAGAGCGCACTCGTCCACCACGTAAGAGGCAACGGGCCGCCGCTTTCATAACGAAAGGGCCCTCACCACCGCACGGTACTGCGGTGATGAGGGCCCTCGGGCTTCGACGCGGGGCTGCATTCCTGCCCTTGCTCCCCGGCCGCCTTCTGCCCCTGCTCTCCCGGCTGCTTCCTGCCCTTGCTCTCCCGGGCTACTTCTTGCCCTTGCTCTCCCCGGCGGACTCGTCGGTGGACAGGACGGAGATGAAGGCGTCCTGCGGCACCTCCACGTTGCCGACCATCTTCATCCGCTTCTTGCCCTCCTTCTGCTTCTCCAGCAGCTTCCGCTTACGGGAGATGTCACCGCCGTAGCACTTGGCGAGGACGTCCTTGCGGATGGCGCGGACGGTCTCACGGGCGATGACCCGGGAGCCGATGGCCGCCTGGATCGGCACCTCGAAGTTCTGCCGCGGGATGAGCTTCTGGAGCTTGGCGACGAGCCGGACACCGTACGCGTACGCCTTGTCCTTGTGGGTGACCGCGGAGAACGCGTCCACCTTGTCGCCGTGCAGCAGGATGTCGACCTTGACGAGGTGGGCCGACTGCTCGCCGGTGGGCTCGTAGTCGAGGGAGGCGTAACCCCGCGTCTTGGACTTCAGCTGGTCGAAGAAGTCGAAGACGATCTCGGCGAGCGGCAGGGTGTAGCGGATCTCGACCCGGTCCTCGGAGAGGTAGTCCATGCCGAGCAGGGTGCCGCGCCGACTCTGGCACAGCTCCATGATCGCGCCGATGAACTCGCTGGGGGCCAGCACCGTGGCGCGCACGACCGGCTCGTGCACCTTGTCGATCTTCCCCTCGGGGAACTCGCTCGGGTTGGTGACGATGTGCTCGGTGCCGTCCTCCATCTCGACCCGGTAGACCACGTTGGGCGCGGTGGCGATCAGGTCGAGGCCGAACTCGCGCTCCAGCCGCTCGCGGACCACGTCCAGGTGGAGCAGGCCGAGGAAGCCGACACGGAAGCCGAAGCCGAGCGCGGCGGAGGTCTCCGGCTCGTAGACCAGGGCGGCGTCGTTGAGCTGGAGCTTGTCGAGCGCCTCGCGCAGGTCGGGGTAGTCCGAGCCGTCCAGCGGATACAGCCCCGAGAAGACCATCGGCTTCGGGTCCTTGTAACCGCCCAGCGCCTCGGTCGCCCCGTTGCTCAGCGAGGTGATCGTGTCACCGACCTTGGACTGCCGCACGTCCTTCACACCGGTGATGATGTAGCCGACCTCGCCCACGCCGATGCCGTCGGCCGGGGTCATCTCCGGGGAGGAGACGCCGATCTCCAGCAGCTCGTGGGTGGCGCCGGTCGACATCATCCTGATGCGCTCGCGCTTGTTGAGCTGGCCGTCGACGACACGGACGTAGGTGACGACACCGCGATACGGGTCGTAGACCGAGTCGAAGATCATCGCGCGGGCGGCGGCGTCCGCGACCCCGACCGGGGCCGGAACATCCCGCACGACCCGGTCGAGCAGCGCGTCCACGCCCACGCCGGTCTTGGCGGAGACCTTGAGCACGTCCTCGGGCTGGCAGCCGATGAGGTTGGCCAGCTCCTCGGAGAACTTCTCCGGCTGTGCGGCCGGCAGGTCGATCTTGTTGAGCACCGGGACGATGGTGAGGTCGTTCTCCATCGCCAGGTAGAGGTTGGCCAGTGTCTGGGCCTCGATGCCCTGAGCGGCGTCGACCAGCAGAACCGTGCCCTCGCAGGCCGCGAGCGAGCGGGAGACCTCATAGGTGAAGTCCACGTGGCCCGGGGTGTCGATCATGTTGAGGACATGGGTCCGGCTCTGGTCCTCGCCCTCGGTGGGCGCCCAGGGCAGCCGGACCGCCTGGGACTTGATGGTGATGCCGCGCTCGCGCTCGATGTCCATCCGGTCGAGGTACTGAGCACGCATCTGCCGCTGGTCGACCACTCCGGTCAGCTGAAGCATCCGGTCGGCGAGGGTCGACTTGCCGTGGTCGATGTGCGCGATGATGCAGAAATTGCGGATCAGCGCCGGGTCGGTACGGCTCGGCTCTGGCACGTTGGAAGGAGTCGCGGGCACGCAGGGTCCTGATTCTTGAGACGCCGAACGCCGTGTCTCGGGTCGATGTCGGGTCGGTCGGATCGATACGTAGGCTCCATCGTCCCACGCCTGCGGGACAGCGACCGGTTTGGGCCGGTCCGAGGGTGACTGCTACCGTGGACAGCTGTGCCTCGTGGCTCTCATCAGCGGCGTGGCGCACATAGAAGATCCAACGAACCTGAAAAGGCTCTTTCGTGGCGAACATCAAGTCCCAGATCAAGCGGAACAAGACCAACGAGAAGGCGCGCCTGCGCAACAAGGCCGTCAAGTCGTCGCTCAAGACCGCGATCCGCAAGGCCCGCGAGGCCGTCGTCGCGGGTGACGTCGAGAAGGCCACCACGGCCGTCCGCGACGCCTCCCGTCAGCTCGACAAGGCTGTCTCGAAGGGTGTCATCCACAAGAACGCCGCCGCCAACAAGAAGTCGGCGCTGGCGTCCAAGGTTGCCTCCCTGCAGGCCTGAGCTTCATCCCGAAGCTCACTGATGTGACCGCCGGAACGGACTCGACGGGCCCTCTCTCCCGTCCCTGACCGGCACCCCGCGCCGCACACCGAACCTGCGTTCGCCACGCGGGTGCGGCGCACCAAGAGTGTGACCCGAAGCCCCGGAACCCGATCTCCCCAGATCGAGGACCGGGGCTTCGGCATGTGCGTATCGGGCCCTGGGGTTGTCCCTGGATGCACCCCAGGGTTTGCCCCGGGGGGGTACATCCAGGGACAACCCCAGGGGTGGGTCCAGGCCGTCCGGGGGGTACCGACACTCGGCCCGGGCATTTCAGCCCGCCCGAGGTACGCCCAGCCCGCCCGGGGCACCTCCGGACGACGCGAGGGGGATTCAGCCCGCCCCGGGGACACCCCCGGCGACCCGGGGCACGCTCAGCCCACCCGGGGAGTAACCTCCGGACGACACGGGGCACACCCAGCCCGTCCGGCGCTTGAGGACGGAACCGGCGCTCACACGAGAGCCCGCACGCAAC
This sequence comes from Streptomyces sp. NPDC033165, assembly GCF_055577965.1. Classification (NCBI taxonomy): domain Bacteria; kingdom Bacillati; phylum Actinomycetota; class Actinomycetes; order Kitasatosporales; family Streptomycetaceae; genus Streptomyces; species Streptomyces sp. NPDC033165. The sequence goes on from NZ_JBVIPK010000011.1 coordinate 56,332, forward strand.
GGCGAACCCTACGGCGAACCGCCCACCGCGCCCCGAGAGGGCTACCGCCCCGACCTCGCCGCACGGGCGACCACGACGACGGCCTTCTCCAAGGCGTACTCGGGATCATCCCCTCCGCCCTTCACCCCCGCATCCGCCGCCGCCACGGCCCGCAGGGCCACCGCGACCCCGTCCGGCGTCCACCCCCGCATCTGCTGCCGCACCCGGTCGATCTTCCACGGCGGCATCCCCAGCTCCCGGGCGAGGTCGGCCGGCCGCCCGCCCCGCGCCGAGGACAGCTTCCCGATCGCCCGCACCCCCTGCGCCAGCGCACTGGTGATCAGCACGGGCGCGACCCCGGTCGACAGCGACCACCGCAGTGCTTCCAGCGCCTCCGCCGCCCGCCCCTCGACCGCCCGGTCGGCGACGGTGAACGACGACGCCTCCGCCCGCCCCGTGTAGTAACGCCCGACGACCGCCTCGTCGATCGTGCCCTCGACATCCGCGATCAGCTGGGACACCGCACTGGCCAGCTCCCGCAGGTCGCTGCCGATGGAGTCGACCAGCGCCTGGCAGGCCTCCGGCGTCGCGGACCGCCCGTGCGTCCGGAACTCCGACCGTACGAACGAGAGCCGCTCGGCGGGCTTGGTGGTCTTCGGACAGGCGACCTCCCGGGCCCCCGCCTTGCGCGCCGCGTCCAGGAGCCCCTTGCCCTTGGCCCCGCCCGCGTGCAGCAGGACGAGCGTGATCTCCTCGACCGGCGCACCGAGATACGCCTTGACGTCCTTGACCGTGTCCGCCGCGAGGTCCTGCGCATTGCGCACGATCACGACCTTGCGCTCGGCGAAGAGCGAGGGGCTGGTGAGCTCGGCGAGCGTGCCGGGCTGCAACTGGTCGGACGCCAGATCCCGTACGTCCGTATCGGCGTCGGCAGCGCGCGCGGCCGCCACCACCTGCTGCACGGCACGGTCCAGGAGGAGGTCCTCCTGGCCCACGGCGAGCGTGACGGGGGCGAGCGGATCGTCGGTGGAATTCTTCCTGGTGGCCATCGCGATCCAGCATCCCACGGCCCACTGACAGCCGGGGCGCCCCACCGCCCGTGGCCCGGAGGCCCGTGTCCGAGAATGGGCGGGTGAGCGATGTGAGACACGTACTGGTGCTGCCCGACCGCGACGCCGCGGAGGAGGTGGCCGGGGAGCTGGCCGACCGCTTCGGGGTCACCGAGGAGCCTCAGCTCGTACGGGATGCCCTGGCCGGTGAGGACGACGCCGAGGACGCCCAGTGGCTGGTGGTCGTGGAAGACGCGGCCGGGCGCCTGGACCCGGCCGCGCTGGACGCGTTCGCCGCGGAGTACGAGGGGTGGCTGGAGGCCCCGTAACCGGAGCCCCCGTAAGACCCCCGGGACTCCGCAGAGCCCGGCCCTCACCCCCTGCCCGCACCCCGCACCCGGCCCCGGCCCCTCACCCCCGGGGAACGATCTGGATGTCCAGGTCGATGGCGATGCTGGAGCCCACCGCGGCGATCCCGCGCGCCAGCATCGTCTGCCAGGTGAGCGTGAAGTCCTCGCGGTGCAGTTCGGTGGTGGCCCGGCAGGCGGCACGCGGATCGCCCTCCAGACCGTTGCCGAGACCGAGGTACCGCGTGTCCAGCGTCACCGTGCGGCTGACCCCGTGCAGGGTCAGCGCCCCGGTCACCCCCCAGCGGTTGCCGCCGCGGTGGACGAAGCGCTCGCTGTAGAACTCCAGCGTCGGGTAGCGGCCGACGTCGAGGAAGTCGCCGGAGCGCAGGTGGTCGTCGCGCATCTCCACGTTGGTGTCGATCGACGCCGCGTCGATGATCACGTGCATGGCGGAGTCCTCCATGCGGTCGGCGATACGGACCGCACCGGCGAAGGTGTTGAACCGGCCGTGAATGCGCGCCAGGCCGATGTGCTGGGCGGTGAAGCCGATCTGCGAGTGGTTCGGGTCGATGTCCCAGTCGCCGGGAGCGGGCAGCTGCTGAGGCTGGGCCACTTGAAGGGTCACATCTCCCAGGGTGGCGTGCGCCCCTTCATCGACCGTCGCCGCTCCGTGGAACGGGGTGAAGCCCTCGGCCGTGACCGCGAGCCGGTACTCGCCCCCCGGGACCGTGGCCAGCACACTGCCGAAGGGGTCCGTCTCACCGCCCACCACCTTGCGCCCCGCCCCGTCCGTGACGACGAACTCGGCCTGCTGGACAGGTTCGTTGACTGGGTCCAGTACCCGGCAACTGAGAACGCCCGCGGAACGGTGCACCCGGACCCCCGCGAGCGCCCCACCGCGCCCCGCGCCTGCCTGGCTCCTGCTTCCCTTGCTTCCCAGCCAACGGCCGAACATCTTCTCCGTACCCCCAGGGGCGCTTCGCACTTCAGGGCCCCTGACAGCTGGACGTCGTTGTCGGAGCAGCGGCCCGCCGACGAGCATGCATTCGATCACTGTTGCGGCGTTCGAGGCAAACGGAGTGCATCGTAAGGGCTTGTGCCGAGCTATACGCAGGTGTTACCGAAGGTCCGAATTTCCGTCCCCCGGGGGGCATCCCCGGACCTCGGGAACCCGGGAGAGCCGCAGCCCGAAATGGTCCCGGTAGGCGGCCAGCACCTCCTCGTCCGTGGCCAGCTCCGTACGGTGCCGCTCGCCGCCGACCGTGGTGATCAGGGCCCGCCGGCTCAAGGTCACCCGCCCGGTATCCGTGCACCGTGAGCACACCAGGGAGCGGGTGAAGTGGGAGTCCGGCGAGGTGCGGTGGTACCAGGCCCCGACCCGGAACTCCGTCAGCGTCCGCGGCCGCAGGTCCAGCCGGAACTGCCGCGATCCGCCGCGCAACAGATCCAGGTCCCCCTGCGGCGCCGCCCGGAACCGGAACACACCCCGGGGGTCCTCCTGTTCCGTCCGGTCCGCCAGCGCCAGCGGCCTCAGCGCGTGGTCGCCGAACCCGACGTCCGCCAGCCAGGGCCCCGTACCGTCCTCGGTCTCCACCCGCAGCGCCATGTGGTCGTACGGGATGCCCAGGCGGCCGCCGTCACCGAAGACGCGGGCCTGGAGCAGGCTCACCCGGAAGCCGAGGGCCCGCAGCAACGCGCCGAACGCGCCGTTCAGTTCGTAGCAGAAGCCGCCCCTCCCGCCGATCACCTTGTCCAGAAGCGCCTGTTCCTCCATCACGATGTCCTCACCGAGATGAATCGACAGGTTCTCGAAGGGCACGGACAGCAGGTGCCTGCGCTGGAGCTCGCACAGCGCCTCGATGTCGGCCCGCGCCGGCCGGTCGGCGCCGATCCGGTCGAGATAGGCACGGACCGTGGCGTCCGTGACACCGTCGGCCCCGGAGCGGCCGGGGCCCCTGGTCACCGCGAGCGAGGCGGCCGAGGCGGTGGAGGCGGCTGAGGTGGTCGACGCAGCTGAGGCGCCTGAGGTGGTCGAGGCATCGGAGGTCGGGTGTGGCTGTGGCGAGGTCATGGTCCCAGTCTGGTCCGTCCAAAACTCGCGTGCTCGCCTGGTGCTCTGGTCCTAGGCCCCCCGCCCGAGGCGCCGCACGGTGATCGCTGTCTAGCGTGTCGGCCATGACCGGCCACGATCCCGCACGCACCCGGGAACAGCGCAAACAGGACGTCTTCGACCACCTCCGGCAGGACGAGGACGCGTGGGTGGCTACCGCGTCCTCGGACGGCGTCCCCACGCTGGTGCCGTTGTCGTTCCTCTGGGACGACGCCACCGGCACGCTGGTGATGTCGACACGACGGACCAACCCGACCGCCGCCAACGTGACCCCCCGCGGCCCGGTCAGGGTGACCCTCGGCCCCACCCGCGACGTGGTGCTCATCGAAGGCGAGGCGGAGATCGTGGAGGGGGCGGACCTCCCCACAGCCGTGGGCGACGCCTTCGCCACGAAGCTCCGGTGGGACCCGCGCCCCCGCTCCCCCTGGGTGTTCCTGCGCATCACCCCCCAGACCGTGCGCGCCTGGCGCGAGGTGAACGAACTCGCCGACCGCGACCTGATGCTCGCCGGGAAGTGGCTGGTCTGACCCGCACGGTCCGGCCCCGCAGGCGGCGCGGGGGCACGGGGCACAACGCGCGAGCGGAGCGGCGGACGGCAGGTGGACGGCGGACGGCAGGTGGACGGCGGACGGCAGGTGGACGGCTGACGGCGGACGGCAGGCGGCAGGCGGCAGGCGGCAGGCGGCAGGCGGCAGGCGAACCGCGGACCGCGGGACAGGCTCCGGCGGTTTCATGACCGACCCACCGCCCGCAGCTCCTTCCCCGCGCCCGTCACCGCGATCGGGCCGTCGGTGTCGGTGCGCAGGACCCGGGCCCCGGCGGCCCTGAGCGCATCGACCGTGCGGGGCGCGGGGTGGCCGTACGGGTTGTCCGCCCCGCAGGAGATGAGCGCCAGTCTCGGCCGTGCTCTGTGCAGCAGCCCCGCGTCCTGGAACGCCGAACCGTGGTGGGCCACCTTGAGAACGTCCACCCGGCCCGGTGCCGCCCGGCTGCGCAGCAACTCCCGCTGGGCCGGAGGCTCCAGGTCCCCCAGGAGCAACAGGGTCAGCCCTCCGGCCGCCCGTACGTGCAGGGTGACGCTGGAGTCGTTCGGTTCGCGCACGGCAACCATCCCGGCCCCCGTCCGCCCCGCTCCCCCGGGTCCGTCGCGCGGCCACAGCACCCGCCAGTCGACCGGACCCGCCCGGCGGTGCTCACCGGCCACGGCCCGCACTGTCGTGACCCGTGCCGCGGCCGCTGTCCGCCGCACGAACGCGGCCTGTTCGGGCGGCTCTTCGAGGCTCGTCGTCTGGATCGCGCCCACCGCCCTGCCCCGGAGCACACCGGGCAGCCCACGCACATGATCGGCGTGGAAGTGGGTGAGAACCACGAGCGGCACCCGGGTGACTCCGAGATCGCGCAAACACCGGTCGACCGCACGGGGGTCGGGCCCGGCGTCGACGACCACTCCCGTGCCCTCCCCCGCCGCGAGCACCATCGCATCGCCCTGCCCGACATCGCAGAGCGCGAACGCCCAGTCCGGCGGCGGCCATCCGGTCATGATCCGGGTCAGAGGCACCGGCCGCAGCACCACCAGGACGAGGAGCAGCCCGACGGCCGCACACAGCCAGGGGCGACGGGCAAGCCGGGGTAGCACCAGCACGGCCAGGACCGTGAGGCCGGCCAGCAGCGCCGCGCCCGTCCAGCCTCCGGGCCACTCCGCCTCGGCCCCGGGCAGGCCCGCTCCCGTACGGGCAACCGTGGCGATCCAGCCGACCGGCCAGCCCGCGACCTCGGCCAGCAACTCGGCCACCGGCATGGAGACCGGGGCGACCGCGAGGGCTGCGAACCCGAGCACCGTCGCGGGCGCCACCGCGAACTCCGCCAGCAGGTTGCACGGAACCGCCACCAGGCTGACCCGCGAGGCCAGGACCACCACCACCGGCGCGCACACGGCCTGCGCGGCCGCCGCGGCTGCCAGCACCTCGGCGAGCCTGCCCGGCACCCGCCGGGCCTGGAGTGCGGCACTCCACCGGGGCGCGAGCGTCAACAGAGCGCCGGTCGCCAGGACCGACAGCAGGAACCCATAACTCCGGGCAAGCCACGGGTCGTACAACACCAGAAGGACAACCGCCGCCGCCAGAGCCGGGATCAGGGACCTCCGGCGCCCGGTCCCGATGGCGAGAAGGGTGATGAGGCCGCACGTGGCCGCGCGCAGCACGCTCGGCTCCGGGCGGCACACCACGATGAACATCAGCGTCAGCGCACCGCCGATCATCGCGGTCCCCCGCAAGGTGATGCCCAACCTGGGTGCCAGACCACGCCGTTCACTGCTCAGCGCCGCCCCCGGTGGACCGATGAGGAGGAAGAGGAGAATCGAGAGATTCGCCCCGGAAACGGAGAGCAGGTGCGTCAGGTCGGTCGCCTTGAAGGCGTCGTGCAGCTCGGGCGGGACCCTGGAGGTGTCACCGACGACCAGCCCCGGCAGCAACGCCCGCGCGTCCGCGTCGAGACCGTCCGTCGCCTCCCGCAATCCGGCGCGCAGTTCCCCCGCCGCGCGCTGGATCCATGTCGGCGGCCCCGTGATCCGTGGCACGCCCGCACCGTCCACCCTCAGGACGGCGGCGAGGCGTTCCCCCTCGTGCAACGGTGGCGAGAGCCGCCCGCTGACCCGGAGCCGGGTGGACGGCAACACCTGCTGCCAGTCCGCCCGGTGGTCGCCCGCCGGAACCATGAGCAGCACCGGCGTACGTACCCGGGAGCCCCGGCCGTCGGGCGTCACCATCTCCATGACATCGGCGGCGATCAGGAGAAGGGCCGGGGCACTGTGGTTGCCCCGCACCGCCGGACGGGCCGGGCGCGGATCGGCGGTCACCCGCACCTCGGCCTCGACCCGCGCGTCCTCCTGCGCCAGCCCCGGAACGGGACCGCGCCGCACATCGGCCCCGTGGAACCCCGCCACTGCCGCGCCCGCCGCCGCGCAGAGCAGAACGGCCCCGGCAGCGGCAGCGGTCCCGGGCCGCCCGACGCCCCTACTCTCCCGAGAGGGCGCCCGAAAGGTGACCGCCAGCAGAGCGAGCGCCGGTACGGAACAGGCGACGACCACCACGGCCACCCAGCGCCCCGGCAGCCCCAGGGCCCACGCCGCGGCCGCCCAGGTCGCCAGGGCGGGCGGGACGAGCCGCAGGTCCACGGGCCCCTCCGTCCGAGAAGCCCCCTGCCCCGACACCCCCACCGCACCGCCACTCGCGCCCGCATCGGCAGCCTTGTCCGCACCACGCTCCGTACGGGACCCCTCATCGCGATCCGTACCCGGACCCGAACCCGAGTGCGGACCCGAACCCGGACCCGAATCCGGACTCGGAACCGGGCCAAGGAGCCTCTGCCGGACCCACAGGCCACTCATGGCCGTACAAGCGGCTGGATGTCGGCGAATCGGCGGTCGCCGATGCCCGTGACTTGGCGAAGCTCGTCGACGGACCGGAATCCACCGTTCTCCGCGCGGTAGTCGATCATGCGCCGGGCCAGCACGGGCCCGACCCCCGGCAGGGTTTCGAGCTGATCCGCGGTCGCCGTGTTCAGGCTCAGTCGTGCTGCGGGGCCGGGCAGCCCCGGCGCACCCGCCGCCCCTGGAGATCCCCCTCCGCCGCCGGTCGCGCCGGGGGCGGTGAGGCCGGGCGGAAGACCGACGACGACGTGCTCACCGTCGGCCAGGACCCGCGCCCGGTTGAGCCCGGTGACGTCGGTGCCGTCCCGCACACCACCGGCCGCACGGAGCGCGTCCGCCACCCGCGAGCCCGCCGGGAGCCGACGAACGCCCGGCCGGTGCACCTTGCCGCTCACGTCGACCACGACCTCCCCGCCCGCGGCCGGGCCCTGCGCTTCCCCGGCAACCGGGCGGGGCACCGGCTCGGGGCCGCCGGACCGTAACGGCTCCTGCGGCAGCGCGTGGTCCGCCGCATCCCCCTCCGCGGCGACCGGCTCCGGCGCACGCACCGCCTGGGGCCGCACGGACCAGAAGTGGAACGCGCCGAGAGCCACGGCGGCGAGCAGCACGAGGCCCAGCACCAGCGGCGTCCGCGGGGCCAGGCCGCACCGGAGCCGCACCCACAACGGCAGCCGCTCCCGGGCCGCCGACACAAGACGCCGGGCACGCGACGGCTCGCCGGACACCTCCGGGACATTCGCGCCGTGGTCGCGCCCCGCGTCCCGCTCGGGAGAGGCGACGGGGACGGAGGCGGTGGCGGTGGCGGTGGCGACGGGGACGGGGACGACGGGGACGGGAGCAGGCCGGGGGTCCACTCCGCCGTCAGCCCCGGGGACACCCGCCATCAGCGCATCCGCCCGCCGTCGCCCCGCCGCAGCGGCAAGGGCGGCGTGCCCCCGCGCGGAGTGGCGCCCACCCCGGCGGGCGCGCGGGCGGGCAACGTGTCGAGACCCGGGCCGGACCCCCGCCCGGCCGCTCGGGCGAGTGCCGGAACCGTGCCGCGCCCACCCGGGCGGCTGCCCCGGCACAGGATCAGGATCAGGCTCAGGCAGAAGATCGTTCAGCTGAGCTGACGAATGGATGGACGACTGGACGGAGAAGGCATCGGGAGCGGACACCCGAGAAGTTCGAAAGGCCATGCCTCACGACGTTAGGCACATCCGCCCGAACCCGCTGAGTAGCCCCGATTCCTGTGGAAAGACCGCCAGTTGTGGATAACTCGACCACTCCTCGGGGTGACAAACAGCCCCGTACCGCCCCCGAAAAAATGACGGAACCACGATCACGGAACAACGATCACCAAGCCGCAATCCCTGAACCCCGGACCCGAACCCCGAACCCCGAACCCCGGACCCCGAACCCCGGACCCCGGACCCCGGACCCCGATCACCGCACCGAGATCACCGCACCCAGCAGCCCCGGCCCCGTGTGCGCACCGATCACCGCGCCGACCTCGCTGACGTGCAGTTCGACCAGACCGGGGACACGTTCGCGCAGCCGCTCGGCCAGGCGGTCGGCGCGGTCCGGCGCGGCGAGGTGGTGGACGGCGATGTCCACCGCCGCTTCGCCCGCGCGCTCGGCCACGATCTCCTCCAGGCGGGCAATCGCCTTGGACGCCGTCCTTACCTTCTCCAGCAGCTCGATCCGGCCTCCGTCGAGTTCCAGGATCGGCTTCACCGCCAGGGCGGACCCCAGCAGGGCCTGGGCCGTGCCGATACGGCCGCCCCGGCGCAGATAGTCCAGCGTGTCGACATAGAAATAAGCGGATGTCCCGGCCGCCCGCTTCTCCGCGGCCGCCACCACCTCGTCCAGGCCGCCCCCCGCCTCCGCCGCCTCCGCCGCCGCGAGGGCGCAGAATCCGAGAGCCATGGCGACCATGCCGGTGTCCACCACCCGTACCGGGATGGGGGCGTCCTTCGCCGCGAGCAGCGCCGCGTCGTACGTGCCCGAGAACTCCGCCGACAGGTGCAGCGACACCACGGCGTCGGCCCCGCCAACGGCCGCCGCCCGATAGGCCGCCGCGAAGACCTCGGGGCTCGGGCGGGACGTGGTCACGGAGTGGCGTTTCTGCAGCGCCAGGGCGAGTGAACGGGCCGAGATCTCCGTGCCCTCCTCCAGCGCCTGATCGCCCAGGACGACGGTCAGCGGCACCGCGGTGATGCCGTGCCGTTCCATCGTCGGGCGCGGCAGGTAGGCCGTGGAATCGGTGACGACAGCGACATGGCGGGACATGTGCCGGAGGTTACCTGGCGTACCGGGAGTGCGGCAGCCCGGCCCCGGGCCTCTGATCATTCATGGTCACTTCGGAACGTATCCGGTCGGAGCGCTTCCCGGATCGCGTACGTCAGTTCGTCGTTTCCGGCCGGGCGGACTTCTCCCACGGGTAGCTCGTGCGCTTCCGCGGGTCCGATGCGGTGATCGCCTGCGGGGCCTCTTCATCGGCCTGACCGGGCCAGGCCTCGTCGGCCGTGCTGCTGCTTCCGGCCGAGGCGGCCGGTTCGGGCCAGTCCGCTCCGGGGCCGTGGCCGGAGGTCGTGGACGTCCCGGGGCCGTGGCCCGGGTTCGCGGACGCCCCGGCACCCGGTGCACGCGACTCCTCGACGGTCCAGTGCCGCAGCGCACCGGCCTCGACGTCGATCTGTGCGTTCAGCGCGTCCAGGTCGTCGTCGGCGAACTGCCGTGCCCGGTCCCGCGCCGCCCAGCGCAACGACTCCGCCGAGTGCGTGATCCGCTGGGTCCGCTCCTTCAGCTGGGGCAGCAGGGCCGCGACCGTCGACCGGTCCGGCTCGCGCTCCAGCCGCTTCAGCTCGTCGTCCAGCTCAAGGCCGTGCGCGCTCAGCCGCCGGAAGAGCGCCACCGACTCCGAGAGCGAGGCGTCCTCCGCCACGCCGGCGTGCAGGGCGTCCTGGGTGGCGCGCATCGACGTCCGCAGGGCGAGCCGGAGCTGTGCGAGCTCGCCGACGACACCGGGCTGGCCGAAGCTCTTGGCCCGGAGCGTGGTGTCCTCCACGGTGCGGCGGGCCTGCGTGATCGTGCGGTCCACGCCCCGCTTGGCCGCGCCGACGGCCTTCACGGTCACGTAGACGCCCAGCGCGATGAACGCGACGAAGAGCAGCGCCAGGATCGTGATCGCGGCTTCCATGAATGCCCCTCGGTTTCTCGATGCGGCCCGCCGATACCGGTCGCCCCCTCCACCGTAAACGGAACGGGCAGGCCGAGGGTTCCTTCGGAACCCCCAACCTGCCCGTAGGGGATGGCCCTAACCATCCGCAGAGGCCATCACGCCACCCGCAAGAACCCTCACGCGGGGACGATGTTCACCAGCTTCGGGGCGCGCACGATCACCTTGCGGATGCCCGCCCCGCCCAGCGCCGCCACGACCGCGTCGTCAGCCAGGGCCAGCGCCTCCAGCTCCTCGTCCGTGATGGACGGGGAGATCTCCAGACGGGCCCGGATCTTGCCCTTGATCTGGACGACGCAGGTGACCGTCTCGTCCACGACGTACGCCGGGTCCGCCACGGGGAAGTCCTGGTGGACGACCGACTCGGTGTGGCCCAGCCGACGCCACAGCTCCTCGGCCACATGCGGGGCCAGCGGGGCGATCAGCAGGACCAGCCGCTCGGCGACCGAGCGCGACAGCGGGCCGCCGGCCTTCGTCAGATGGTTGTTCAGCTCGGTGATCTTGGCGATGGCGGTGTTGAACCGCATGCCCGCCAGGTCCTGGCCGACCCCGTCGATGGCCTTGTGCAAGGCCCGCAGAGTGTCCTCTCCGGGCTCCGTGTCGACGACGGTGACCTCGCCGGTCTCCTCGTCGACCACATTGCGCCACAGCCGCTGCAACAGCCGGTACTGGCCGACGACGGCACGCGTGTCCCAGGGGCGCGACACGTCCAGGGGGCCCATCGCCATCTCGTACAGGCGCAGGGTGTCCGCACCGTACTCGGCGCAGATCTCGTCCGGCGTGACCGCGTTCTTCAGGGACTTGCCCATCTTGCCCAGGACGCGGCTGACCTTCTCGCCCTCGTAGTAGAAGCCGCCGTCGCGCTCCTCCACCTCGGCGGCCGGGACGGCGATGCCCCGGCTGTCGCGGTAGACGAAGGCCTGGATCATGCCCTGGTTGTACAGCTTGTGGAACGGCTCGGCCGAAGAGATGTGGCCCAGGTCGTGCAGCACCTTGGACCAGAAGCGCGCGTACAGCAGGTGCAGCACGGCGTGCTCGGCGCCGCCGACGTACAGGTCGACACCGCCGGTGGGCCGGCCCTCCCGCGGGCCCATCCAGTACTGCTCGATCTCCGGGTCGACCAGCTGACGGTCGTTGTTCGGGTCCAGGTAGCGCAGCTCGTACCAGCAGGAACCGGCCCAGTTGGGCATGGTGTTGGTCTCGCGGCGGTACTTCCGCGGACCGGCCCCGTCGCCCAGGTCCAGCGTGACGTTGACCCAGTCGGCGTTGCGTGACAGCGGGGTCTCAGGCTGCGCGCTCGCGTCCTCCGGGTCGAAGGTGCGCGGCGAGTAGTCCTCGACCTCCGGCAGCTCCAGCGGCAGCATCGACTCGGGCAGCGGGTGGGCGATGCCGTCCTCGTCGTAGACGATCGGGAAGGGCTCGCCCCAGTAGCGCTGGCGGCTGAACAGCCAGTCGCGCAGCCGGAAGTTGACGGTGCCCTCGCCGACACCGTGCTCCTTCAGCCACTCGGTGATCGTCGCCTTGGCCTCGACGACACCCAGGCCGTCCAGCGAGATCTCGTCGTTCGCGGAGTTGACCAGCTTCGCGTCGTACGAACTGAAGGCGTCGTCCCACGTGGAGGGGTCGGTTCCGCGGTCGTCGGACGGCTGGACGACACAGCGCATCGGCAGCTCGAAGGCGCGCGCGAAGGCGAAGTCGCGCGCGTCGTGCGCCGGTACGGCCATGATCGCGCCGGTGCCGTAGCCCATCAGGACGTAGTCCGCGATGAAGACGGGGACCTTCTCGCCGCTGACCGGGTTGGTGGCGTACGCGCCGGTGAACACACCGGTCTTGTCCTTGGCCTCGGCCTGCCGCTCCACATCGGACTTGGCGGCGGCCTGCTTGCGGTACGCGGTGACGGCCTCGGCCGGGCTCGTGTGTCCGCCGGTCCACACCGGGTGGGTGCCCTCGGGCCAGGCGGCCGGAATGATCCGCTCGACCATGTCGTGCTCGGGGGCCAGCACCATGTACGTGGCGCCGAACAGGGTGTCCTGACGGGTGGTGAAGACGGTGATGCCACCCGCGGTGTCGACCGGGAACTCGACCCGGGCGCCCTCGGAGCGCCCGATCCAGTTGCGCTGCTGCAACTTGATGGCCTCGGGCCAGTCCAGCCCGTCCAGGTCGTTCAGCAGCCGGTCGGCGTAGGCGGTGATGCGCATGTTCCACTGGCGCAGCTTGGCCTTGAAGACGGGGAAGTTGCCGCGCTCGGAGCGACCGTCGGCGGTGACTTCCTCGTTGGCCAGCACGGTGCCCAGACCGGGCGACCAGTTGACGGGCGCGTCGGAGGCGTACGCCAGGCGGTACTGGCCCAGCAGGTCCGCGCGCTCGGCGGCGGTCAGCTCGCCCCACTCACGGCCGTCGGGGGTCGCGCGGGTGCCGTTCTCGAACTGCTCGACCAGCTCGGCGATCGGGCGGGCCCGGTCGGCCTCGGTGTCGTACCAGGAGTTGAAGATCTGCAGGAAGATCCACTGCGTCCACTTGTAGTACTCGGACTCGATCGTCGCGAAGGAGCGGCGGTTGTCGTGTCCCAGCCCCAGACGGCGCAGCTGGAGCTTCATGTTCTCCATGTTGGCCTCGGTGGAGACCCGGGGGTGCGTGCCCGTCTGGACCGCGTACTGCTCGGCGGGCAGCCCGAAGGCGTCGAAGCCCAGGGTGTGCAGCACGTTGTGGCCGGTCATCCGCTGGTGGCGGGCGTAGACATCGGTGGCGATGTAGCCCAGGGGGTGCCCGACGTGCAGTCCGGCACCCGAGGGGTACGGGAACATGTCCATGATGAACTTCTTCGGCCTGCCGGCCAGCTCCGGGTCGCCCGCCAGGTCACCGGTGGGGTTGGGCGCCTCGTACGTCCCCTCGGCGTCCCAGAAGTCCTGCCAGCGTGCCTCGATGTCGGCGGCCATCGCCGCCGTGTAGCGGTGCGGCGCAGCCGTCTCGGCAGCGGAATTCGTCTCGCTCATGATCCTCAAAGCTCCATCGATCGTCATCTGCCGGGAAACGAAAAATCCCCTCGCACAGGAGGGGACGCCGCGCTGACTCCGACCAGGCGTTCTCACCGGTCGGAACTGTTCAGCGCGGCTCGCTAAGCAGAAGGCGTACGGCACGCATGGCGTCAGGGTACCGCACGGGCCCGGAAGGGAGCGGGGAGCGACCGGAGGGCGGACACGGCACGCGAGAGCCGGGACCTCGCCCCTCCCCTCGTCGCCCTCCGTAGTCGGCGTGTGATGTTTCCGTGGGTGCACGGTGTGCGTTCCGCGGACTTCCCGTGGGTGTTCCACTGAGTCCTGGGGCGATTTACGGGACGGAGGGAACTCCCGGGAAGCGGAGGTTACTCGGCGTACCCCCTTCTATCAGGGCAACCGCGCAAAGCCCGTACTGGTTGGTATGGGGCGTCCTAGCATGCGGCAACGGGACCGCTTTGCCGAACTATTCGGAGTCGCCCCCATGAACCCTCATCGCAAGATCCGCGTATCCCCCACCATGAGCCCCGGAATGAGTCGGCCGGTACAGGGCGGCCTCACTGTCGCCGCCCTGGTCTTCGTCCCCCTACTCGCCGTCGCAGGGAGCGACGGCTTGCGCACCACCCTTGATTTCACCACCGGCGTCCTGTCGCTGGTGTCGCTCAGCGCTGCCGTCGCCTGGGGCCTGCTGGCCACCGACCGGCTGTTCCTCTCCACCCGCCAGCGGATCGTCTGCCAGGGCATACACCGGGCCACCGCCGTGGCCTCGCTCGGCTTTCTGCTGCTGCACGGCACCGTGAAGGTCGCCCTCGGGCATGTCGATCTGATCGGTGCCCTCATACCCTTCGGCCTCGGCGTCACCGGCACCGCGGGGCTGATCGGCTTCGGTTCGCTGGCCGGTCTGCTGATGGTCGTCACGGCCGCGACCGGCGCCCTGCGCAGCGCGTTCGCCCAGCCCTCCCCCACGGCCACCCGGCTCGGCCAGTCGCTCGGGTCCCCCCGGGAGGCGGGCGGGATCGCGGGCCGGTGGCGCGCCCTGCACGGGCTGTCCTATCCGGCCTGGTGCGCCGCGCTGGTCCACGGCCTGTACGCGGGCCGCGCGCCCGCGACCTGGGTGGTCGTGATGTACGGCCTGTGCCTGGCCGGAGTCGCGGGCGCGCTGTGCCTGCGACTGCTGCCCCGTCCGACGAAGCGGCGGATCGCCGACCGGATCGCGGAGCTGCTGGGCCAGGGCCCGCCGCCCGCCCCGGACCCGGTCCTGCGCGAGTCCCCGTCCTCCGGCGCGGAGCCCTGGTCCGACCCGGTCGGCTGGAGGGAGCCGGGCGGGGACGTACGGGGCACACCCGTGCGCCCGCGCACCCTGTCGGCGCCGATACCCCCGGCGGAGTTCCCGCCGTCGGCGATCCCCGGCTCGCTGCACGAGGCGCCGACGGAGACGCTGTACGGCAGCCGGGCGCCCCTGTACGAGCCCCCGCCCCGCAGCGCCGACCGCGTCACCTTCGACCCTCCCGGGGACACGCCGGTTCAGGGGCGGCGGAAGGGGCCCGGTCCGGGGATAGCGGCCGGATATCGCGCTGTCTCGCTCGGCGGCGGCCCCTCGCTCCCGCCGGAGAGCCGCTGGCCCTCACCGTCCCCCGCACCTCCCGCACAGGCGCACCCCACATCCCCCGCGCCGGCGCACCCCAGCCCGTCCCACGCGGCCGAGCACACCTACGCGCCGCCCCAGGAACCGCCTCTGTACGCATCCCGGTTCGACACGACGCCTACTTATGACACACCGGAATACGACACCGGCACGCCGACTCCGTACGCCCCGCCCTTCGCCCCGCCGCCTTCCGAAGGCGCCCACGGACCGGCGCCCACCGGCGGCATACAGGCTGACGCGATGTCTTCTTACGCAGCACCCCCTTACGGCACGCCTTCCTACGGCGCGCCGTCCCATTCCCATGACACGCCGTCCCATTCCTACGGCACGCCGGAGTACGACAGCGGCCCCCCGACGCCGGACAGCACCACCACAACCACTCCCTTCGCCTCCCCCTTCACCGCCCCCGGTGCCGAGCCGCCTGCCGAGCCGTTCGCCGCTCCCCCGGCAGGCGAACCCTGGCACGCACCCGCAGGAGACCGACCGTGAACGTCCCCCTCCCCGATGTTCCCGAGGTCCGCGTCGTCGGTCTGCCGCAGCTGACCACCGGCTTCGACCTCGTGGAACGGCTCGACCTCGCCATGCACCTGAAGGTCCACGGGCCGCTCGAACCGATGACGGGCGAGCGGCTGGCCGAACTGGCCGAGGCGATATCCCTACACGGAAGGGGAGGTGCCGGTTTCCCCTTCGGCAGGAAGCTGCGGGCGGTGGCGAAGGCGTCCATCCGCCGCGGTGTGCGGCCCGTCGTCGTGATCAACGGCAGTGAGGGCGAACCCGCCTGCCGTAAGGACACCGTGCTCCTCAACCGCGCGCCCCACCTCATCCTGGACGGCGCCCTGCTGGCCGCGGAGGCACTCGGCGCACGCACCCTGGTCGTCGCCGTCACCCGTAACTCCACAGAGGTGTCCGTACGGGCGGCTCTCGCCGAGCGCGGCCTCTCCGACCGGCGCGGCCTGCCGCTGCGCGCCCGGGTGGTCCGCACCCCGGAACGCATGGTCTCCGGCGAGGCATCCTCGGTGATCCGGGCGGCGAACGGCGGGCCCGCCCTGCCGCCGGGCCGGCGCGAGCGGGCGGCGGAGACCGGGGTGGGCGGCGCCCCGACCCTGCTGTCGAACGCGGAGACGTACGCACAGCTCGCCGTCGCCGCCCGGATCGGCCCGCGCCGCTACGGGCACACCGGCCTGCCGAACGAACCGGGCACCGTCCTGCTCACCGTCTCCGGAGCGGTGGCGCGGCCGATGGTCATCGAGGCGCCGACCGGGGTGCCGCTGCGGTACATCCTGCAACTGGCCGACGCTCCCCCGCTGCCGCAGGGCGTCCTGACGGGCGGCTATCACGGCAACTGGATCGACGCGGTCTCCTCGCACAACGCCGTGGTCTCCCGCGAGTCCCTGGCCACCGTGGGCGGCGCGCTCGGGGCCGGCGCCATCCTGCCGATCGGGCCGGATACCTGCCCGCTCGGCGAGTCCCTCCGGATCGCCAACTGGCTGGCCGCCGAGACCGCCGGGCAGTGCGGCCCGTGCAAGCTGGGGCTCCCCGCCGCCGCGGGCGGCCTCTCCGACCTGCTGAACGGGGGCGGGCCCGCGGCCCTGGAGGCCCTGCGCGAGGTCACCCAGGCCGTGAAGGGCCGGGGGGCGTGCAAACACCCGGACGGTTCGGCGCGGTTCCTGCTCTCCGCCTTGTCGGCGTTCACGGACGACCTCGCCGCACACGTCCTGGACGGCGGCTGCGGGCGGGAGACGGCCGGGGTGCTGCCGCTGCCCGGACCTGGCTACCAGGATCTGGAGGAGTCGATTCCGAGCGGTGAGAAGCTGGCCGTGGACTGGACGCTCTGCCAGGGCCACGGCCTGTGCGCGGACATCGTCCCCGAGCTCATCAGGCTGGGCCCCGACGGCTATCCGGCGCTGGCGGACGCCGCCGTACCGATGCATCTGCGCGGGCGGGCCCAGCGGGCCGTACGGCGCTGCCCCGCCCTGGCGCTCAGGATCGAGCAGCCGCCCGCCGAGACGCGCCCCGCCCTCCCGGCCGCCAGCCGACGGGCGCTGGGCAGCGGGCGCGGCTGACCAGGCAGCCGGACAGAAGGTAGGGACAGAAGGTCGGAACAAAAAGTAGCGGGGAAACCCACCCCGGTGGGCCCCCCCCTCCCCTTTGGGCTCCGGAGAAGCGAAACCCCCCCCCCCCTCCCCCCCCCCCAGGCCCC
>NZ_JBVIPK010000011.1:73314-249582 GCF_055577965.1 Streptomyces sp. NPDC033165
AGGGGGGGGGGGAGAGGGGGGGGGAGAAAAGGAAAGAGAAAAGAGGGGGAGAAAAAAAAAAAAAAAAAAAACCCCCCCCCCCCCCCCCCCCCCCCCCCCCCGCTACTTCACTGTGGAGCTAAGGAGAATTGAACTCCTGACCTCCTGCATGCCATGCAGGCGCTCTACCAACTGAGCTATAGCCCCTTGCTGTTTGCCGCCCGGTTTCCCTTGGCGACATCGAGAACATTACACGCTCCCCCCGGTGCTTCACCAAATCGTTTCCGGTCCGTACCGAAATGACCGATTCATCCCAGGTGAGTGATCGACCGACCGCAGGTCAGACGGTCGCGGTCAGGCGCTCAGGCAGTCCCGGTCAGGCAGGCGGGCGGTCACGGTCAGGCAGTCGCGAACGAGTAGAAGCGCTTGAGGGTGCAGTGCTCCTCCAGGAGCCGCCCGTAGATCGGCTCCCCCTCCAGCTCCCGATAGGTCTCGATGGGGTCGCCTTTTATGATCAGCGCCCGCGCGCATTCCTCGCACCAGTACTGGTACTCCGCGTTGACCGGGTCCATGTCCCTGACAATGGGCGTACCGCTGTCGCACCAGTCGCACTTACGCCTGTGTGCACCCATCAGTCAGCTCCAGCTGTGGCCGCAGGCCGTGCACACGTAGGAGACCCCTCCGTTGTCACCCAGAACCTGGGCGACATGGGACGAACCGCAGGACGGACAGCCGAGCCGGGATCGATCTTCGGACGTTGGAGAGCCGGAGCGCAGAGCGGCGACAAGCGGCAGGTCGGGGACGTGTTCGCGAGTCGCAGGCATCGCGCTCCCTCCCGATCGGTCCGTCGCCCCCTCCGGCGTTCCGATTCTGCCATGACCCCGCAAGAGGGTCAGCCCGCCGGGCGTCCTCCACGCAGAAGATCCCGCCCCCTGGTGGGGACGGGATCCTGATTGTGGAGCTAAGGAGAATTGAACTCCTGACCTCCTGCATGCCATGCAGGCGCTCTACCAACTGAGCTATAGCCCCGCTGTTCGCTGTGTTTCCCTGCGTTTCCGCGCTGCGAACAAGAAGAACTTTAGCCTGTGACCTGCCGGAAAGTGAAATCCGGCCCGGTGCCGCCCGTGGACGGCCGGGAACGGCACCCGGTCCGCGGCCCGATCCGAACGACAGGTCCTAGTCGTCGTCGCCGAGCACCGGCTCGGGCAGCGTTCCGGCGTTGTGCTCCAGCAGCCGCCAGCCACGCGCTCCCTCACCGAGAACGGACCAGCAGCAGTTGGACAGCCCGCCGAGCCCTTCCCAGTGATGCGACTCCAGGCCCAGCAGGCGGCCGATCGTCGTCCTGATCGTGCCGCCGTGGCTGACCACGACGAGCGTGCCGTTGGCGGGGAGCTTCTCGGCGTGCTCCAGGACGACCGGAGCGGCCCGGTCGGCGACCTCGGTCTCCAGCTCGCCGCCGCCCCGGCGCACGGGCTCGCCGCGCTTCCACGCGGCGTACTGCTCCCCGTAGCGCTCGACGATCTCGTGGTGCGTCAGCCCCTGCCAGGCGCCTGCGTACGTCTCGCGAAGAGCCGCGTCATGAGCGACGGTCAGGCCGCTGACGGCGGCCAGCTCGGCGGCCGTGGCCGCCGCCCGCCGGAGGTCGGACGCCACGATGGCGTCCGGCCTCAGCGAGGCGAGCAGCCGGGCGGCCCGGCGGGCCTGCCCGAGGCCGGCCTCGGTGAGCTCGATGTCCGTGGAGCCCTGGAAGCGACGCTCCAGGTTCCATGCCGTCTGGCCGTGCCGCCAGAGGACGATCCTGCGGCCTCTGCCGCTGCTGCTGCCGTTCAGCTCTGGTCACCTTCCGTGCCGCCGTTGAGCTGCGCGTGCTCCTCGGCCTTACCACGGGTTTTGATCGCGTCCTCGGGGAGGGCGATCTCCGGGCAGTCCTTCCACAGGCGCTCCAGCGCGTAGAAAACGCGCTCCTCGCTGTGCTGGACGTGGATGACGATGTCGACGTAGTCGAGGAGGATCCAGCGGGCGTCGCGGTCGCCCTCGCGGCGCACCGGCTTGGCGCCGAGCTCCTTCTGAAGCCGCTCCTCGATCTCGTCGACGATCGACTTGACCTGGCGGTCGTTGGGGGCCGAGGCCAGCAGGAAGGCGTCGGTGATCGACAGCACATCGCTGACGTCGTAGGCGATGATGTCGTGCGCGAGCCGGTCGGCGGCCGCCTGAGCGGCGGCGTTGATGAGCTCGATGGAGCGGTCCGTGGCGGTCACATGCAGGCTTTCGTCGGCGGTCGGATGCAACCTCTAGGGTCTCACGGACCGCCGACAGAGCTTCACTGCGTTTCACCCGGAGCTTGGCTGCGTCTCACCGGCCGACGTCCGAGGCCTCGGAGGAACGTCGGCCGGTGAACCCGTAGCGGCTACTTGATCTTGTAGTCCTGGCCGAGGACGGCGGACACATCGGCGTTCGCGGCCGGCTCGCCCTTCTTCACGTCGTCGTCGGACAGCCCCAGGGTCTTGGCCACCTCGACGGCCTTCTCCTTGTCCTCGGCGGACCGGTAGAACACGACGGAAGAGGACTCGGCCTCGTCCTTGCCGCTGTCCACGAAGGCGTAGCCGCCGTTGACCAGCTGGACCCGGGCCGCCTCTGCGGCCTTGTCGTCACCCGTGGCGTTGCGCACGGCGACCCGGAGGGGCGCACCCTCTTCGGGGGCCTTCACCGCACCGCCGAGGATGTCCTTGACGACGCTGCGGGTGGCCTCCTCGGTGAGCGTGCCGTCCTCCTGGACCGGCAGGAGGGCCGTCTTGTAGTCGCCGACCTTGGCATGCGCGGCGAGCTTGGCGAGCGAGGCCCCGAGGTCCTTCTCGGGCAGCGACGGGTCGAGCACCTGGAGCAGCGTCTCGATGGTGATGGTCGCGGCCTTGGGATCCTCGGAGATCTTGCGCAGCGTGGCCCGCATGACCTCGCCGAACCGCATCAGCTGCTTGGCCTCGGGCTCGCCCGGTGCGCGGTACGTGGCGTACGCGACGGCCATCGGGCCGCTGAGCGTCTGCGCCTCGCCCTTGTTCACCAGGGGCGAGGCGCCCTTCTTGGTGTCGGGCACCTCGGTGTCGGTGTCGACCTCGATGTTGCCGACCAGCTCGACGAGGTTCTCCAGGTAGGGGGTGTCCAGCCGCCAGGTGCCGGTGATCCGGGTGCCCAGGAGGGTGTCGATCGCCTCCCGGGTGCCGGTCCTGCCGTCGTCGTCGACGGACTTGCCGAGCGTGGTGGTGGTCCCGTCATCGCCCGCGACGGCGAGGGAGTTGGGCAGCAGAACGGTGGTGCCCTGCTTGGTGGTGGTGTTGTCGACAAGGAGCGCCGTGGAGGTGGCGCCCTTCTTGGTGTCGTGCAGGTGCACCACGATCATGTCGCGCTGCTGGGCTCCGGCGGCGACGGCCTTCTTGTCGTCCGGACCGGAGAGGCCGGGGATCATGTCGGCGGACCAGAGGTATCCGACTCCGCCGACGACCACGAGAACGGCGACGACGATCAGGGCGACCATCCGGTTGCGGCCCTTGCGGCGCGCTTCCTCGCGCCGCTCGCTGCGGCTCTCGGTGAACTTCAGCCAGTCGATGACGTCTTCGGAGTCCTCGTCGGGTTCCTCGATGAACGAGAACTGCTCGGTTCGGTAGTCGGGGGCGGGCTTGCGCTGCCCCGGAACGGCCGCGTCGGCTTCCGCTTCGGCTTCCGCGGCTTCCGCCGTGTGCGCCTGCGGGGCCTGTTCCGGCGCGGGGGCGGAACCCTGCTGCGGGACGCTCCAGTGCTGACCGGTGTCGACCGCGGCGGGCTGCTGCCCGGTGGCGTAGCCGTAGTCGGTGTAGGAGCCGTACCCGTAACCCTGGTCGGCGCCCTGGCCCTGCTGAGTCTGGCCCTGGTACGTCTGCCCCGGAGGCTGGCCCTGGTACTGGCCTGCGTAGGGGTCGTGCGGGGGCTGCGGCTGCTGCTGGGGGTTGCCGTACGCGTCGTAGCCGTACCCCGCCTCGGGGGCCTGGTGCGCGTGCCCCTGCCCCTGGCCCTGGCCCTGGTGCGCGGCGTAGGGGTCGTACTGCTGCCCCTGCTGGTCGTACGGCTGCTGCGCCTGCTGCTGGTACACCGGCTGCCCGTAAGCGTCGTAGCCGATGACCTGCGGCTCCTGGTAATACGGGTCGTACGGGTTCTGTCGGTCGTTCACCGGTGCCCCTCTCCGTGGCTCATTCGCCGCGGTACAGCTGGCGCTTGTCGATGTAGCGGACCACGCCGTCCGGCACCAGGTACCAGACCGGTTCCCCCTGCGCGACCCTCTCACGGCAGTCCGTGGACGAAATCGCCAGCGCGGGTACCTCCACGAGGGAGACACCGCCCTCGGGCAGCCCGTCGTCCGTGAGCACGTGACCCGGGCGGGTCACACCGATGAAGTGCGAGAGCGAGAACAGCTCCTCCGCGTCGCGCCAGGTCAGGATCTGGGAGAGCGCGTCGGCGCCGGTGATGAAGAAGAGGTCCGCGTCGCCGTGGACCTCGCGCAGGTCCCGCAGCGTATCGATGGTGTACGTCGGTCCGCCACGGTCGATGTCACTGCGGCTGACGGAGAACTGCGGGTTGGACGCGGTGGCGATGACCGTCATCAGATAGCGGTCCTCGGCCGGGGAGACCTTCTTGTGGCTCTTCTGCCACGGCTGCCCGGTCGGAACGAAGACGACCTCGTCCAGATGGAACTGGGCGGCCACTTCACTGGCCGCCACCAGGTGTCCATGATGGATCGGGTCGAATGTCCCGCCCATGACGCCGAGCCGGCGCTTGCCGGGGCCGGTAGGCACTTCCTGCTCTCCCATGCGTGCAGAGCCTACTGGCACAGCTGTACGCCTCTGACTCAGCGGTTTCTGGCTCAGCGGTCGCGGTTGAAGCGGGTGGTGACCCACAGCAGGAACATCAGCGCGAGGAAGGCGCCGGCGCCGATGAGGTAGGGGTTGAGGCTTTCGTGGTTGCCGCCGCCCTCGCCGCCCCCGGAGGCGATGGTGACCAGCTGGTGTGCGGTGCTCGTGAGGCTCATCTTCGGCAGGACCTATCGATCGTGAATCGGAAGGAAGACGTCGGGCACATCGTATGCGGGGCCCCCGGGCACGCTCACGCCGACTCAGTCGTTGTTGTCATCGTTGCGGTATCCGCGCAGCAGGAACCAGGCCAGCAGCACCGCTCCGAGGATCGCGGCGAGCAGCACGATCCTCAGGGTGCTGCCCGGTCCCTGCTCCTCGGACGCGGCGGCGAGCAGTACGGCGGTGTGCGGCATTTCGGGCGCTCCTCAAAGTTATCCACAGCCCCCCGCACACCGTAGCGCCAGCGCATAGGCTGGTTTTTGTCCGGGGGACGAGCAACGTCTCGTACGAACAGGGGGCCATCCATGACCGACAACAGTCACGAGAACGTGCCGAGCAGGCAGCGCAGGCGGTTCGCCGGGATCTCCTCCCGGGCCTACGAGCACCCCGCCGACCGCTCGGCCCTGGTGGCCCTGCGCAAGCTGACCGGGTTCGACACCGTGTTCAAGGCGCTCAGCGGGCTGCTCCCGGAGCGCAGCCTGCGGCTGCTGTTCCTCTCCGACTCCGTCCGGGTGAGCGAAGCGCAGTTCACCCACCTCAACGACATGCTGCGGGACGCCTGTTACATCCTGGACCTGGAGAAGGTCCCGCCGATGTACGTCAAGCAGGACCCTCAGCCCAACGCCATGTGTATCGGTCTTGACGAACCGATCATCGTGGTCACCACCGGCCTGGTCGAGCTGCTCGACGAGGAGGAGATGCGGGCGGTGGTGGGCCACGAGGTGGGCCACGCGCTCTCCGGTCACTCGGTGTACCGGACGATACTGCTCTTCCTCACCAACCTGGCCGTGAAGGTCGCCTGGATCCCGCTGGGCAATGTCGCGATCATGGCGATAGTGACGGCGCTGCGCGAGTGGTTCCGCAAGTCGGAGCTGTCCGCGGACCGGGCCGGGCTCCTGGTGGGCCAGGACACCAAGGCATCGATGCGCGGCCTGATGAAGATCGCCGGCGGCAATCACCTCCACGAGATGAACGTGGACGCCTTCCTCGCCCAGGCCGACGAGTACGAGAAGGCCGGAGACCTGCGCGACTCCGTCCTCAAGATCCTCAATGTGCTGCCCCGGACGCACCCGTTCACCGCGGTACGGGCCGCCGAGCTGAAGAAGTGGTCGGAGAGCCGCGACTTCCAGCGGATCATGGACGGCCACTACCCGCGCCGCGAGGAGGACAAGGACGCCTCGGTGACGGACTCGTTCCGGGAGTCCGCCTCGCACTACGCCGACACGGTGCGCACCAGCAAGGACCCGCTGATGAAGCTGGTCGGCGACATCGCCGGAGGCGCCGGGGACCTGGGCGGCAAGCTGCGCGACAAGTTCACCGGCGCCGCGGGCGGGGGCACCAAGGGCGGGGCGCAGGGCCCGGCCGGGGGCTCCGCCACGGGCGAGAAGGGCACATCCGGCCGGCCTCAGGACCCGGAGGACTGAGGGCCTGAGGGCCAGGGCCTGACTACTGCGAGGGGCTGCTCGGGGAGCTCCGGCCGGCCGCCGAGTCCGTCGGGGTCGTCGTGGCTGCCGCCGAGGCCGTCGGGGAGCTGACGGCCGCCAGGGTCCCGCACAGCGCCGCCGTGGGTCTGCCCGTGGCGTACGGGTCGGTGGCGGCGGGCCCGCGGTCGTCCGCCCGCTCCCCGGCGAGAAGCGGGCGGAGCCTCCCTGCCGCATCGGCCGAGCACGAGTGCGGCCCGGCCTGGACGTAGGCGGTGCGCAGCTCCAGCCGGTGCAGCCGCAAGTCCTCCCGGTCGAAGCGGAAGTGCAGCTCGCGCCGCACGGTGAACAGGGAGGCGCCGCCCTTCCCGTGGGGTCCGTCGGCCGGGCGCACGGCGTAGGTGAACGTGTGGTCCGAGACGACCCCCAGGGTGCCCGCTCCCTCCTCCTCGTAGCGGAGCGTGCCCTGGACCCGGACGTGCGGGTCCGCGAGTTCCACGTGGGCCGGGTCGAAGCGCACCAGCCAGCCGGTGGCGGCGTGCCGCCCGTCGTCCGCCGGGGTGCTCAGGCTCTGTTCGAACTGGGCCCGCTGGTCGGGGTCGAGGAGGTGCTCGACGGGCCTGCGGACATCGCCGGTGAGGACGTCGGGGTTCAGCGAGGACTCCACCAGGTAGTCCTTGACCGTGGCGAGAGCGGCGGTGATCTGGCTGTCGGAGAAGTTCTGCGTACGTCGCACGGCGGGGAAGTTGATCCCTTCCGCGCCGGTGGGGAGACCGGCGACCGGCCCGGACTCGTACAGCCGCTCGGGGGAGCCGCCGGGGACGGTCCCCGGCGGGGCGAGGGGGACGACGGTGGTCCTCAGGGGTTCAGCCCGTCGGGTGGGGGGCTGGGGGTAGGGGCTGCGGAAGCCTATGTAGACGGCGAGGGCGAAGGCCAGGGCGATCAGGACGATCAGCGCTATGGCGGTCCGGGAGCCGCCTCCGCTGCGGAGGGCGGCCGGTGGCTCGGGCAGGGCGCGTACCGCGCGGGCGTGCTCGCCCATCCGCTCCTGGGCCGAGAACTCCTGCATCCGGGCAGCCTGGACGAACGATTCGTCGAAGACGAGGGAGCGGTATTCGTCCTCGCCGCCCGCGGGGTTCTCGGGCGGGCCGTCCGGCGGTTCTGAGCGGCCTGTCATGACTTCTCTCCCGATCTCCACACCGGTCGGTTCGGTGCGCAACGGTCGGCTTCGGACGAGCGGTGTCCGGCAGCGAGAAGCCCCCCTGGGAACGAGGGGTCACATCTTGAGGGTAGGTCGATTGCCGCGTGCGTAAACGCGGAGAGCGGGGGGAGCTGCCGGTGCGGGCACCGGCGAACGGGTGACGGAAGGGTCGGGCGAGGATCTGGAGCGGGGCCGTGGCACACGGGGGAAGGAGGGACGAAGTGGACAGCTGCCGATACCGGCGTACGGGGGTTACGACAGCCGGGCGAACGGCTGCCGGAACGCTCCGGCGCGAGGGCCCGGCTCCCGGGCGGTCAGGGGAGGCCTGGTTCGGCCGAGACCGCTGGCCGGGAGTGGCCGGCGGAGGCCGAGGGGGCGGCTCCGGGCTTGTCGACGCCGCTGGTGACGGGGGGCGGCACCTGGTCCTGGCGATTGGCCGACGCGCCCCGGTAGACGGCGCTGAAGGCGAGGGCGACCATGCCGATGCCCATCATCAGCGCCAGCAGCCAGGCGACGGGGCGGTGCCAGCGGGCGGAGTTGCGGTAGGGGCGCAGGGAGCCGCCGTGGCGGCCGTAGGGGCCCGGGGCGGTGGCGTCGTGCCCGTCGCCGTGGTCCGGGTCGTAGTCGAGGTCCTGCGGGTCGTGGTAGCCGCGGGGGCGGCCGTAAGGGCCGTGCTCGTCGTAACGGCCGTCGTCGTCGGGGCGGCGGCTGCGGCGGGCGCGGGCCGCATCGGCCTCGGCGCGGGCCTCGGCGGCGGCGAGCAGGCGCTCCACGGCGGTGGGCTCGTGGACGGCCGCGGCCCGGACGAAGTCCTCGTCGAACACCACGGTGGCGAAATCCTCGTCCGCGCCCCCGCGGTCGTCGTCAGGCTCCCAGCCGTCCGGGAACGGCTTGCCCCCCACGTCGTCCGGCACGGATTCAGCGTAGCCCTGTCGGGACCTTTTCGGCAGGGACCCCGCAAACTCCCCCGGCCGGGGGGAGGGGAACGTGCGGCCGGGCTCAGCATCCGCGCCCTCTCCGGTCGGAGCGGGAGGGGCGCCCGCGAGCCCGGCATGGTCCGACGACAGGACCTAGCGGACGTGGCCGTCGCCGGTGACGATGTACTTGGTCGAGGTCAGCTCCGGCAGGCCCATCGGGCCCCGGGCGTGCAGCTTCTGCGTGGAGATGCCGATCTCTGCGCCGAAGCCGAACTGCCCGCCGTCCGTGAAGCGCGTGGAGGCGTTCACCGCGACCGTCGTCGAATCGACCAGTCGGGTGAACCGGCGGGCGGCCGCCTGAGAGGTCGTGACGATCGCCTCGGTGTGGCCGGAGGACCAGAGGCGGATGTGCGCGACCGCCGCGTCCAGGGAGTCGACGACCGCCGCCGCGATGTCGTAGGAGAGGTATTCGGTCTCCCAGTCCTCCGTCGTCGCCGCGACCACGGTGGCCTTGGTGCCCTCCGCCCGGGCGAGGACGTGCTCGTCGCCGTGGACGGTGACCCCGGCCTCGGCCAGCGCGTCCAGGGCGAGCGGCAGGAAGGTGTCGGCGATGTCCTTGTGGACGAGCAGGGTCTCGGCCGCGTTGCAGACGCTGGGGCGCTGCGCCTTGGAGTTGATCAGGATGTCGACGGCCATGGCGAGGTCCGTCTGCGCGTCGACGTAGACGTGGCAGTTGCCGGTTCCGGTCTCGATGACGGGGACGGTGGACTCCTCGACGACCGTGCGGATCAGCGAGGCGCCGCCGCGCGGGATGAGGACGTCGACCAGACCGCGGGCCCGCATCAGTTCGCGTACGGAGTCACGGCTCTCGCCCGGGACGAGCTGGACCGCGTCGGCGGGGAGGCCCGAGCCGCCCACCGCGTCGCGCAGGACCCGGACGAGGGCGGTGTTGGAGGCGTAGGCGGAGGAGGAGCCGCGCAGCAGGACCGCGTTGCCGGACTTCAGGCAGAGGGCGGCGGCGTCGACGGTGACGTTGGGACGGGCCTCGTAGATGATGCCGACCACGCCGAGCGGGACCCGCACCTGGCGCAGGTCGATGCCGTTGGGCAGGGTCGAGCCGCGCACCACTTCGCCGACCGGGTCGGGCAGGGCCGCAACGTCCCGGACGTCCGCGGCGATGGCGCGGATGCGTTCCGGGGTGAGGGTGAGGCGGTCGATGATGCCTTCGCTCGTCCCGGCCTCGCGGGCGCGTTCGACGTCCTTCGCGTTGGCCTCGACGATCTCGCTCGTCCGCACTTCGAGGGCGTCGGCGATGGCCAGCAGGGCGTCGTCCTTGGCCGCACGCGGCAGTGGCGCGATGTCGGCGGCGGCCGCGCGGGCCCGGTAGGCGGTCTGCGCGACCGGGGAGAGGTTGTCGTAGGGCGAGAGCGTGGTCATGCCCGCAGAGTAATGCGCGCTCTGCGGGCATCCACCACGTATCCCGTGATGCGAGACGGCCGACCCGAGGGGCGGACGCCCCCTGGAGCACCCCGGGGGTCAGTACGGGTGCACGCCCACCGGAGCGGCGGGCGGCGGGCCGTAGCCCTCGGCGATGCGCAGGTGGTAGGTCTCGCGGTCGATCACTTCGAGGCCGACGATCTCCCAGGGCGGGAGCTGGGCGCTGGAGCGGTGCTCCCCCCACAGCCGCAGGGCGACCGCGGCCGCGTCGTGCAGATCGCGGGCCTCTTCCCAGTAGCGGATCTCCGCGTGGTCGTTGGCATAGCGGCTGGTCAGCAGGAAGGGATGGTCGTGCGCGAGCTGTTCCAGGCCGCGTCTGACCTCTCCCAGCGGAGTCTCGGTGCCCGAGACGCTGAGGGTGATGTGCCAGAGCTTCGACTGCGGGGACTCCTCCTTCGCCGTCGTGACCGGCTCCTGCGCGGCGGTGTCGGCCGGGAGTGGATTCCGGTCGAGATCCGCCCCCGTTCCGACACTCGTCAGGGCGCGGCTGGCCGTGCCTCGGGGCGGCGCCCCCGGGCGCGCTCGTCTCACCGGCGGCCTCCTGTGATGTGTTGCTGTGCGATACCCCTGTTTCCCCGCTACAAAGTGGACCAGTCCACAGCCGCGAGTGGGGCCGTTTTGGTAAAGGTCACTGCTGGAGGGCGGGACTTTCAGCCGTTTCAGGGGGTGAGGCGAGGCGTGAGAATGACCAGATCGTCCCTGTGTACGATCTCGCGCTCGTAGGCGGGCCCCAGCTCACGGGCCAGATCCCGGGTGGAGCGGCCGAGCAGCTGGGGGATCTCCTTCGCGTCGAAGTTGACGAGCCCGCGGGCGACGGGGGCGCCGCGCAGATCGCGCAGTTCCACCGGGTCGCCGGCGCTGAACTCGCCCTCGACGGCGGAGATTCCGGCGGGCAGCAGCGAGGTGCGCCGCTCCACCACGGCCCGTACGGCGCCGTCGTCGAGGGTGAGCGCGCCCTGCGGGGTGGAGGCGTGGGCCAGCCACAGGAGGCGGTCGGCGGAGCGGCGGCCGGTCCGGTGGAAGTACGTGCCGGTGTCGCGGCCCGCGAGCGCGTCGGCGGCCCGGCTGGCGGAGGTGAGGACGACGGGGACTCCGGCGGCGGTGGCGATACGGGCGGCCTCGACCTTGGTGACCATGCCGCCGGTGCCCACGCCCGCCTTTCCGGCGCTGCCGATGGTGACGCCGGTCAGGTCGTCGGGGCCGGTGACCTCGGCGATGCGGGAGGCGCCGGGGGTGCCGGGCGGGCCGTCGTAGAGGCCGTCGACATCGGAGAGCAGGACGAGGAGGTCGGCGTGGACGAGATGGGCGACGAGGGCGGCGAGCCGGTCGTTGTCGCCGAAGCGGATCTCGTCCGTGGCGACGGTGTCGTTCTCGTTGACGACGGGGACGGCGCCCATCTCCAGGAGCTTGTCCAGGGTGCTGTAGGCGTTGCGGTAGTGGCCGCGGCGGCTGGTGTCGTCGGCGGTGAGGAGCACCTGGCCGACGCGGACGCCGTAACGGGCGAACGAGGCGGTGTAGCGGGCCACCAGGAGACCCTGGCCGACGCTGGCGGCGGCCTGCTGGCGGGCCAGGTCCTTGGGCCTGCGGACCAGGCCGAGCGGGGCGAGTCCGGCGGCGATGGCCCCGCTGGAGACGAGGACGACCTCGCGTTCGCCGCCGTCCCTGACCTTGGCCAGGACGTCGACGAGGGCGTCGACCCGGTCGGCGTCGAGGCCGCCGGAGGCCGTGGTGAGCGAGGAGGAGCCGACCTTGACGACGATCCGCCGGGCGCCGGTCACTCCGGTGCGGCGCTCCGACGGCCCGCGCTCCGACGGCCTGTGCTCCGACGGCCTGTGCTCTGACACGTGCTTCCTCGCTCTGCTTCGCCCCGGTGGTTCGGTGGGGGACGTGGAGCCGCACCCACTGCCGTCGCGACCGCCCCCGGCACGTCACAGTACGCGAGCGGCCGCCCCCGCCGCCCGCCCTTTCCGTCCGGTGGACAGTCCGGGCGAGCGGTTCGGCGTACCGGTGTGCTCAGCCCTGCTGCTCGTCCTTGATCGCGAGCATCCGGTCCACGACCCGGGCGGCGGCGCGGCCGTCGGACGGTTCGCAGAAGTCGACCCGGAACTGGGCGTACTTCTCCTTGTACTCCTCGCTCACCGCGTCGATGTTCCGGATCGCGGCGACCAGGTCCTCGGAGGTCTTGATCAGCGGGCCGGGGGCGCGGGAGGTGAAGTCGAAGTAGAAGCCGCGCAGGGTGTCGCGGTAGTGCTCCAGGTCGTACGTGAAGAAGAGCATCGGCCGGCCGGAGTGGGCGAAGTCGAACAGCACCGAGGAGTAGTCCGTGATCAGCACGTCGGCGATCAGGTAGAGGTCGGCGATGTCCGGGTAGTACGTGACGTCGTAGACGAAGCCCTGGCCGGCGCCGGGGATGGAGTCGAGGACCTTGTGGTGCTTGCGGTAGAGCAGCACGTGGTCCTCGCCGAGCTCGCGCTGGGCGGCCTCGACGTCGATCTGGTTGTCCAGCTTGAACCGGCGGCCGCCGTAGCGCTGGTCGTCGCGCCAGGTGGGGGCGTACAGCACGACCTTCTTGCCCGCGGGGATGCCGAGCTTCTCGCGTACGGCCGCGGCGCGCTTGACGCGGTCGGGGGCGTGGAAGACGTCGTTGCGCGGGTAGCCCGCCTCCAGGACCTCGCACTGGAGGCGGAAGGAGTTGGTCATGATCGGGGTGGTGAAGGCGTTCGGCGTGATGAACAGGCTGTACTGGCGCGAGCGCTGCGGGAGGCTCGCGATGTAGGCCAGGTTCGCCTTGGGGGTGCCGAGGAGGTCGGCGCCGATGCGCTTGAGCGGGGTGCCGTGCCAGGTCTGGACGACGACCTGGCCCTCGCGGCGGACGAACCACTCGCGGATGCCGCCGTTGGTCACGACGTACCGGCTGCGGGCCAGTGCCTCGTACCACTCCTTGCTGCCCCACTCGACGCCCCGGACGCCGGGCGGCAGCACGACCTGCTGGTCGTGGACCATCGCGATGTGCTCGACCTCGGTGCCGCGCCGCTTGAGCTCCTCGTAGACCGCGCGGGGCGAGTCGGAGAACTGCTTGCCGCCGAAGCTGTTGTAGAGCACGGCCTCGCGCAGCGGCAGCTCGCGCTGCTCGGGGGTGTAGACGTCACGCATGAGGCGCTGGCGGTAGGCGCCGCGCAGCTCCGGGTCGAGGACCGGGCCCGACTCCACGAAGATCCGGTCGAAGTCGACCCGCTCGACGGTGTACGTGCGGTGCTCGCCGCGGTGGACCAGCGGGAGTGTGCCGACGAGGTCGGGGCGGATGGTGACGGGGAGGTCGCGGGTGTGGTCCCACTCGGTGCGCAGGCGCAGCCGGGGCATCCAGCGCCCGGCGCGCAGCGGCACGGTGCCCTCGTAGGTGGGCATGGTGTCCGGGCGCAGGCGGGCGGTGAAGCGGCCGTCGGCGAACTCGACGGGCAGCGGGCGGTCCTCGTTGCGGCCGGTGTGGCGCAGGACCATCTTCATCTGCTCGGCCGGGCCGGTGTAGGCGCCGGACAGCACCAGTTCGCCGTCGGCGCTCCACTCGGCGCTGTCGACGACCGGCTGGACCGTGCGGACCTGCGGGGTGAAGTTCCCGGCGCCGTCGGTGAGGATCGCGAACTCGCGTCCGCCGGGCAGCGGGTGGACGCCGGTGACGGGCCCGGTGCCGTTGGTGGCGCGGCGGGTGGTGCCATCGGCGAAGACGATCAGTGCGCGGTACTTGACGGCCTTGCCGGGCTGTACGTCGTCGACGGGCAGGTCGGCGAAGTCGAGGCGGGCGGTGTGGCGGAGCCAGCCGTCGGGGCCGGTCTCGCCCTGCTGGAGGGGGAGGTCGGTGGCGAAGCCGCTGGGCTCGTGGTCGATGCGCAGGGCGGTGGGGTGCTTGCCCGCGGGGGTGGTGGCGCGGGAGCGCAGGGTGACGGTGAGGGTGTCGCCGTCGGCTTCCTGGGCGATGATCTCGGCGGGGACGACGTCCACGGAGAGCTTGAGCCGGTTGCGGTCGAAGCCGGCGACGAGGCGGACGCCGTCGTCCAGGACGCGGGTGCAGCTGTGTCCGGCCGCGCCCGCGTTGTTCTTGGTGATGCTGCCCACCGACATGCCGCCGGGGCGCGGGATGCCGATGCCGAGCCGCCAGGTGCCGGGCTGCCACTGGCCGCGTACGCGGAGCCGGGACGGGTCGATGCCGATCTCGAAGCCGGACCAGTCGTAGTTGTGCAGGGCGCCCTTGGCCTCGGCGGTGGCGAGGGGTTCCAGGACCGTGCGCAGCCGCAGCGGGAGGGTGGAGCGGCTGCCCTGGCGGCGGAGCACGGCGACGCGCAGCGAGCGCTTGCCGGTGGCCGAGGGAACGTTGGGGATGTAGGCGTAGCCCTTGACGAGGAGCTTGCCGTCCTCCCAGGCGAGGTCGAGGAGCTTGCCGCGTACGGGCAGCTCGCTGCGGTTGAAGTTGCGCACCGAGGAGGGGAGGGAGGAGCTCTCGACGCCGGGCAGCTCGATGCGGGCGCGCCGCAGGCCACGGACGGAGAAGGCTCCCGGGTTCTCGCGCTCGTAGTGCAGCAGGTCCACCAGCTCGTCGCCGCGTCCGCTGGCCGCCAGGTGCCACTTGACCCGGGCCATCGGGGAGAACTTGCGGACGAGCTTGGGGGCGGCCCGGTCCAGGAAGTCCTTGGCCGCGCTGTGGAAGGCGGGGCGCTCCTCGACCGGAGTCTCCGGGAAGTACTTCATGAGCCGGCTGAGCTCGTCGGGAATCGCTTCGAGGGACGCCACGGGTGAGGGCCTTTCCGGGGGGACGTGCAGATGGTGAACCCCAGGAGGACGGGGCGTTAATGAGACCTCTCCAACGGTCTCACGGTTGCCCAACAGTATGACGCGACACCGCCCACGGGAACGACCCGCCCCGGTCGCTGTCCGGGGCGGGTGTGTGCGGCTGCCGGGCTTCCCGGCCTGGGCTGTCAGACCCGGTGGGCCTTGGGGGTACGCAGGGCGCTGAGCACCGTACGGCGGGCCTTGCGGACCAGGCGCCGGGCGAAGGAGGCCCGGGGTTTCGCCCTCGGCACCTCGATCCGCCGGCCGCCGATCCACTCGGTGACGGTCACCTCGAAGGCCCGGTCGGGGAGCGCGGAGCTCTCGCCGAAGTGCGGGTAGGCCAGCATGAGGCGGTCGCCCCGGCGGACGACTGCGGGCTCCTTCTTGTCGCGCAGGAAGGCCGCGATGTCCAGGAGCAGGTCGAGCCGCCCCTCGGCGAGGCACATCAGCCGCAGCCGTTCGTTGACCTTGAGGTTGCGGCCGACCTCCGGGGTCCAGTAGGCCTTCATCAGGGGGGCGGCGAGCGCCGCCTTCCGCTCGCGGACCTCGGCCTTCTGCTTCACCAGTCCGGGGCCGAACTGCGGCAGCAGCGTGATGACGAAGGGGCGCACCATCAGGAAGTCGCGCCGGGGCCCCGGGGGGACGTGCTCGGCGATGAGCCCCATGAGGGCGCGGGCCGAGTCGAAGCGGCGCGTGTAGCTGCCCTTCTTGGTCATCTGGTTGCGGTCCTCGCGGCCCACCAGGTAGTAGCAGGTGTAGTCGGCGACGACGGAGATTCCGCTGCCGCGCAGGTACGCCTCCATGGTGAACAGGGCGTCCTCGCCGGTCTTCAGCTTCTCGTCGAAGCTCATGCCGAGGCGTACGAGAAGGTCGCGCCGGAACAGTTTCTGTGCGCTGAGGGTGAATTTGATGTTGGAGGAATACAGGTCGGCGCGTTCGACGGTCTCTTTCCACATCGACTTCGCGGCACCGCGATTGACGCCGACGATCTTTCCGAGCACCACGTCCGTGCCCGCCCGGTCCCCCATGGCTACCATGCGCTCCAGGGCTTCCTCGCCGAAATAGTCGTCGGCGTCGAGAAAGAAGACGTACCGGCCGCGGGCGAGACCGAGTCCGCGATTGCGCGGGCCGCTGGGTCCGCCGGAATTCTCCTGCCGGACGACCCTCATGGGAACGGCGGTCCGGGCGGCGAACTTCTCCAGATACTCGCCGGTGCCGTCGGTGGAACCGTCGTCGATCGCGACGATCTCCATGCGGTCCGCGCCGATGGTCTGCGCCTCGACGGACTCCAGGCAACGGACCAGGTAGGGCATGGCGTCATAAGCGCCGATGATCACACTGACATCGGGCTCGTGGTTCTTCCTGGGCATGTCGGCCATGTGCACCTGTCGATTGGATCACGAAAGAGGGCAGATTGCCCGACTCTGCACCCTTTGTGCATCGACATGCCGAACGACCCGTACGTCCCTCCCGAGGGGGAGACGTACGGGTCGCCATCAGGGTTGCCTGATTTTCGGCCATTTCGATCAGCTGTACGTCGGCCAGCCGGATGTGCGCCGGTCAGCGCACGGACGAGGTCCCCTCGGTGACGGCGGCCTCCGCCTGGACCTCCGCCTCGGCGCCGGGCACGGCCGGAGCGTCCGGGTCCGCGGCGGCGTCGGCCTCGGCGGCCGCCTGCGGGTCCTCGGCGCCGGCGCCGCTGGTCGCGGCCTCCGCGTCCGGGACCGCCACGGCCTGCCCACCGACCCGCTGGGCGACGCCCTGGTTACGGGCCTCGGCCTTGGCGGCCAGAGCCCGTACGGCAGCGTTGAACTGCTCCATGGACGTCGGCTCGTCCGGCCCCAGGAGGTAGGTCTTCAGCTCACGGCGGGCCTGGGCATGCGTGTCCGCCGCCGGGTCGGCCACCGCGGCCAGCAGCTCGTCGAGCTCCTCGGCACTGTTGGACAGGATGACCGCGGCCCGTACGGCGGTGTTCTGCCGCTTGAACTCCTCGGGGCCGAGGGCGGCGGAGTCGGTGACCGCGTACGGCTTGCCGCTCGCGATGAAGTCGGAGACCACGCTGGAAATGTCCGAAACCATGGCGTCGGACTCGTTGAAACAGTCGTACAGCCTGGGCTGCGGCCCCGTCACCGTACGGTGCTCCCACCAGCCGAAGGAGCGCCAGTAGGCGTCGTTCCACTCGGCCCGCAGCCGCGCGGTCTCCGCCTCGCGGGCGGGGTCGGCGAGCGAGACCCGCGACTCCTCCGCCTCGTCGCCGCCGGAGCGGCCGGTGGCCGCCAGCTCCGCGAGCCGTGCCTCGATCCGGGCCAGCTCGGCCTTGGCCGCGCTCTGCTCGGCGGCGGCCGACGCGGCCTCCTTCGCCCAGCGGGGCTCGGCGGCGCGCTCGGCGGCCGCCTTGTCCAGCATCGCCCGGATCCGGGCGTTGACGGCCTTGGCCTTGGCGCTGCGGATGCCGGTGAAGGGGTGCGGCTTGTAGATGATCCGGACCGGGTCGGAGGCGTTCAGCAGCCGCCGCACGATGTTCTCGCCCGCCAGCAGCAGCGAGGTGTTGCCCGGGTTGTCGTCCCAGCCCTCCCAGGTGGGCGCGTACAGCACGGTCGGGATGGGGTTCTTGACGGTGCCCGTCCAGCTCTTGATGGGCTCCAGCTGCGGACGCCCGACCTCGACGATGTCCTCGTCGCGGACGCCCACGTCGGCCAGCGCGTAGCGGTCCCGCCCGGCCCGGCCCGCGGTCCACACCTCGTCGTAGACCTTGGAGTACGGGTTGACGCTGGCGAGCTTGTCGCTGTCGCCGTGGCCGATGAAGACGTGCTTCATGGTCGGGACGCGCAGGCTGTGGATGTTCTTGCCGACGTTGGCCGGATACAGACAGACCCGGACGGTGGAGAGGTCCAGGTTCATCAGGTGGGTGCCCGCGGGCACGCAGATGACCGGGACGGACGTCTCGGCCAGCTGCGGAACGAGGCCGCGCTCGCGCATGATGATCAGCGGCCGTCCGTCGACCCGGGCCATGGTCTCCAGCCACATGTTGCCCTGGTAGGCCGACTCGTTGGAGCCGGAGAAGTAGAGCACCACCGTCGGCTGGTACTCGCGCAGCCAGTTGTCGACGGCCTTGAGCACGGCGGAGGCCGGGGGCGCCAGACGGCTGCGGCGCACGTACGGGAGGAGCACCCCGATGGAGAGCAGGGCGAGCAGCAGCGTGAGGGCGGCGCCCGCGTAGCCGATGGCGTCCACGCCGGTCTCGGCGGCGATCAGGATGCCGGCCACCGCCGGGATGTCCAGGTGCAGCATCTTCTCGGCCGAGCGCCGCAGCAGCACGCCCGGCGGGGCGTCGGGGATGCGGACGGCGTGCAGGTCCACGTTGCGGGTGACGACCGGCATGGTGCGGCGGATCCGGATCAGGGTCACCAGGGCGCCGTGCGGTGCCTGGAGGCCGTAGAAGAGCAGGAAGCAGGCGGCCGCCGTGTAGAAGAGCGGCTCCTCCGCGAGGTCCAGCCGGGCCAGCAGCAGGATGAGCATCAGCTGGCGCAGCAGGAAGCGGATCGGCAGCCCGGCCCGCACCTTGCTGAGCCGGTTGATCAGATAGCTCCCCCGCTGGTGCAGATACCAGTCCGCGACATACGTGACAGCGGCGGCCGCCGCGAAGAACCAGATGTGGGGAACGAGCGCGGCGATCATGACGCAGGGATATCCCAGCCCCATCAACAACGCTGCCGCCAGTTCCGACCTGCTGCCCACACGGGCCAGGCGAATGGCTGTCGAGATCACGAAGAACCTGCTCCAGGGGGTGCCGGTTAATTCACCTATTGGGGGAAATGTGAAGGTGCGGCTTCACGTATTCGGGCCCCTGTGCTCGCTCTTAGCGATAACAGAGGCCCGAATAAGCACTTTTGTCAAGAATTATTACACATCTTCCTGACGGTCCAGCACCGAGGCCAGCGCCTGCTCGAACCCGGAGGACTCGGAGGCACCCGCGGTCGGGTCCTGCTGCCGTACGTCGATGACGTGACCGGTCAGCGCGGAGAGCAGGACGTCCAGCGAGGTGCGCGCCACGGCCTCCGAGGAGAGCAGCGACCCCTCGGGCTCCTGGCCGAACGCCTTGGTGCGCATGGGGGTCGCGGTGCGCTCCGGGTTCACGCAGTTGACCCGGATGCCCTCGCCCGCCCACTCGTCGGCGAGCGCCTGGGTGAGGTTGACCATGGCGGCCTTGGTCGAGGAGTACAGGCTGTACTCGGCGCGGCCGCGGGTGTAGCTGCTGGAGGTGTAGAGCAGCAACTGGCCCTGGGTCTCGGCCAGATACTTGTACGAGGCGCGGGCGATCTGGACGGGCGCCAGGTAGTTGACGTTCAGCGCCTCCTGGATCGTCGTGTTGTCGGTCTCGGCCAGCCTGCCGATCCGCAGCACGCCCGCGGTGTTGATGACGTAGTCGATACGTCCGGTCTCGCCGTACGCCTTGGAGAGCGCGTCGTCCACGTGCTCCGGGTTCTCCACGTGCGTACCGGTGGTGGAACGGCCCAGGGCGTAGACCTTCGCGCCGTAGCTCTCGGCCAGGGCCGCGATGTCGGCGCCGATGCCGTACGAGCCGCCGAAGACGACGAGGGTCTTGCCGGTGAGGAGCTCCCGGTAGGCGGCCTCGTCGGCCTGGCGCGGGGCGGCGGTGGAGGCCAGCTGGAAGAGCTTGTCCGTGATGAAGACGTCGACCGGCTGGGTCACCTTCATGTTGTACTCGTCGCCCGCGACCACGTAGATCGGCACGTCGGGAAGGTATTTGAGGACCACCGAGCAGTCATCGGTGGCCTGGAAGTTGGGGTCCCCCGCCGCAACCTCGTACGCCTTGCGGATGGTCGAGAGCTTGAAGGCCTGCGGCGTCTGGCCGCGGCGCAGCCGGGAGCGGTCGGGCACGTCGGTGATGAACTCGCCGTCCTCACCGTGCGTACGGGTCACGATGATCGTGTCCGCGGACGGGATGGCGACGTCGACGGCCTGGTAGCGCTCCAGCGCGTCGACGCAGTCCTTGATCACACGCTGTGACAGCAGGGGGCGAACCGCGTCATGGAAGAGGACGTTGCGGTCCTCGCCCTCGACGAGGCCCTCGCCGAGGGCCGCGATGGCGCGCTCGGTGGTCTCGTTGCGAGTCGTGCCGCCCTCGATGATCCGGGTGACCTTGGACAGTCCGGCCTTGGCGACGATCTTCTCGACGTCGGACACGAATCCGGGCGCCATCAGCACGATGACGTCGTCGATGTCCTCGGCGTTCTCGAAGATCGTCAGCGTGTGCTCGATGACGGCCTTGCCGGCGATCTTCAGCAGCTGCTTGGGGATCGACAGGCCCACGCGCTGTCCGGTACCACCGGCGAGCACGACCGCTGTGGTCCGGGGCTTGGCTTCGTGCGGCACAGACACAGACGACCTACCTTGCTATGACGGGGGAACAGTGTGATGTTCGCACTCTCCGTGACCGTCTCGCAAGGTGGACGTCGTCCGCCGCTCGGCCTGCGGAAACCCGCAGTTCACCATCTGGCCAGGGATGTTGGGCGCCGCCGGGTCGGCACGCGGGGTGACCGAATCCACAGACTTGTTGCGTAATCCGCACATCTGCAGCACGTACACCCGGCGTGACCGGCGGGAACCGTCCGGCACCCGGGCCCGAGGCTACCGGACGGCCCGCCTCCGCAAGGACGGGTCGCCTCCGCAACGACACCGTGGGGTGGTGCTGCCGACGGGGGCGGGTCCGGGAGCCGGGGAGCCGGGGGCTGGGGAACCGGGGGCCGGGGAACCGGGATGCTTTACGGCAGAGGGCTCTTCGGCGGGCGGGCCCGGAACGCCCTCCGGCCGGAGGGCCGGGAAGGCCCTCCGGCCAGCAAGCCCGGAAGGTCTTCCCCGGGTGGGCCCTCAAGGCCCTCCGGAAGGCCCTCCGGCGCGCGGGCCTACGGGCTTAGAAGGGGTCGAACTCGTCGTATTCCTTCTGCGCGTCGTCGCGCTCGGCCTCCCGGTCCCGGCGGCGCTGCGCCGCCGGGCGCGGGGCCTCCAGCCGGTGGTCCTCGCCGCGGCGGCCCAGCATCTCGGCACCGGCCATCACCGTCGGCTCCCAGTCGAAGACGACCGCGTTCTCCTCGGGGCCGATGGCGACGCCGTCGCCCGCCCGGGCGCCCGCCTTCATCAGGGCCTCCTCGACCCCGAGGCGGTTGAGCCGGTCCGCGAGGTAGCCGACGGCCTCGTCGTTGTTGAAGTCGGTCTGCCGCACCCAGCGCTCGGGCTTCTCACCGCGCACCCGGTAGAGGTCCTGGTCCTCCGCGGTGACCGTGAAGCCGGTGTCGTCGACGGCCTTGGGCCGGATGACGATGCGGGTCGCCTCCTCCTTCGGCTTGGCGGCACGCGCCTCGGCGATGATCCCGGCGAGCGCGTAGCTGAGCTCGTTGAGGCCCTTGTGCGCGATGGCGGAGACCTCGAAGACGCGGTAGCCGCGGGCCTCCAGGTCGGGGCGGATCATGTCGGCGAGGTCCTGGCCGTCGGGGATGTCGACCTTGTTGAGGGCGACGATGCGGGGCCGGTTCTCCAGGCCGCCGTACAGCCGCAGCTCCTCCTCGATCATGTCGAGGTCGGAGACGGGGTCGCGGTCGGACTCCAGGGTCGCGGTGTCCAGGACGTGCACGAGCACCGAGCAGCGCTCGACGTGGCGCAGGAACTCCAGGCCGAGGCCCTTGCCCTGGCTGGCGCCGGGGATGAGCCCGGGGACGTCGGCGATGGTGTAGACGGTCGAGCCCGCGGTGACGACACCGAGGTTCGGTACGAGGGTGGTGAAGGGGTAGTCCGCGATCTTCGGCTTGGCCGCGGAGAGCACCGAGATCAGCGAGGACTTGCCCGCGCTCGGGTAGCCGACGAGGGCCACGTCGGCGACGGTCTTGAGCTCCAGGACGATATCCCGGCTCTCCCCGGGCTCACCGAGCAGCGCGAAGCCGGGGGCCTTGCGGCGGGCGGAGGCCAGCGCCGCGTTGCCGAGGCCGCCGCGGCCGCCCTGACCGGCGACGAAGGTGGTGCCCTGGCCGACGAGGTCGGCGAGCACGTTCCCGGCCTTGTCGAGAACCACGGTGCCGTCGGGCACGGGCAGGACGAGGTCCTGGCCGTCCTTGCCGGAACGGTTGTCGCCGGCGCCGGGCTGGCCGTTGGTGGCCTTGCGGTGGGGGCTGTGGTGGTAGTCCAGCAGCGTGGTCACGGACTGCTCGACGACGAGGATCACATCGCCGCCGCGTCCGCCGTTGCCCCCGTCGGGGCCGCCCAGCGGCTTGAACTTCTCACGGTGTACGGAGGCGCAGCCGTGGCCTCCGTTACCCGCGGCGGCATGCAGCTCGACGCGGTCCACGAAGGTGGTCATGGTTGGTGCCTCCAGGTACAGCAGGAAAATACGGAATTGTCTCTGTCGTAACACGCCGAGGGCGGACCCGCTTCCCCGTTTGCCGGGAAAGCTGAGATCCGCCCTCGGAAGGTGCTGTGTGTCGTTCTGCGCGCGTCGAGAGAACTCAGACGGCGAGCGGAACGATGTTCACGACCTTGCGGCCACGGTGCGTGCCGAACTCCACCGCACCGGCGGTCAGCGCGAACAGCGTGTCGTCGCCGCCACGGCCGACGCCCGCGCCGGGGTGGAAGTGGGTGCCGCGCTGGCGGACCAGGATCTCACCGGCGTTGACGGCCTGACCGCCGAAGCGCTTCACGCCGAGCCGCTGAGCATTGGAATCGCGCCCGTTCCGAGTGGACGATGCGCCCTTCTTGTGTGCCATGTGTTCTCAGTCCCTTACTTCGCAGCCGCGGGGATACCGGTGACCTTGATCGCCGTGTACTGCTGGCGGTGACCCTGGCGACGGCGGTAGCCGGTCTTGTTCTTGTAGCGAAGGATGTCGATCTTCGCGCCCTTGTGGTGGTCCACGATCTCGGCCTGGACCTTGATCCCGGCCAGCACCCACGGGTCGCTGGTCACGGCGTCGCCGTCGACAACGAGCAGGGTCGAGAGCTCGACCGTGTCGCCAACCTTGGCAGTGGAAATCTTGTCAACCTCAACGATGTCGCCGACAGCAACCTTGTGCTGGCGACCACCGCTGCGCACGATGGCGTACACGCGGATCTCTCTCTCGCTCGGAACGGATCCCCTGATGCCAGCCGCTCGCACGGGCCGGGGCCCGCGTCGATCCGGAAGGATGAGCGGCCTCTCCTGGCGGACGGCGCGAACACCGACCATTACCGGGAGGGATGTGCTCAGGGGTAGGTGCGTACGGAAACACACCGAGGGTCAAGGTTACGGGGCGGGGTGACGGGGGTCAAACCGAGGCGGAGCCGCCGGGTGGGGTGACGCGCCCATCGCCCGATCCCTGCGGACGGAAAGACGGCTCCCACAGAAGCACATTCTCCGTCGGCAACCTTCAAACCGAAGAAGCAGGCTGATTCTCATCATGCCTGGCTTGTTCCACCCCTACTTCTCCTGCAATGCAACAAAGTGAGGGATGCAGAAGCCTCACACCCAAGGGAAATATCGCCGCCGGGACGAACGCACCACACAGCCCCAGGAAGTTCATTGAGGTCAGCCAGAGATTCAGGCCAGAGTTCATAGAGCTGACCAGAATCACTCGCTCCCACATCACGAGCGGTCCCACATGACCTGGAAGAAGAAATCCGCAACTGTTCTTTCCGCTCTCGCCGTCGCGGGAAGCGGAATGATCATGCCGGCAACGCCCGCCTCAGCCGCAGGGGACTGCCCGACCGCCCGGCTGTGCGTATATGACGGCACCGGGTTCAGCGGGGACCGCATCACCAGCGCCAGTACCAACGCCTGCTTCACCCCCTGGAAAACTGTCCTTTCGGCAGCATCAGGTCGTACGTGAGCAATTCCCCCGTCACGGCAAAGGTCTGGCAGAAGAACAGCGGCAGCGGCTACACAGCAGTTCGCACCATGCCTGCAGGTGGCTTCAGCAGCGACATCGGAACGCCCGTAGGGGGAGGTCGCTACGACAAGGTTTGCCTGGGATCCGCAACCCCCTGAGTCGCGAGCCACCGACACGCCACGCATTCACCGAATTCCAGGATCGCGGCGAACAGATGATCAGTAGCGCGATCGTGTGAGAGCTTCAGTTCACCGTCCGGCCCCGAGCGCCTCGCCACTTCGGCCATCGGGGCCGGGTTCGCCTGCGCCCCTGTCGGCCCGACACGGCTGCGCCGACAGACAGGAAGCGATATCCGTATGCCTCTCATGGCACGGCTCGTCCGCACAGTGCTCATCAGCGTCCTTGCGGCGGCGCTGGTACCCCTCTGGCCCTCCCCGGCCGCAGCCGGCCCCGGCAGTGTCACCCGTCTCACACTGGCCACCGACACCGATATCCCCCGAGGCGTCACAGTCGACCTGCTGCGGCGGACCATGACCTTGGCCGCCGGGGAGAAGCGTCACCTGCGCGGTCGGCTGGAAGCCACGAGCACCACGACCGGCATCGTCGGCCTGACTCAGCGCATCCGGTGTGTGGACGCGTCCGGGGCCACGGTGCCCGTCGTCGCCGCTTCGGCCCGCAATCACGAGGGCAGCGACACTTCTACCTACGCGCTACCGGGCCACCTCCCGCTCTACGCAGATCTGCTCTTCACCGCACCCGCTTCGGGCGTCTACACCTGCCTACTCCAGGGCACCGCCTATTCAACGCTTCCTGGCAGCTACCACCTGACCGCCGTGGCGAACCGCACATGGCTGGAGGCAGACGGCGCGGACCAGCGCGGTGCGCACTGGTGGCAGAACGGCGCCTGCCAGAGTGCCGACACCGCGGGTGACTGCACCTATGTCGGCGACGGGGCCGCCGAGCGGGACGCATGGGTCTTCTACAGCGACGGAACGCCGGTCCATAAGTGGCAGGCTCATCCGGACGCGGTCACGGTGTCGGCCCAGGCCAATGTCGAACTGACGACGTGCTATCGAGGCACCGCGTCCTGTGCGAGCAGCATGCAGGCCTACCCTCGCGGCCTGAACGCGGTCGTGCACACACGCTTCGAGTTCGTCCAGCTCGATTCCACC
The DNA here is from genome assembly GCF_055577965.1 of Streptomyces sp. NPDC033165. NCBI lineage: Bacteria > Bacillati > Actinomycetota > Actinomycetes > Kitasatosporales > Streptomycetaceae > Streptomyces > Streptomyces sp. NPDC033165. Next base: position 98,289 of record NZ_JBVIPK010000011.1, read on the forward strand.
GGTCACGCCTGCAGAACCCACCGGTTCTCCGTGGAACGGACCGTCACCGATGACGCACATCACGCTGTCGGCTACTCCAGGCTGTCCGATCTCCCCATCGACCCCGCCTGCGGCACCCGGACGTTCCTCCTGCGGGTCTACGTAAAACACGTGTCAGGCCAGACAGTCAAGGTCGACGGGGTCCAGAGCGGAATCACCTCTCTCACAAACGGGATCGCGTTCAATAACTTTCGCTGACATCCCCCTCCTTGTCCGTCATGCGAAGCCTGCACTCTCCGGGCCTCGGAGCCGCATCCCGGCGAACAGATCTCACTCCGCTCCTAACTCCCTTTGTGGAGGACGTTCTGATGAAGCGTGAACGATTGCGCTGAGGCAGGTAATGTTCCCGTGGAATCACAGGACACGCCGCGTTTCCCTTCAACACCACAAGTAGCAGGCGCAGTTGGGGGATGTACGCGTTTCTGTACCGACGTATCCCGAACGGGAAGGATGCACGTCTTGTCGCCTTCGTTGTGGAGCAGACGCCGGATACTCGCCACCGTCGCCGGAGCCGCGGCGGTCCCCGCCCTGCCATCGATCCTCACGCTCAGCGCCTCCCCCGCACACGCGGCTCCGACCGCGCCCGGTGACCCGGAGAACGGCCTCCCCGCCACCGATCAGGGCAAGGCCGTCTGGGCCTACAAGACCGGCGGGCGCGCTGTTCGTGAGGGGGCGGCGGCCGCGCTCGTCGGCACGCCGGCCGCGCTGACCGCGTTCCTCACCACCGAACTCCCCGCCGCTCGCGCGGAGGACAACCGCTTCGCCATCCTGGCCAGCCTCTCCGAGGCGGGCCGGTCCGTGACGGAGAGCGCGAACGCGGCACTGTCCGGCGGGGACGAGGCGATCGCCGAGTTCCTGAGCGACGGCTTCGCCGCACCGGTCAAGGAAGACCTGCGGGTCGCGGTGTTCTCCGCCCTCAACAACGGTGGCACCGCGGTGAAGCGCGAAGCCTCCAAGGCCCTGGACGCCAACACCGAGGAAGCGTTCGAGACCTTCCTGAGGACGACCCAGTACACGGCGCAGGAGGAGGACGACCGGGTAGCGGTCTTCACCATCCTCAGCACCGCGTCGCCCGAGGTGAAAAAGTACGCGCAGCGCGCCCTGGAGGACGGGTCTCCCGAGGCGATCCGCCTCTTCCTCTCCTCCGGCCAGCACATCGCCCGCGCCCGCGACGAGGAATCCGCGACGATCGAGCAGCTCGTCGCGATCGTGGAGCGCGAGGGCAAGCGTGCCAAGCGGACGACGGACAAAGCCGTCGCCTACTCCGAGCGCGCCAAGGAGGCCGCCGAGAAGGCCAAGACCGCCGCCCTGAAGGCGGCGGAGGAAGCCAAGGCCGCCCAGCAGGACGTCCGCAAGTCGGCCAGAGCCGCGAACAACGCCGCGAGCGCCGCGCGCGGGGCCGCGTCCGCCGCCAACACGGCCATCGCCGCCTCGCGTACGGCCCAGGCCGCCTCCAGCCGCGCCGCCCAGGCCGCGCAGGCCGCGGCCGCTGCCGCCGCCTCGGCCGGAAACGCCGCGGCCCGCGCCTACAACGCCGCGATCGCCGCGTCCAAGGACGCCTCGAAGGCCTCCGCGGCACGCTCGGCCGCCGTGGGCGCCCGGAACGCCGCCGCCCGTGCCCGTACCGCGGCCAAGGCCGCCGACCACGCCGCCACCGCCTCCAGCCAGGCGTCGGCCGCCGGATCGGCCGCCGCGAGCGCCGCCCGCAACGCCGCCGCGGCCGCCAACGCCTCGGCCGACGCCGCCGCTTCCGCGGGCGCCGCGCAGTCCCAGGCCGCCAAGGCGCGCCAGGCCGCGGCCGAGGCCAACGCCGCAGCCGCCCGGGCGACCCGCGCCGCGGGCACCGCCCAGGCCCTGGCGAACCGCGCCGCCGCAGCCGCCCGGGTGGCCCGCGACGCCGCCAACAGCGCCGCCGCCCACGCCGACAAGGCAGCAGCCGCGGCGGAGGAGGCTGCTGCCAACGCGGGCAAGGCGATCGAGTACGCCAAGCGCTCCACCGAGTACGCGAAGCAGGCGGTCGAGGCGGCCAACACCGCGGCCAACGCCGTGAAGGAAGCCCAGGAGGTGGAGGCGGCGGCCCGAAAGGCGGAGACCGACCGGATCGCCGAGGAGACCGAGCTCGGCATCCTGGAGGCCCGGGTGCGGGCGGAGGCCGAGATCGCGGACGCCGAACGGGTGGAGAAGCAGCTCACCCAGGCGGCCCAGACGTCGGACGAGATCAAGGGGCTCATCGCCACCGCCGAGGCGGCGCTGGCGGCCGGGAACACCGCGTCCGCCGTGACGGTCGGCCGCAAGGCCGCCGTACGGCTCCTCGACTCCAGCGGCACCTGGACCCGGGGGGCCGCCGAGTTCGCCCTGGCCGGTTCCGACCACGACGTGGCCAACTGGATCGACGCCGACCGCCTGCTCGCCCAGCAGCAGGACGACCGGGAGAACGTACTCGCGCTGGCGCAGGCCTCGACCGCCGGGGTCGCCGAGGGCGCCGAGCGGGCGCTGGCGGACAGCGACCCGAACGCGGCCACCGCCTTCCTGGAGACCGGGGCCATCGAGGCCGCGGCCGTGGAGAACCGGGTCATGGTGTTCAAGATCCTCGCCCAGGACCCGGGCCGGGCCGTCAAGGCGAAGGCCCAGGCGGCACTGGACGCCGGAACGCCCCAGGCGCTCCACCACTTCCTCACCGTCGAACTCACGGCGGCGACGAAGGAGGACGACCGGGTCGAGATATTCCGCCTCCTGGAGACCGGCGGCCCCTACATGCGTTCGGCCGCGCAGATCGTCCTGGAGGGCTCCGCGCGGATGCGGCGCGCCTTCGTCGTCCGCGACAAGTTCAACATCGCCCGCCTCGACCACGACCACGCCACCCATGTCTCCGCGATCCGGGCGACCCTCGCACATGCGGCGAAGGTCGCGGCGAAGGCCCTGGAGGACGCGGCCCGGGCCTCCAAGGCGGCCGCGGACGCCCGGAAGGCCGCCAAGGAGGCGGCCGAGTGGGCGGCCAAGGCCGACGACTACGCCAAGGACGCCGCGAGCTCCGCCACCCAGGCCAGGGCGAACGCGGATGCCGCCGACAAGTCCGCGGCATCCGCGGCCCAGTCGGCCAAGGACGCGAGCGCCGCCGCGCTGACCGCGCGGGGCGCGGCGCGTTCGGCGAACTACTCGATGCGCCGTGCCTCGGCCTCCGCCAAGCAGGCTGTGGCGTACGCGGTGGACGCCCAGGCCTCGGCCGCCCGGGCGGCGGCCTCCGCCCAGCAGGCGGGCCAGGACGCGCGGGCCGCCGCCGCGGCCGCCAGCCAGGCCCGCGCGATCGCCGCGCAGAAGCGGCGGACCGAGGCGGCAGCGGCGGCGAAGAAGGCCGCCGAGGAGGCGAAGAAGCACCAGGAGAACGGCACCAACCCCTCGGACAAGCCGGAGAACGACGACACCGGCGACACCAAGTGGCTCGGTCTGTGGCCCGAGGACATGAAGGACCCCAAGGACTGGGCAGCGGCCACCGGCCACTGGAGCACCGTCTTCGGCACGGCCTCGGTCGTGCTCGGCGTGGCGGCCTTGTTCCCGACGCCCGCCTCGCCGGTCCTCGGCGGGCTGGCCTTCGGGGCCGGTCTCATCTCCTGGGGCCTGCAGGGTGTCAGCGCGGGCCTGAGCGGCTGGGGCTACGGCTGGGACAGCAGCCAGTTCCACCAGGCCCTCGGGCTGTTCGTGGTCGGTGGCGTCTTCTTCGGCAAGGGACGGCTGTTCAGCAAGTTCGGTGTGGCGGAGGAGATCGGCGCGAAGGTCTCCGGCGTCGTGAGCGACGCGGCGACCACGGTCGTCGGCTGGCTCACCTGGTAGGCGACGGGAAGCCCCTTGCTCTCCTCGTCGTTCTCCACCACGCACTGGTGGATCGCCGCTGCCGTCTCCGGTATCGCCCTCGCCGTGGCGGCCCAGTTCCTGGCCGCCACGGCGAAGGGCCGCGTGCTCACCGCCCTGCTGCCGATGGCGGGAGCCGCGTCCGTGGTCGTGGACTCGGCCGTGCGCGACTACGAGGGGAACACCCCGCTGGCGCTGTACACGGCCACCATGCTGGGGCTGACCCTCTGCCGGATCATCTTCGCCGGCTATCTCCGGAGGCAGCGCGAAGTGGTGCGTTCGGGGCAGCAGATGGAACCCCTCACGGGGAAGCAGACCGCGCTCTTCTTCCTCACCTTCACGGCCGTCGTGGCGGCGATGGCGGTCGTGCTGTGAAAAGCCCCTGAGCATTCCCCGCCACCCATTCACGACCGACCATTCACCACCGACCATTCGTCGCTTCCCGCTTCCGAAAGGAGCTCTCGTGGCCCTCCCCCTGTGGGTGCTCGTGGCACTGATTCCCGAAGTCGTGCTCACCTGCTCGCTGCTGCGCTGGCTGCCGGTGAGGCGGGAGCGGTGGATGGCGGCCATGCCGCTTCCGGTGACCGTCGTACTGGCCCTGACGCTGCGGCTCCTCGCCGAGGCGTCGTGGCCGGCCGTCCTCGCCACCTGTGCGGGGTTCCTCTGGGGCACCGTGCTGGCGTTGGCGCCGTTCCGCGGGTGGGTGTCGTCCTGGACGCTCCCGGTGCGCGGTGAAGCGCGGCTGCGGTGGCCGGAGGCGGCGCTCGTGGTGGTGGGGGTGGTCACCCCCCTGTCGGGCAAGCGGACGGACGCGGCACTGGAGAAGGCGTTCGCGGTACGTCAGGTGGTACGGGCCCGGGGGCCGTTTCCGCCGGCCCTGGGAATGACACTGCTGGTGCTTCCCACGGCGGCCGCGGTGGTCGCCGAATGGGTCACACGATAGGCGTCGGGCTCGGACACCGTACGACAACTCGTGTTTGAATGCGCAGACTTGAGCCGAAAACTCGGCGAGAGAAAAAGAGAGACACCGCACACATATCCATGAACGGAAAGGAAATCATCATGAAGCTTGCGCGACGCGTGGTCGCCACGGGCGTGGCAACCGCCGCCTGCATCGCGGCGGTCGTCACCGTGGCCCACGCCGACGAGGCTCAGACCAGAACTGCGGCAGCCGCCGCGGACGAGCTTCCCCCGCACGCCGTCGAGAACTTCGCCTACCCGGGGGCGGACCGGATCGAGGCGGAGCTCGGCATCGTCCTCAAGCGCGGCAACGGCCACATCACCCTCGCGGACTGCGCCTCCGACGGCAGCTTCCTGGAGGTGTACTCGCGCACCAAGGGCCGGATCTGCTTCCGCGTGACGGGCACGACCGGCTACCTCAGCGTGGAGATACCCACGGTCTACGGCGTCAAGGGCGCTGCCTCGCACGAGGCCGACGTGAAGCTGACCGCCGAGGACGACGAGCAGAACATCTCCGTCGCCAAGAACGAGTGGAAGGGCGTCGGCGAGGCCGCGGACCCGGAGGGCCGCGACCACGTGTTGGTCGAGCTCTCCACCTCCGCGTAATTTGCTCTCGGCAGGCACCGTGCCCCGTACTTCACTTCCGCACACGCGCGAGGCGTACGGGGTGAGGGCCTGCCGACTCCGGCTTTCTCCATCAGCCTTTCTCCATCAGTCTTCTCCATCAGCAAGGAATCCACGTGCCCTTGAGACAGTCCCGCCGCGTGCGGGTCGTCGCCGTGCTCGCCGCCGCATCCGCGGCCGGCGCGCTCACCCTCTCCTCCCCGGCCCAGGCCGTGATCGGTGACGCGGTCGCCGACAACACGTACACGTTCACCGCGAAGCTCGACATAGGCGAGGGCGACGCGAAGCGCGCCTGCACCGGTTCCCTGGTCGACGCCCAGTGGATCCTGACCGCGAGCAGCTGCTTCGCGGCCGCCGGGCAGCCCGCGTACCCGGTACCCGCCGGCGCCCCGGCGCAGAAGACCACCGCGACCATCGGCCGGACGGACCTGACCGGCACCGGCGGCAAGGTCGTCGAGGTCACCGAGCTGGTCTCCCGCACCGACCGCGACCTGGTCATGGCCAAGCTCGCCCAGCCGGTCACCGACATCGCCCCGGTCCTCCTCGCGGACTCCGCCCCGGTGGCAGGGGAAAACCTGCGGGCCGTGGGCTACGGGCGTACCGCGACGTCCTGGGTCCCCGACCGACTGCACGCCGGTTCGTTCGCCGTGACCGCGACGGACACGACGACCGTGTCCGTCACCCGGGACGGCGGCGCCATCTGCAAGGGCGACGCGGGCGGCCCCGCCCTGCGCGAGCAGGACGGCAAGGTCCTGCTGGCGGCCGTCCACAGCGCCTCGTGGCAGGCGGGCTGCTTCGGCTCGGACGAGACCCGCCCCGGCGCCGTGGAGACCCGCACCGACGACCTCACCGACTGGGTCACCCAGGTCCGCGGGCTGCCGGAAGAGTCCCAGGTCGCTTCCGGCGACTTCAATGGCGACGGCCGCGAGGACATCGCCGCGTTCTACGACAACGGGCCCTCCCTGGAGGGCAAGAACAGGGTTTCGCTCTTCGCCTTCTACAGCAACGGCACCGGCTTCGCCGAGCCGAAGAAGGTGTGGAGCACGCCGGGCGGCTTCACCTGGAGCCAGAGTCAGCTGACGGCGGGCGACTTCACCGGGGACGGCAAGGACGACATCGCGGTCCTCTACGACTCCGGCTCGTCCGACACCGGCAACATCACCTCGCTCTACACCTTCACCAGCACGGGCACCGGCTTCAGCGCTCCGAAGAAGACCTGGACCACTCCCGGCGGCTTCACCTGGAGCAGGAGCAAGGTCACCTCCGGTGACTACAACGGTGACGGCAAGGACGACGTCGCCGTCTTCTACAACGGCGGCACCTCCGCCGACGGCAAGCAGATCTCCTCGCTCTACACCTTCACCAGCAACGGCACCGGGTTCAACAACCCGCGCAAGACCTGGACCACACCCGGCGGCTTCACCTGGTCGGCCAGCAAGGTCACCTCGGGCGACTACAACGGTGACGGCAAGGACGACGTCGCCGTCTTCTACAACAGCGGCAAGTCGGCCGACGGCAAGTTCGTCTCGTCGCTCTACACCTTCACCAGCAACGGAACCGCGTTCAACAACCCGCGCAAGACCTGGACGAGCAGCGGTTCCTTCAACTGGAACGCCTCCAAGCTGACCTCCGGCGACTACAGCGGGGACGGCCGGGACGACATCGCGGTCCTCTACAACCGGGGCACAACGGAGGCGGGCGTGCACCAGTCCGCGCTCTTCACCTTCGCGAGCAACGGCACGAACTTCGCCGCGCCCCGCGAGGTGTGGACCAGCACCGGATCGTTCAACTGGAACGTGAGCCAGCCGGTCTCCGGTGACTTCAACAAGGACGGCAAGTCCGACATCGGCGTCCTCTACCGCACCGGTACGTCCGAAGACGGCCGACGCATCGACAGCCTGTTCTCCTTCACCAGCACCGGAACCGGAGTCAAGGCGCCCGTGAAGCACTGGTCCGGCAGCGTCATCTGACCGACCCGTCCCGCACGAGGGGCGGTGGGCCGGACACCCTTATGCTTTTCGAGCGCATCAGCTCTCCGAAAGGCATGCCGTGAACTACAGGGTCCAGCCCACCGCCCAGGTCGACGAGACCGCCGAGATCGGGGCCGGCTCCAGTGTCTGGGAGCTGGCGCAGATCCGCGAGGGCGCCAGGCTCGGCGAAGGCTGCGTCGTCGGCCGCGGCGCGTACGTCGGCACCGGCGTCCGCATCGGCGACAACGTGAAGCTCCAGAACTACGCCCTCGTGTACGAGCCGGCCGAGCTCGGCGACGGCGTCTTCGTCGGCCCTGCCGTCGTCCTCACCAACGACCACAACCCCCGCTCGGTCGACCCCGACGGCAAGCAGAAGCGCGGCGGCGACTGGGAGGCCGTCGGCGTGAAGGTCGCCGAGGGCGCCTCGCTGGGCGCCCGCTCGGTCTGCGTCGCGCCGGTCCGTATCGGCCGGTGGGCGATGATCGCCGCCGGGGCCGTGGTCACCAAGGACGTCCCGGACTTCGCCCTGGTCGTCGGCGTACCCGCCCGGCAGATCGGCTGGGTCGGCCGCAGCGGGGTCCGGCTGGTCGCACGCGAAGGCGAGCCGGGGGTGTGGGAGTGCCCGCAGAGCGGGGCGCTGTACGAGGAGCAGGACGGAGTGCTCGTCGAGCGCTGAGCCAACCGTCTCTGCCGCTCGGCCTTTCGCTGCGGCTGGGCGGATACCGGTGAGGGCCGGGAACCGTAGGTGAAACGGTTCCCGGCCCTCGTGCGTCGCGGATGCCTGCGGTCGTCAGCGGTCGAGCAGCAGCCGGTCGAAGGCGAGCCGGACGACCGGCCAGTCCCACGTGGTCAGCGCGTGCTCGGTGGCCATCTTTCCGGCGTTGCGCCAGCTCTCGTCGGAAGCCGTGAGGGAGAGCACCCGCTCGACCGCGGCCTCGGGGGTCTCCACGACCCACTCAGCCGGATAGAGCGTCCCCGCACCGTGCTCGCCGCCTGCGAAGAACGGCCAGTCGCGGACCACCGGGACGGCACCGCTGGCCGCCCCTTCCATGAGGCCCACGTGGCAACCCTCGCGTACCGACGTACTGAGGATGACTCCGACGTCCTCCAGCGCGCCGGGAACGTCGTCGGTCGCACCGACCCGTACCACGGCGCCCTCCTCCACGAGCGGCTTGAGCGCCTTCTCCAGCTTCCGTGCGTACGCCTTGGCCGCACTGCTGGAGCGGGCCATGTCGCCGCCGATCAGGAACAGACGGTAGCGCTCGTCCCGTTCACGCAGCTGCTTGAGGACCTCCAGGGCCCAGAGCGGGTCCTTCGCCACCTGACCGACACCGACCAGCCCGAGGTTGAAGCGGGTGGACGGATCCTTCGTACGTCGGAAGTTGGCCAGATCCATACCGTTGTCGAGCACATGTGTCCGGGGTGCCTGTTCGCCGCCGAGGCCGGGAATGGCGGCCACCGACAAGTCGCGGATGTGATCCGCGACGAACACCATGTCGTCGACGCGTGAAAAGTCCATCATGTGGGGCCACCGTGTGAAGGCCTCGTAGCTGTGCAGCCGGACGATGATCCGGGTGTCACCCGGATCGACCACGGTGAACAGAGCGGCGGGAGCGGCGCACCAGTCCACGAACACGATGTCGGCCCAGTCCAGATAGGGCCGCAGTTGCTGCTCAGCGGCATGGGCGAACAGCGGGTCGCCCCCGAGGCGGTACTCGAAGTGCCGCTGCGCCGCGCCGTTGAGCCGCTTCATGCCCGGGTGCTCCGCCATGTCGAGGAAGCGCAGCTCGACGTCCGGGTTGTCCTCGTAGTGCGATCGGATCAGGTGCAGGAAGTTCACGTTGGCCGAGGTGGCGACGAGGAGCCTCAGTGGCCTGTCCTTCGGCGGGGCCGCAGCCGGGGTCAGCCGGCCCTGCGGCCGGACCACGGCGGATGCCGCCGTCGACTTCCTGAACGGAGCGATGAATCCGGCCGGATCCGCGGCCAGTGGACTGCTGACCTGATCCATGTGGACGACACGGTGGAAGGCCAGCTTCGTGGCATGCAGCAGGGCGTCGGCCGCTGCGGACAGATCACCGGACGCGTGCTTGGCGTCGGCAAGGTCCAGATAGGCGGTGACCGCTTCGGCGAGGTTGCCGGGCGTGCGGCCGTTCTTGATGACCTTGCTCGCCACATTGTCCAGCAGGCGGGCCCTTATGGCCGGGTCGGCAAGCTTCGCGGCAGCCGCGCGGGCCGTGACGAGCGCCCCGGACTGCCGCCCGGCCAGCCACATGCCCTCGATGACCTGTTCGGTCACCGTCGTGCGCAGCGTGTCCGGAACACCCGGCGCCGAGACTGCGGCGCGCCAGGCGCGTGCTCCGGCGCGGCTGCGCAGGGCAAGCGGTCCGGTGGCGTTGCGCAGGAGGTCGGCCGGCAAGGCCCGGACGCGGCGTCGCAGCCCGTCAGTGGCCGTGGTGAGGGCGCCCGGGACGTGCTCGGGCACCTGTTCGCCGCGCTGCTCCAGGCGCTGCTCCAGGGCGCGGAGACCTGCGGCGATCCCGTTGCAGACCTCGGGCTGACGCCGGAACTGCGCGATGCGCCAAGCGCTGTACACCGCGCGGTTGTCGAGCGCGACGACCAGTTCGGCGGCCCGCACGACCGCGCGGGCGGTCCGGTCGTGCTCCAGGTGGAACCAGAGCCGCTCGGGGGAGCTCATCGCGTCCATTTTGCGCTGCATGTGCTTGCTCGCCGGACCGCTCTCGGGCACCTTGCGCACGGTGGCCCAGCCCAGGTCGGCGTCGATGTCCGCGGCCTTGAAGTTGCCGAGGAGGTGGACCCGGGCGCCGAGCTGCTGGAACTTCTCCACTGCCGCGGCGATGACGGCCTGCTTGGGCGTCGAACCCGCGATCATCAGTACGTCGGTCATGATCCGGAACCTCCGGAAAGTACGGGCTTCTCGGCGAGTGCCTGGGCGGTCAGCCCCGCTACGGCGGTTGCCATCAGGGAATCACGGGCGTATTCGGTTCCGTGGTCACGGGCGGCCGTGCGTTGCTCGGGCGAGGCCTCCACGGCCATGCGGGCGGCCTCGCAGAACGCGTCGGCGAGGCGGTCCTCGTCCAGGCCACGGGGTCCGGTCCACAGCGGTCGGCCGTCCAGCAGGCGTGAGGCATCGTGGTCAGCCGCGTGCATGGAGACGATCGGCAGCCCTGTGGCCATGTACTCGTAGACCTTGCCGGAGGTCATGAACGGCCCGCCGATGATGACGAGCACCAGTGCGTCCCAGGCGCCGTACACATCGGCAACCTCGGCCTTCGGCACAGGGCCACCCACAGCCACGCCGTCGTCGGCCGCCGCGCGCAGCACCTCGATGTGCCGGTTGGCCTCGCGGTTGGAGCCCGCGCCGATATGCCCGCGCACCTCGAACCGGGCGTCGGCGAGCAGCGGCTCCCGTTCCCGGGCGGTACGCCAGGCGGAGAGGACGGACTCCAGCAGCGGGACGGAGAAGCTGACCGTGCCCAGGTGCCCGAAGACCAGGCTCCGCCCTGCCGAGGAGCGGGGCCGGACCTCAGGGACACTCGCGCGGTCGTAGCCGTTGCGCACGACGTAGATGCGCTCGGCGTGCTCGGGGTAGCGGGCCCGGTAAAAGTCGGCGATCTGGTCGTTGACCACCCAGAGCGACAGGGCGTTCTCCAGCAGATCCGCCTCCCACCGCCCGGCCTCGGAGTCCTTCGGGAACGCCTCGACGCCGTCGACGACGTCCAGGGACCAACCGTCGCGGAAGTCCACCGCGTACGGGGCGCGGTGCTCCTCCCAGAGCCTGCGGACAGCGGCGAGCTGAACGTACGGGGTGCAGCTGGCCAGGACGAGGTCGGCCGGCCGCTCGCGGTACAGATCGAGCGCGGCGGTCTCCAGGGCGCTCCGCCAGCCTCCGAAGACCGGCTCGGGAAAGCTCTTGAGCGCCTCGGTCCGGAAGCCGTTCAGCCACTTGACGGGGTTCAGCGCCCGCTCCTCGGAGTACAGACGGATGTCCGTCTCCATGTCGGCACGGGACAGCGGCAGCTCCACGATCCTGATCCGCTTGTCGACGGAGTCCGAGAGCGTGTGGTCCACGCCGGAGTCACGGACCCAGGACTCCTCCGCGATCGTGACGACGGTGACGTCCCAGCCCGCTGCGGCGAACTGGTTGGCGGTCTCCCGCATCCGGAAGGCGGAACTCTTCGCAGCGGGCGGGAACCCGATCGCGAAGTACAGCAGATGCGGACGCGGTCCGCTGCGCTCGTCCATGCCTGGCACTTCAGTCATTCCTGTTCTGCTGAGTTTCTGAGGCTTAGTTCTTCGTTGCGTCCGATGACCGGGTCGGTCCGGGCCGCATGCTTCATCTCGATGCCTGCGGCCCGTGCCGCAGCCGCCACCCCGCCCACGCCGACTCGATCATGGTGCGTATGCCGTGCCGGGCCGACCAGTCCAGTTCCCTGGCGATGGCGTCCACGGAGGCGACCACCCGGGCCGGGTCTCCGGGGCGGCGGGCCCCGGTGACCGGGGACAGGCCGGTGCGGCCGGTGACGTCGAGGATGATGTCGACCATCTCGGCGACGGAGGAGCCCTCGCCCCGGCCGATGTTCAGGACCAGTTCGGCGGACGGGTCCCGGGCCAGCCGGCGGGCCGCGGCGACGTGGGCGGAGGCGATGTCCTCCACGTGGACGTAGTCGCGGACGCAGGTGCCGTCCGGGGTCGGGTAGTCGTCGCCGAAGATCCGGGGCGACTCGTCGGCCTCCAGGCGTTCGAAGACCATGGGTACCAGGTTGAAGACCCCGTCGTCGCCCAGTTCGGCCGAGGCCGCACCCGCCACGTTGAAGTAGCGGAGCGAGGCCGTTGCCATGCCATGCGCGCGGCCGGCGGCTGCCACCAGCCACTCGCCCGCCAGCTTCGTCTCGCCGTACGGGCTGAGCGGCAGGCAGGGGGTCTTCTCGGTGACCAGGTCGACGTCGGGCATGCCGTAGACCGCCGCCGACGAGGAGAAGAGGAAGCGCCGGACCCCTGCCGCGGCCGCCGCCTCCAGCAGGGTGCGCAGTCCGTCGACGTTCTCGCGGTAGTAGTACAGCGGTCGTTCGACGGACTCCGCGACCTGCTTCTTGCCCGCGATGTGCACGATGCCGGTCACCGCGTGGTCGGCCAGCACCCGGTCGAGCAGGTCCCGGTCCAGGACCGAACCCACGACGAGCGGGACGCCTTCGGGAAGACGTTCCGCGCGTCCTGTGGTGAGGTCGTCGAGGACGACGAGGGACTCATCGCCCGCCATCTCCCGCACCACATGGGACCCGATGTAACCGGCCCCGCCGGTGATCAGCCAGGTCATCGTCAGCCGCCGATGACCACGCGGCGGACGCCCGCCCAGTTGGCCGGGTCCGTGGTGCGGCGGCCGTCGACGAGGACGCGGACGTCCGGGAGGTCGGCGGCGGACAGCTCGCGGTACTCGGCGTGGTCCGCCTGGAGGATCGCGGCGGTGACGGCCTGGCCCTCGTGCGGGATGAGGCCGAGGGCGGTCAGCTCCTCGGGGGTGTACATCGGGTCCGAGACGAACGGCACCGCGCCACGCGCCTTGAGGGACTCGACGACTCCGAAGACGCCGGAGAACGCGGTCTCCTTGACGCCGCCGCGGTAGGCCGCGCCCAGCACCAGGACTCCGACGCCGTCCAGGTCGCCGTAGACGGCGGCCAGCAGGTCGACGGCGTACCCGGGCATCGCGGCGTTGGCCTCGCGGGCCGAGCGTACGACGGTGGCCTCCGGGTCGTTCCACAGGTACATCCGCGGGTAGATCGGGATGCAGTGGCCGCCGACGGCGATGCCGGGCTGGTGGATGTGGCTGTAGGGCTGGCTGTTGCAGGCCTCGATGACCTTCTTGACGTCGATGTCGTTCCGGTCGGCGAACCGGGCGAACTGGTTGGCCAGGCCGATGTTGACGTCGCGGTAGGTTGTCTCGGCGAGCTTCGCCAGCTCGGAGGCCTCCGCCGTGCCGAGGTCCCAGACGCCGTTCGGGCGGGGCAGATCCTCACGCTCGTCGAAGTCGAGCACGGCCTCGTAGAAGGCGACGCCCGCCGCGGCGGACGCCTCGTCGATGCCGCCGACGAGCTTGGGGTAGCGGCGCAGGTCGGCGAAGACCCGGCCGGTGAGGACGCGCTCCGGCGAGAAGACGAGGTGGAAGTCCTCGCCCGGGGTGAGACCCGAGCCCTCGGCCAGCATCGGCGCCCAGCGGGTACGGGTCGTGCCGACCGGCAGCGTGGTCTCGTAGCTGACCAGCGTGCCGGGCTTGAGGCCCGCCGCGATGGCCTTGGTCGCGGCGTCCATCCAGCCGAAGTCGGGGGTGCCCTCGGCGTCCACGAAGAGGGGGACGACGACCACGACGGCGTCGGACGCGGCGACCGCGGCCGTGGTGTCCGTCGTGGCGGAGAGCAGACCGGCGCCGACCGTCTCCTTCAGCTTGACGTCCAGGTCGTGCTCACCGGGGAACGGCTCGGTGGCCGCGTTGACCAGTTCGACGACCTTCTCGTTGACGTCCGCGCCGATGACCTTGTGGCCCTTGGCGGCGAACTGCACGGCGAGCGGAAGTCCGATCTTGCCGAGCGCGACTACACAGATGTTCATCGGGTTACTTCCTCTTCGAGCTGGACAGTGTGCGGCGCAGCCGTGCGCTCACGCTCTTCGGCCTGGACAGCGTTCGGCGCAGCCGTGCGCCCACGCTGGGCTTCGGTTCCCACAGCGGGGCCGTCGTGATCACTAGACGGCCCTTCGGGTTGGTGTTCGCCGCCACCCGGTGGGGGTCGGTGCTCCCCCAACGGCGTGCCAGCGGCATCGGCTGCCCTTCGGTGCGGACCGGGATCTCGTACGTCGAGCCCGCCAGGTCCACGTAGAGGCGGACGCCCTTCTTGGCGCGCGCGGCGGCGAGCGGGATGCGGGCGGTCAGCAGGGTGCCGCCGTCCTCGGCGGTCCCGGCCGTGAGCGTGCCGGTGTTCTTCGGGCGCGGGGCGTCCTTGGGGAGCTTGCGTGCCCCGGCCTTGTCCGCGCTCTGCGGCATGGCCCCTTGCGCCAGGGCGACGACGGCGGAGGACGTGTCGCCGGTGACGCCGACGCGCAGCTTCACACTGAGCGCGAGCTCCTCGCCGTGCTGCTCCCAGTCGGCCGACTCCAGCCGCGTACCGGCGGAGAGGCGGCCGGAGACCGACTCCGCGACCTCGTACCACTGCTCGTCGAGGCCGACGTCCGCGTCCCGGAATCCTGGATAGACGGCGAAGGCCCGGTCGCCCTCCAGCAGGAAGGGCGGCGCTCCGTGCTCGGTCTCCTCCGCGATGGCGCGGGTGAGCTCCTCCACTGCGCCGCGCAGGGCCAGGCCGAAGCGCACGCGGCGCTTGACTCCCGTGCCGTCGCGCAGGCCGTCGGTGAAGTAGGTGTCCACCAGCGCGCCGACGCCCTCGCACACCTGGCGGCGGGTGTCCGGGTCGAGTGCGGGGAAGTCCTTCTGGAGAAGCTTGGAGAGCTCCCAGTCGAAGTGGCGCTTGAGCACCGCGTCACGCCGCGGACCCGCGGGGATCAGAGCGGCGGTGTGCTCCATGATCCTTGCGGTGCAGCGGAGCCGGGCCAGGTGGTTCGCCCGGTAGGTGATGTTGCTGGCATCGCCGCGCTTGACCGCGTAGTAGCAGGTGTAGTCGGAGATCACGGAGATCTTCCGGGCCCGGACGCACGCCTCGATGGTGAACGGCTGGTCGCTGCCGACCGGCAGGTCCTCGGGGAAGCGGAGGCCGTGCTTCTCCACCAGTTCACGGCGGAAGAGCTTGGTGTTGGCCAGCGTGAAGGGCAGCGCGGAGTCGTCGAGGGTGACGTCACGGTTGCCGGTGTACAGCTTCTGGTGGACGTAGCGCCCGTTCGTTCCGACCATCTTGCCGACGACGACGTCGGACTCGTTGGCGTCGGCACAGGCGACCATCCGCTCCAGCGCCTCTTCGCCGAGATAGTCGTCCGAGCCGATGAAGTACACGAAACGGCCGGTCGCCAGGTCGAGGGCGCGATTGCTCGGTGCCGCCGGACCGCCCGAGTTGGGCTGGTGGACCACCGTGAAGACGTCCGGGTACAGCTGCGCGAAGCGGTCGAGTTCCTTGCCGCTGTCGTCCGTCGAACCGTCGTCGACCGCCACGACTTGCAGCCGCTCAAGACCGATGCTCTGGCCCACCAGCGAATTGAGGCACTCGGTGAGGTACGGCATCGTGTTGTAGACGGCTACGACGACCGTGACATCGGGTGTGGTCACCTATTCGGCCCCTGCCTTTTCCCGGTCCGCCGAGAACCGCACCGTGGTGCTGTTCGTGGCGGACTCCAGCACGGCGGCAGCCACCTCCACCGTACGAAGCCCCTGGCGCAGCGTGCAGATGTCGGCGGGCTTGCCCTGTACAGCGTCGCGGAAGAGCTCGTGCTCGACAAGCAGCGGCTCGCGCTTGGGGATGGCGTAGCGGATCATGTCGCCCTCGGCGACCCCGCGGAACGCGCGCAGCGCCTCCCACTCGGTGGTGACGGCGGCGTTGGAGTGGAACGTGAGGTCGGCGGTGAGGGTGTCGGCGATGAAGCAGCCGCGCTCGCCGGTGACCGAGGTGAAGCGCTCCTTGAGCGGGCTCAGCCAGTTGACCAGGTGGTTGACCATCGTGCCGTCGGACAGCTGGCCGACCGCGGAGACCATGTCCTCGTGCGGGCGGCCGGACTTGGAGACGGTGTGGGCGGCGATCGAGGTGTACGCCTGGCCGGTGACCCAGCTGGTCAGGTCGATGTCGTGGGTGGCCAGGTCCTTGACCACGCCGACGTCCGCGATGCGGTGCGGGAAGGGGCCCTGGCGGCGGGTGACGACCTGGTAGACGTCGCCCAGCTCGCCGGCCTCCAGGCGGGCGCGGAGGGAGAGGAGGGCGGGGTTGCAGCGTTCGATGTGGCCGACGCCGGCGACCAGGTCGCGGGATTCGAAGGCCTCGACGAGGCGGCGGGAGCCTTCGACGGTGTCGGCGAGCGGCTTCTCGATCAGGGCGCAGACACCGGCGTCGGCGAGCTGGAGGCCGACCTCCTCGTGCAGGCCGGTGGGGCAGGCCACGACGGCGTAGTCGATGCCGAGGGCGATGAGCTCCTCGACGGTGGAGAGCACGGGGGCGCCCTGGGCCCAGCCGTTCTTGTCGCCCATCGGGTCGACGACGGCGACCAGCTCGACGCCCTCAAGGCTCGCGAGGACCCGGGCGTGGTGGCGGCCCATGGAGCCGAGGCCGATCAGCCCGGCCTTCAGTACGGCGCTCACAGGTTCTCCCCCAGGGAGTTCACGGCGGCGACGATCCGCTCCAGGTCGCCCTCGGTGAGGGAGGGGTGGACGGGCAGCGAGACGACCTCGGCGGCGGCCTTCTCAGTCTCCGGCAGGTCCCAGGTGCGGCCCGCCTTCTGGTCCGGCTCCCAGTAGGGCTTCAGGCGGTGGATCGGGGTCGGGTAGTAGACCGCGTTGCCGACGCCCACCTCGGTGAGCCTGGCCATCGCGGCGTCCCGGTCGCCCCGGATCCGCACGGTGTACTGGTGGTAGATGTGGCGCGCGCCCTCGGCCACCGGCGGGGTGGTGACGCTCGGGGCGGTGATGTTGGCGTCGAGGTAGGCGGCGTTGGCTCGGCGCTGCTCGGTCCAGCCCTCCAGCTTGCCGAGCTGTACGCGGCCGACGGCGGCGGACACGTCGGTCATCCGCATGTTGGCGCCGACGATCTCGTTGGCGTACCGCTGCTCCATGCCCTGGTTGCGCAGCAGGCGCAGGGTGCGGGCCAGTTCGGCGTCGGCCGTTGTGACCATGCCGCCTTCGAGGGAGTGCATGTTCTTGGTCGGGTAGAAGCTGAAGGTGCCGCCCGCGCCGAACGCGCCGACGGGGGTGCCGTTCAGGGCCGCCGCGTGCGCCTGGCAGGCGTCCTCGACCACGGCGAGCTTGTGCTTGTCGGCGATCGGCATGAGCTTGTCCATCGCCGCCGGGTGGCCGTAGAGGTGCACCGGCATGATCGCGGCGGTGCGCGGCGTGATCGCGGCTTCGACCGCGGCCGGGTCGAGGCCGAAGCTGCCCGGCTCGATGTCGGCGAACACCACGTCGGCGCCGACCAGGCGGACCGCGTTCGCGGAGGCCGCGAAGGAGAAGGACGGGACGATCACCTCGTCGCCGGGGCCGATGCCCAGGGCGAGCAGCAGCAGGTGCAGGGCCGAGGTGCCCGAGTTGACCGCGACGCAGTGCCGGTCGTCGACCAGCCGCGAGAAGCCTTCCTCGAAGGCCGCCACCTCCGGCCCCTGCACGACGCGACCGCTGCGCAGCACCCGTACGGCTGCCTCGATCTCGTCTTCCCCGATGACCGGACGGGCAGCAGGAATCGGCTGCTCGTTGATGCTCGTCATGGACGTCCTCCTTGAACACCGCAAGAGCTCGTTACCAGGCAGAGCTCTGAGGTGCGGGACGTCTCACGAGGTCGCGCGTAACCCCACCGGCGCGATGCCGACGCCCTGCCGAGGAATCTGGTCCGGTCGCTGTCGCCGCCGGGACCTGTCACCGCCTGTGGTTTTCGTGAAGAACGCTCACAGGCATGGCAACCGTCGTCACATTATCAGGGATTTCTGGCCCAATTTCAGGCTCGTTAACCGGCGCTCGCATCAGTTCCGAAACAAAGCAGGTGTCCCGCCCCGATGCGTTCGGGGCGGGACACCTGAAGGTGAACGACTGGTTACGAATTCATCAGCCGGCCGACGGCGCGCCCTCTGCGGAGGGCGCGGAGGCGGTCACGGAGGGCGACGACTGCTCGGCGGCGACGGTCTTCTTCGTCGCCTTCTTCGCGGCCGTCTTCGTGGCCGTCTTCGCCGTGGTCTTCTTCGCGGTCGTCTTCTTGGCGGCGGTCTTCTTGGCCGCCGTCTTCTTCGCCGGTGCCTTCTTGGCGGCGGCCTTGCGGGCCGTCTTCTTCGCCGGTGCCGGTTCCGTGGATTCCGGGGTCTCCGCGGACTCCGGGGCCTTCGCCTCGGGAGTCTCAGGAGCCTCGGGCGCCTCGGGAGTCGATACGACCACGACCACCGCTGCCTCGTCCGACCCCGTGGGCGAGCCCGCCGGAGCCGTGACCTTGCGGGTCACCCGGCGCCGGGCACGCGGCGGGGCGGCCACGGGGGCCTCGGCCTCGGGGGCCTTCTCCGCCGGGGCCTCGGGGGCCGGAGCCTCGGGGGCCTCGACGACCGGGTCCTCGACCGCGACCGGGTCCGTGGCGGGCTCGGCGGGCCGGACCGGCTCGGCGGCCTCGGCCTGCTTCGGCGAGCCCGCCGGGGCGGACGCCTTGCGGGTGGCCCGGCGGCGCGTACGGCCCTGGGGCGCGGCCTCGGCCGGAGCCTCGGGGGCCGGTGCGGGCTCGGCCGCTTCGGCCGCCTCGGCGACCGGGGCTTCCGCGACGGGGGTTTCGACCACCGGGGTCTCCGCGACCGGCCCGGGTGCGGCCTCGGCCACCGGAGCCTCGGCGGGGGCCTCCGTCCTCGGCGTGCCGGCCGGGGCCGACGCCTTGCGGGAGGACCGACGGCGGCCACGGCCGCGCGAGGCGGCCGCCTCGGCCTCGGCCGGGCTGCTGTAGAACTCCTCGTCCGCGGTGACCTCGGGCTCCACCGCCACCGGGGCGGCGACCTCGGCGGCCAGCTCGGCCTCGGTCTCCGTCTCGGTGTCGATGACCGCCTGGTCGTCGTGGCCGTGCTCGTGGTCCTGGCCGGAGCCGCCGCGGCCGCGCTTGCGGGACTTCTTGCCGCCGCCACCGCCGCCTACGGACGTCGGCTGCTCCATGTGGACGATGACACCGCGCCCGTTGCAGTGGACGCAGGTCTCGGAGAAGGACTCCAGCAGGCCCTGACCCACCCGCTTGCGGGTCATCTGGACCAGGCCCAGCGAAGTGACCTCGGCGACCTGGTGCTTGGTGCGGTCGCGGCCCAGGCACTCCAGCAGGCGCCGCAGCACCAGGTCCCGGTTGGACTCCAGGACCATGTCGATGAAGTCGACGACGACGATGCCGCCGAGGTCGCGCAGCCTCAGCTGACGCACGATCTCCTCGGCCGCCTCCAGGTTGTTCCTGGTGACGGTCTCCTCCAGGTTGCCGCCCTGGCCGGTGAACTTGCCGGTGTTGACGTCGACGACGACCATCGCCTCGGTCTTGTCGATCACCAGCGAACCGCCGCTGGGCAGGTAGACCTTGCGGTCCAGCGCCTTCATCAGCTGCTCGTCGATGCGGTACGTCGCGAAGACGTCGACCTCGGAGGTCCAGCGCGAGAGCCGCTCGGTGAGGTCGGGCGCCACGTGCGAGACGTAACCGTGGATGGTCTCCCAGGCGTCGTCACCGCTGACGATGACCTTGGAGAAGTCCTCGTTGAAGATGTCGCGGACGACCCGGACGGTCATGTCCGGCTCGCCGTAGAGCAGCGTCGGCGCGTTGGAGCCGCTGGTGCCCTTCGCCTTCTTCTGGATGTCCTCCCACTGCTGCTGGAGCCGCTCGACGTCACGGCGCAGCTCGTCCTCGCTCGCACCCTCGGCGGCTGTGCGCACGATGACGCCCGCGTCCTCGGGGACGATCTTCTTGAGGATGGACTTGAGGCGGGAGCGCTCGGTGTCGGGCAGCTTGCGGCTGATCCCGGTCATCGAGCCCTCGGGCACGTAGACGAGGTAGCGGCCGGGCAGCGAGACCTGGCTCGTCAGACGCGCGCCCTTGTGGCCGATCGGGTCCTTGGTGACCTGGACCAGGACCGACTGGCCGGACTTGAGCGCGGTCTCGATGCGGCGCGGCCCGTGGGCCATGCCGAGCGCCTCGAAGTTGACCTCACCGGCGTACAGGACGGCGTTGCGGCCCTTGCCGATGTCGACGAAGGCGGCCTCCATGGACGGCAGTACGTTCTGGACCTTGCCCAGGTAGACGTTGCCGACGTAGCTGGTGGCCTGCTCCTTGTTGACGTAGTGCTCGACGAGCACGTTGTCCTCAAGGACGCCGATCTGGGTGCGCTCGCCGTTCTGGCGGACGACCATCACGCGCTCGACGGCCTCGCGGCGTGCCAGGAACTCCGCCTCGGTGATGATCGGGACCCGGCGGCGGCCCTGCTCGCGGCCCTCGCGGCGGCGCTGCTTCTTGGCCTCCATACGGGTCGAGCCCTTGATGGACTGGACCTCGTCGAAGCCGGTGCCCGGCTCGCGCTCCTCCTTCTTGCGGGGCTCGCGGACCTTGACGACCGTACGCTCCGGGTCGTCGGCGGTGCCGTGGTCGGCCTCGGCGGCGTCACCGCTGCGGCGACGGCGACGGCGACGACGGCGGCTGCTGCTCGACCCGGAGGCCGAGGAGTCCTCGTCCTCGTCGGTCTCGTCGGCGTCCTGCACCGGGGCGGACTCGTCCTCGGCGGGGACCTCGCCGGAACGGGACGCGGCCCGCGCCTCGTCCCCGTTCTGCTCGGCCTCGTCCGTGTCACCGGCCTCGCCGCGGCGGCGGCGACGGCCCCCGCGACGACGGCGGCGCGAGGGACGGTCGCCGTACTCGTCGGTGTCCTCGCCCTCCTGCTCGGCGTCCGCCTCGGCCTCGGCGGCCTGCGGCTCGGCGGGCTCCTCCACCGGGGCCACCGGGGCGGCGGGCTCGGCGGCCTGCTCGGTCTCGACGGCCTCGCCACGGCGGCGGCGACGGCGACGCGAGCGGTCCTGCGGCGCGGCCTCGGCGGGCGCGGTGCTCTGCTCGGCCTCGGCGGTCTGCTGCTCCTCGGCCTCGTCGACCTCGTCGTACGGCGAGGTCGAACCGGCCGCCGCAGCGGCGGCGGCCGCCGTCTCGGGGGTCTGGAACATGGGCTCGGCGAAGACCGGGGCCTGGAAGACGGCGACCGCGGGGCGGGTCGCGCGGCGGCCCTTACGGGTGGGCTCATCGGTCTTGGCGGTGAACTCGGGGCGGCCCGCGGCGGAGGTGGCGCGGCGGCGCTGGCGTCCGCGCGGAGCCGCCTCCTCGACCTCGTCGGCCTCGGCGGCGAGCTCCTCGGCCACGGCGGCGGGCAGGCTCTCGCCGGTCTCGGCAGCCTCCTCCTCCGGGGCGGCGGTCTCGTCGCCGGCCTGGGGGGCTCCGGCGGGCGCGGTGGCCTTGCGGGACGCGCGACGGCGGGTGCGCGGGGAGGGCGTCTCCTCGGCCTCGGCGGCGGGGGCGGCGGCGACGGGCGCCGACTCGGCAGCCGTTTCGGCGGCAGGCGTGACGGGCGCGGCGGCCTGCGGCGCACCGGCGGGGGCCGAGGCACGGCGGCGGGTGCGGCCACGGGGGGCCTCGGCGACGGGCGCGGCGGCCTCGGCGGGCGCGGTCACGACGGCGGCCTCAGCGGGCTCGATCACGATGGCGGCCTCGGCGGACTGCGGGGTCCCTGCGGGGGCGGTGGCCTTGCGGGACGCGCGGCGGCGGCGGGGGGCCGGGGTCTCCTCGACGGTCTCCACGGCGGCCACGGTCTCGTCCTCGGGGTCGGCCTCCGGGGCCGGCTCGGCCGGGGTCTCGACGACCGGGGCGGCGGCCTCGGCGGGCTGCGGCGCACCGGCGGGCGCGGTCGCCTTGCGGACCGCACGGCGGCGGGTGCGCGGCGCGGGCGCGGCGGACTCCTCCTCCACGGCGGGCTCCGCGACGGACTCGGCGGCGGGGGCTGCGGTCTCGACGGCCTCGGTGCTCTGCACCGGCGCCGGGGCGCCGGCGGGGGCGGTGGCCTTGCGCACGGCGCGGCGGCGGGTTCGGGCGGGAGGGGCGGTCTCGGTGACCGTTTCCCCGGGTGTGTCGTCCGGGGCCGGGGCGGCGGACTCGGCGGCCGGTATGGCCGGCGTGACGTCCTCGACCGGCGTCACGGCGGCGCCGGGCGGGCCCGCCGGGCGGGAGGCGGCGCGGCGCCGGCGGCGCGGCGGCAGCTTGTCCCCGGGGGTGTTCTCGTCGTTGTTCCCGGTCGTGCCGGGTTCGTTCGGCTGAGGCATGCGGGCGGTTCTCCCGTCGTGCTCCCGGGCGCCGCGTCTGATTCCGGTCCGGCTCGGTCCGCAGTGGTGCGATACCGCCGTCCGGGGCGCGGGCGCCGCACGGGAGCTGATGTCTGGCTCGCCGGTTCCGTATGCGGTGTGCGTACGGCCTGGCGAAAGTCTTGTGGGTCAGTGCGCGGCCCGACCCAGGTGGCTCCCGAGTCGGAGGGCTGCGCTACAACGACCGCCTTACGCGGAACCTGCACCTTCCGGCGCCGTCGCGACGGCTGCCCCGGCGACCGCGGGATGTGCGGTCGGGGCGGCCTCGCGGTCGGGCGCGAGCGGGTCGGTCACCGTGCCGGACTCCTCGTCGAAGAGCCCCTGCGCCAGCCTCGTCACCGCAGCGGGGACAGGCGGCGCCAGGTCGGCCACAGCTCGGAGACCGGACAGGACGTCGTCGGGTCGCACGGCAGGTGTCACGTGCCGCACAACCAGGCGCAGTATCGCACAGGGCCGCTCGCCCGGCCTATCGGCCGGGGCGTCGACGACCCGCAGATCGGCGACGGCGGCGCGGGCGTCGAAGGTCCGGATGCCGTTCTTCGCCTTGCGCTGGACCTCGACGGTCTCGGCGTCGTTGAACGCGGCCACGGCTGTGCGGACGTCCTCGGGGTCGACGCCGTCCAGGCGCATCTCCCAGACGGACGCGGTGAGCCGTTCGGCGAGGCCCGAGGTGCGGGCCTCCACCGCGTCGACGATGTCGAGGCCGTCCGGCAGCGACTCGTCGAGCAGGGCGCGCAGGACGTCGGGGTCACGCGCCTCGGTGAGGGCGATCTCCAGGAACTCGGCCTCGCTGCCCGTGCCGGTGGGTGCGGCATTGGCGTAGCTGACCTTGGGGTGCGGGGTGAAGCCCGCCGAATACGCCATCGGCACCTCGGAGCGGCGCAGTGCCCGCTCGAAGGCCCGCTGGAAGTCGCGGTGGCTGGTGAACCGGAGGCGGCCGCGCTTGGTGTAGCGCAGGCGGATGCGCTGCACTGCCGGTGCGGGCGGCGGGCCTTCGGGCTGTCGCTTGCCCAGTGGTTCTTCTCCTCGGTGCGGGGCGGGCGCGGTGGAGCGCCGCCCACGAAATATACGGGTGGTCCCCGGGGTGCCGCTCCGGCTCACACCCGCTTGACGAGTTTCTCGCCGAGCGGGGCGCTCTCGGATGCCTGCGCCGCGCTGGGGACAGTCGTTGTACTACCCAGAGTACGCGCAGGGGCCTCCACCGGTTCCCCGGACCGTGCGCCGCTCGTGCCGCCGGCCAGTGCGCGCCAGGCGTCCCGGCGGGCCTGGCGCACGGTTTCCCGGGCCGTGGCGAGGGCCGAGCGGGCGGCGTGGCCCGCCTCGACGGCGGCGCGCCGCGCCGGGGCCCACACGGCGTCGCGCACGAAGTGGCCGACCGGGGTGCACACGGTGCGGTACGCCCAGGAGGCCGGGGCCCCGATCAGGTGCCGGGCGAGCCAGGCGAGGCCCCGGCCGACCGCGCGGGAGAGGTATCCGGCGATGCGCCAGGCGACCTCGGCGGCGTCCGCGATCTCCCGGCCGACGGGGGTGAGGACGCGGCGGTACGTCCAGGAGGCCGGGGCCACGATCAACGTCATGACCAGCCATACGGCGACGGCTCCCAGGCCCCGGGCGACCGCCGCGACCCCCTGCCACAGGAGCCCGGCGGCCCAGGCGGCGCCCCGCCCGATGGCTGCGAGGAACCAGGCCGCGCCGTGGCCGATCGGGGTGAGGACGTTGCCGTACAGCCAGACCAGCGGGACGACCACGCCGTACCGGGCCACCGGGACGAGTACGTACCGCCACAGGACGGCCGCGGGCAGGACGAGGAGCACGGCGAGCAGCCAGCCGGTGCCCTGGCCCGCCTTCGTGAGCAGCCAGACCAAGCCGGTCCCGATGCCGCGTGCCGCCGGGGCCAGCAGGGCGGTGCCGATCCAGCGCAGGCCGTGCCCGAGCGGGGTGAGGACCGAGGTGTACAGCCACCTCAGCGGCTTGAGCACCAACATGCCGATCAGCCACCCCAGGGCCCAGCCGATGGAGCCGAACAGCCACTCCAGGCCCCGCCCCAGGGCGCCGGCCGAGGCTTCGAGCGCCCGCCGGACCGGGGGCAGCACGGTCCGGTCGAGGGCGTGCCGGCCGGCGGCCAGCAGGTCCCAGGCCATGCGGACGGGCAGGACCACGACCAGCACCACGATGCGCACCGGAATCCTGATCAGCCGGGTCAGGGCGGTCTCGGGCGCGGACCGGTCTGGTGCCTGGTGGTGGCTGCTGTCGTCCATGCCGTGAATGACGCACAGGCCCGGTCGGCGGTTGCCGGACCGGGCCCGCTCCGGTGCTCGGGGACGCGTTACTTGTTGACCACGCTCAGCGGGAGCAGCTTCTTACCCGTCGGGCCGATCTGGATGTCCAGGTCGAGCTGCGGGCAGACGCCGCAGTCGAAGCAGGGGGTCCAGCGGCAGTCCTCGACCTCGGTCTCGTCGAGCGCGTCCTGCCAGTCCTCCCACAGCCAGTCCTTGTCCAGGCCGGAGTCGAGGTGGTCCCAGGGCAGGACCTCCTCGTAGGTGCGCTCGCGGGTGGTGTACCAGGCGACGTCGACGCCGTACTCGGGGAGCGTCTTCTCCGCGCAGTTCATCCAGAGGTCGTAGCTGAAGTGCTCGCGCCAGCCGTCGAAGCGGCCGCCGGACTCGTAGACCGCGCGGATGACGGAGCCGACCCGGCGGTCGCCGCGCGAGAGGAGTCCCTCGACGACGCCGGGCTTGCCGTCGTGGTAGCGGAAGCCGATGGAGCGGCCGTACTTCTTGTCCCCGCGGATCTTGTCCCGGAGCTTCTTCAGCCGGGCGTCGGTCTCCTCGGCGGAGAGCTGCGGGGCCCACTGGAAGGGCGTGTGCGGCTTGGGCACGAAGCCGCCGATGGAGACGGTGCAGCGGATGTCGTTCTGCCCGGAGACCTCGCGGCCCTTGGCGATGACGTTGACCGCCATGTCGCCGATCTGGAGGACGTCCTCGTCGGTCTCGGTGGGCAGGCCGCACATGAAGTACAGCTTCACCTGGCGCCAGCCGTTGCCGTACGCCGTGGAGACCGTGCGGATCAGGTCCTCCTCCGAGACCATCTTGTTGATGACCTTGCGCATGCGCTCGGAGCCGCCCTCGGGGGCGAAGGTGAGACCGGAGCGGCGGCCGTTGCGGGTCAGCTCGTTGGCCAGGTCCACGTTGAACGCGTCGACGCGGGTGGAGGGCAGCGAGAGGCCGACCTTGTCCTCGGTGTAGCGGTCGGCGAGGCCCTTGGCGATGTCGCCGATCTCACTGTGGTCCGCGGAGGAGAGGGAGAGCAGGCCGACCTCTTCGAAGCCGGTGGCCTTGAGGCCCTTGTCGACCATCTCGCCGATGCCGGTGATGCTTCGCTCCCGCACGGGGCGCGTGATCATGCCGGCCTGGCAGAAACGGCAGCCGCGGGTGCAGCCGCGGAAGATCTCCACGGACATCCGCTCGTGCACGGTCTCCGCGAGCGGGACGAGGGGCTGCTTGGGGTAGGGCCACTCGTCGAGGTCCATCACCGTGTGCTTGGAGACCCGCCACGGCACGCCGGACCGGTTGGGCACGACGCGGCCGATGCGGCCGTCGGGGAGGTACTCGACGTCGTAGAAGCGCGGGACGTAGACGCCGCCGGTCTTCGACAGCCGGAAGAGCACCTCGTCGCGGCCGCCGGGGCGGCCCTCGGCCTTCCAGGCGCGGATGATCTCGGTGATCTCCAGGACGGCCTGCTCGCCGTCGCCGATGACCGCGCAGTCGATGAAGTCCGCGATCGGCTCGGGGTTGAACGCGGCGTGGCCGCCCGCGAGGACGATCGGGTGGTCCACGTCGCGGTCCTTGGACTCCAGCGGGATGCCCGCGAGGTCCAGGGCGGTGAGCATGTTGGTGTAGCCGAGCTCGGTGGAGAAGCTCAGCCCGAAGACGTCGAACGCGCCGACGGGGCGGTGGCTGTCCACGGTGAACTGCGGCACGCCGTGCTCGCGCATCAGCGCTTCGAGGTCCGGCCAGACGCTGTACGTGCGCTCGGCGAGGACGCCCTCGCGTTCGTTCAGTACCTCGTAGAGGATCATGACGCCCTGGTTGGGGAGTCCGACCTCGTAGGCGTCGGGGTACATGAGGGTCCAGCGGACGTCGCAGCTGTCCCACTCCTTGACGGTGGAGTTCAGCTCACCGCCGACGTACTGGATGGGCTTCTGCACATGCGGGAGCAGAGCTTCGAGCTGTGGGAAGACCGATGCGGCAGACATCTCGCGAACCTTCGTGAGCCGGCAGGGGTGACCATCCAGCGTACCCCGGTCAGCGGTGCCCCAGATCCGCCCGCAGTGCCGGGGCCGAGGCCCGGGCCCATACCTCGGGCAGCTCGCGCTCCCGGGCGTCGGCGGCCGCCTCCTCCTGGCCGTACAGGAGGCCCCAGGTGAAAGCGGACTCCCCCGCCGCGTGCGCCTGGATGCCGAGGGTGCGCAGGGCCTCGCGGGCGACGACGCTGTCCTGGTGGTCGCCGAGGACGGTCTGCACGGCCTTCATCCGTTTGGCGAAGCGCTTGGCGGGCCCGCCGAGCGCGGGCCTGGCCGCCTCCCCCGCGTACCGGGCGCGTTTGGCGGCCTTGCGGGCCTCGTGCATCGCGGTGTCCCGCTCGGGCCCCGGCGGCTGGTCGAGGGCGTGGCCGATGCGGGTGGCGAGGCGGCCGTAGTCCTTGAGCAGGGCGCGGGGCAGGGCCTTGTCGGGATCGCGGGACGCGGCGGGGCGCAGGGGCGGGTCGGCGGCGAGCGCGTCGAGGGTGTCCAGGAGCGCCAGATACCGCTTCCCGTCCAGTACGGCGATGATCCTGCGGCGCGATCCGGTGCGGCGGGCGGCCGACCAGGCGCGGAGCCGGCCGCGCACCGGGCCGAGGGTCAGGGGGGCGGGCAGGGCCTCGATCCGGCTGCTGAGCCGGTCGTCCAGGACCTCCTGGTCGCGGTCGACGCCGAGTTCGGCGGCCAGCCACTTGAGCTCGGCGCCGACGGGGTCGGTGACCTCGCGGTCGAGGATCTTCCCGTACGTCTTGAAGGCGCTGCGAAGCCGCCGGGTGGCGACGCGCATCCGGTGCACGGAGTCGGGCAGGTCGCGGCGGACGGCGGGGTCGAGGTCGACGATCGCGCGGATCTGTTTCCGTACGTAGCCGAGGACGTGGTCGCCCGTGGTCCGGGGCTCGTCCCGCTCCGGCCGCTTCCCCTGGCGTACGGGGGCCGTCTCGGCGAGGGCGCGGGCCAGTTTGGAGGCGGATTCCGCGGGGCGCACCCCGGCCTTGCGGAGCCGTTTCTCGACGGCGTCCAGGAAGGCGGGGTCACCGTCGTCGGCCAGCTCGACCTCGATCTCGGTCCAGGTGGCCGTGGTGCCGCTCCCCTCCCCCGCGAGGCGTTCGGCGAGCACCGTGTCGACGCTGACCTCGGCGAGGAGCGTGCCGTCGGCGGCCAGCAGGTGCTGGACGTCACGGGAGGACAGCAGCCGGACGACGGGGGCGAGCCCGGCGTGGCGGACCCGGGAGCGGAGCAGGGCGGCCAGCGGGCGGGGCAGGGTGTCGGCGAGGGGTTCGTGGATCTCGTCCCGGATGCCGGTGGCGACGGGGAACTTCAGGTGCCAGCCCGCGTCGGACCCGCCGGTCCTGCGGCGCAGGGTGAGGGAGTCGGCGGCGAGGCGGAGGTCGGCGGTGTCGTAGTAGACGGCGTCCAGCTCGGTCCGGCCGCGCGGGACCACCCGGCCGACTCCGGCCGCCCGGCCGAGGTCGGGCAGCCGGGTGGCGTCGGTGGCCTCGTACTTCCGCTCGATCTCGCGCTTGGTGTCCGCCATATACCGGCTCCTACCCCTTGCGGGGCCGGTTCAGGCGGACATCGGCCGTTGCACCCTGATCGACTGGAGGAGTCCGATCGCGATCCAGACGGCGAACATCGAGGACCCTCCGTAGGAGACGAAGGGCAGCGGCAGTCCGGCGACCGGCATGATGCCGAGCGTCATGCCGATGTTCTCGAAGGCCTGGAAGGCGAACCAGGCGATGATCCCGGCGGCGACGACCGTGCCGTACAGCTCGGTCGTCTCGCGGGCGATCCGGCAGGCGCGCCACAGGACGACGCCCAGGAGCAGGATGATCAGCCCGGCGCCGAGAAAGCCCAGCTCCTCACCGGCGACGGTGAAGACGAAGTCGGTCTGCTGCTCGGGGACGAACTGGCCGGTGGTCTGGGTGCCCTGGAAGAGCCCCGTGCCGGTGAGTCCGCCGGAGCCGATCGCGATCCGGGCCTGGTTGGTGTTGTAGCCGACGCCCGCCGGGTCGAGCGCCGGGTTGGCGAAGGCGGCGAAGCGGGCGATCTGGTAGTCGTCGAGCAGCCCTAGCTGCCAGACGGCGACTGCCCCGCCCGCGCCCGCGCCGAGGAGGCCGAAGACCCAGCGGTTGGAGGCGCCGGAGGCCAGCAGCACACCGAGGACGATGACGGCCATGACCATCACCGAGCCGAGGTCCGGCATCAGCATGACGACGGCCATGGGGATCGCCGCGAGGCCGAGCGCCTTGGCGACGGTGCGGTGGTCGGGGTGGGCCTGGTCGCCCGCGTCGACGCGGGCGGCCAGCAGCATCGCCATCACCAGGATGATGGTGATCTTGGTGAACTCGGAGGGCTGGATCGAGAAGCCGGCCGGGAGCTTGATCCACGCGTGCGCGCCGTTGATCGTGGTGCCGAGCGGGGTGAGGACGGCCATGACCAGCAGCACGGAGGCGCCGTAGAGGACCGGGACGGCGCCGCGCAGGGTGCGGTGGCCGAGCCAGATCGTGGCGGTCATCAGGATGAGGCCGATGCCGGTGTTCAGGGCGTGCCGGAGGAGGAAGAAGTACGGGTCGCCCTGGGTGAGGTGGTCGCGGTTGCGGGTCGCGGACCAGACCAGCAGCGCGCCGAGGAAGGAGAGCGCGAGCGATGCCCCGAGCAGCGGCCAGTCCAGCCGCCGTGCGAGGGAGTCGCGGGCGGTCAGCTTGGCCCAGGAGCCCTCGTCGGGGCCGTAGCGGGAGACGGAGAATCCACCTGCCATCAGGGCTGCCTCCCCGTGGTCGCCGGTGATCCGGTGAGTCCCGGCTGGCCCGTGGGCTGCACGGGCAGTTGTTCTTCCGGCTCCACCGGCTGTCCTTCCGGCTCGACCGGGGCGGGGTCGTAGGGCTCGACCTTCGGTGCGTGGATCGAGCCGTCCGGCTGGATCTTCGGCAGCGCTTTCTGGGGCTTCGGCAGCAGGGCCCTCTTCAGGTCCTGGTTGCCCTCGGCGTCGAGGCCGTAGAGCGCGTCGTAGATCTTGCGGACGGCGGGCCCGGAGGCGCCGGAGCCGGTGCCGGCCTGGGAGATCGTCATGACGATCGTGTAGTCGTCGGTGTAGGTCGCGAACCACGAGGTGGTCTGCTTGCCGTACACCTGGGCGGTGCCGGTCTTGGCCCGCATCGGGATCTTGTCCTGCGGCCAGCCGCCGAACCGCCAGGCGGCGGTGCCGCCGGGCTCGACCACCGAGCGCAGGCCCTTGTCGAGGTCCTTGATGGTCTGGGCGTCGACCGGCAGCTTCCCGGTGGCCTTGGGCTTGATCTCCTGGACGTTCTTGCCGTCGGGGCTGATCACGGCTTTGCCCACGGTGGGGGCGTGGAGGGTGCCGCCGTTGCTGATGGCGGCGTAGGCGGTGGCCATCTGGATGGGGGTGACGAGGACGTCCCCCTGCCCGATCGCGTAGTTGATGCTGTCGTAGGCCTTGAGCTGGTTGCCTTCGAGGCAGTTCTCGTAGGCGATCTGCTGGACGTAGGTGCCGCCCTTCTTGCCCTGCTTGCACCAGGCGTCCTTGTTCGCCTTCCAGAAGTCCTGCTTCCACTGGCGGTCGGGGATGCGCCCCTTGACCTCGTTGGGCAGGTCGATGCCGGTCTCGGAGCCGAGCCCGAAGTCACGGGCGGTGCGGTAGAACCAGTCCTTGGCGTCCTTCTTCGGCTTTATGCCGCCGTCCCGCGCCCACTCCTCGTGGCCGAGGCGGTAGAAGACGGTGTTGCAGGAGTACTTGAGCGCGTCGCCGAGAGTGATGGGGCCGTGCCCCTTGGACTCGAAGTTGGCGAAGGTCTGGCTGCCGAGGCTGTAGGAGCTGCTGCAGTTGTAGCGGTCGTTGAAGTCGTGCCCGGCCCGCACGGCGGCGCTCGCCGAGACCACCTTGAAGATCGATCCGGCGGGCGCCTGGCCCTGGATGCCCCGGTTGAGCAGCGGGTAGTTGGACTTCTCGCTGGTGAGCTTGGCGTACTCCTTGCCGGAGATGCCGCCGACCCAGGCGTTGGGGTCGTAGTCGGGCTGGGAGGCCATCGACACGATGCGGCCGGTCTTCGACTCCATGACGACGACGGCGCCGGAGTCGGCCTCGTACTTCCGGCCGGTGATCTTGTCGGTCTCGCCGCGCATCTTCTTCATGGCGGCGGCGAGCTCGTACTCGGCCACCGCCTGAACGCGGGCGTCGATGCTCGTGACGAGGCTGGAGCCGGACACCGCCGGGTCGTTCTCCGCCTCGCCCAGGACGCGGCCGAGGTTGTCGACCTCGTAGCGGGTGACGCCCGCCTTGCCGCGCAGCTCCTTGTCGTACGTGCGCTCCAGGCCGGAGCGGCCGACCTGGTCGGAGCGGAGGTAGGGCGACGGGCCGTCCTGCGCCTCCTGGATCTCCTCGTCGGTGACGGGCGACAGATAGCCGAGGACCTGTGCGGTCCTCGCCTTGCCGGGTGCGGTGTAGCGGCGTACGGCGGTGGGTTCGGCGGTGATGCCGGGGAAGTCCTCGGCCCGCTCGCGGATCTGGAGTGCCTGCTGGGTGGTGGCCTCGTCGGTGACCGGGATCGGCTGGTAGGGCGAGCCGTTCCAGCAGGGCTGGGGGGTCTTGGAGTCGCAGAGGCGGATCTTGTCCTGGACGTCCTTCGGCTTCATGTTCAGGACGTCGGCGAGCCGGGTGAGGACCTCGACACCGTCGTCCTTCATCTTCAGCAGCTCGGTACGGCTGGCGGAGACGACGAGCCGGGTCTCGTTGTCGGCGAGCGGTACGCCGCGGGCGTCGAGGATCGAGCCGCGTACGGCGGGCTGGACGACCTGCTGCACCCCGTTGCCCGCGGCTTCGGCGGTGTACTCGTCGCCGTTGCGGATCTGGAGGTACCAGAGGCGGCCGCCGAGGGTGAGCAGCAGGGAGAAGACGAGGACCTGGATGACCATGAGCCGGATCTGGACCCGCTGGGTCCGCCCGGTCTCGGGGATGTTGCTCACAGGGCGCCCCCGGTCGTGGTTCGGCTGGGGGTACGGGGGGCGTCCCCCGGGGAGCACAGCCTCACGCGGCGCCCCCGGTGCCCTCCGGTCGCGTACGGCTTCACAGTCGCTTGACCCCCTTGATGCGGCCCGCGCGGGAGGCCCGGTTGCGGGCGGCCTTGACGCGCAGCCCGCCTCGCTGGTTGCCGATCCGCAGCCCGGTTCCGGAGGAGAGCCAGCCCGCGGCGACGTCGTTGCTGCCGCCGGAGGCCTCGGAGACCGGGTCGTTCTCGGTACGTCTGGCCAGCGCCATGATCAGCGGCACGGTGAAGGGCGCCAGCAGCAGATCGTAGACGGCGGCGGTGAACAGCAGGCCGCCCAGGCCCACATGGCGGGCGGACGTGTCGCCGACGAGCGCGCCGACGCCCGCGTAGAGCAGGGTCGAGCCGATCGCGGCCGCGACGACCACCGCCATCGGGGCGAAGGCCGACTTGAGCTGCCCGCTCTCCGGCCGGGCCAGGCCCACGAGGTAGCCGATGACGCAGAGCACCAGGGCGTAGCGTCCGGCGGCGTGGTCGGCGGGCGGGGCCAGGTCGGCGAGCAGGCCTGCGCCGAAGCCGATGAGCGCGCCGCTGACGTGCCCGTACACGAAGGCGAGTCCGAGGACGGTGAGGAGCAGCAGGTCGGGGACGGCGCCGGGGAGCTGGAGGCGGGCGAGGACGGACACCTGGAGGACCAGGGCGACGACGACCAGGGCGGTGGAGAGCAGAGTCCGGTTGAGGCGCATGGGGATCAGCTCTATTCCTCGTTGTCCGCGGTGCCGGGCTGGTTGTCGCCCGCCTGGTCTCCGGCGGCGTCACCGCCCTGCTGCTCGTTGATGTTGCCGACGACCTTGCCCGAGCCGTCGACGAGGTCGCCGTTGGGCTGGACGGTGACGGTGACGGTGGGGGTCGGCTTCGGCTTCGGCTTGACGGGCTGCTTGGGCAGGACCATGTCGCGGGGGTCCTCGCGCGGGGCCTGGACGACGACGCCGACGATGTCGAGTTTGGTGAACCCGACGTACGGCTTCACGTAGGCGGTCCGGGTCAGCGCGCCGCCGGAGGGGTCGACGCGGACCACCTCGCCGACCGGGACGCCGGGCACGAAGGGCTTGTCCTTGCTGGAGCCGAAGGTGACGAGCCGGTCGCCCTTCTTCACCTTCGCCTTGCCGTTGAGGAACTGCACCGACAGCGGGCGCGTGCCCTGGCCGGTGGCGAAGCCGAGCTCGTCGGTCTTCTCCATCCGGGTGCCGACGGTGAAGTCGGGGTCGTTGGCGAGCAGGACCGTCGCGGTGCCGGGGCCCACGGTGGTGACCCGGCCGACCAGCCCCTCCCCGTTGAGGACGGTCATGTCGCGGCGGATGCCGTCGTCGGAACCGGCGTCGATGGTGATCGTCCAGGAGAAGCCCTGGGCTGCTCCTATGGCGATGACCTGGGCGCCCTTGATGCCGTACTGTCCGGCGCCGGCGTTCTTCAGCATGGCGTCGAGCTGGCGCACGCGGCTGTTGGTCCGGTCGTCGCTGCCGAGCCTGGCCTTCAGCGCGGCGTTCTCCTTCTCCAGGGTGGAGATCCGGTCGTGCCGGTTGCCGGAGTCCCGCACCGCGCCTATGGCGTTGCCCACCGGGTTGACCGCCGCCGCCACACCGTTCTCGACCGGGCCGAAGACCCTGGCGGCGGCGTGCCGCGCGCCGTCGACCGGTGACCCCTCGCCGCCCCGGATGTCCACCGTGATCAGGGCGAATGCGATGGCGATCAGCAGCACCAGGAGCAGCCGGCTCTCTCGTGTGTCCCTCACGTGCGGCGGCCGTGCCTTCCTCGTCGGAATGTTCGTACCCGTCTGTACGCCTCCGCGGATGCCTCTGCGTCAGCACACGTACGGCAACGATCTGTATCAACGATCCGGTGTGCGGAACGGTAGCGTCCGCACACCGGATCGGGTGGTGCTCTGCCCGTCCTAGCGGCGCGGCTGGGCGTCCAGCACCTGCTGGAGCGCCTCGAACTCCTCGACGCACTTGCCGGAGCCGAGCGCCACCGAGTCGAGCGGGTCCTCGGCGATGTGGATCGGCATGCCGGTCTCACGGCGCAGCCGTTCGTCCAGGCCGCGCAGCATCGCGCCGCCGCCGGTGAGGACGATGCCGCGGTCCATGATGTCGCCGGAGAGCTCGGGCGGGCACTTGTCGAGCGTCGTCTTGACGGCGTCGACGATCGCGTTGACCGGCTCCTCGATGGCCTTGCGGACCTCCGCGGCCGAGATGACGACCGTCTTGGGCAGCCCAGAGACCAGGTCGCGGCCGCGGATCTCGGTGTGCTCGTCCTTGTCCAGGTCGTACGCCGAACCGATGGTGATCTTGATCTGTTCGGCGGTCCGCTCACCGAGGAGGAGCGAGTACTCCTTCTTGATGTGCTGGATGATCGCGTTGTCCAGCTCGTCACCGGCGGTCCGGATCGACTGGGCAGTGACGATTCCGCCGAGCGAGATCACGGCGACCTCGGTGGTGCCTCCACCGATGTCGACGACCATGTTGCCGGTGGCCTCGTGGACCGGCAGGCCGGAACCGATGGCCGCGGCCATGGGCTCCTCGATGATGTGCACCTGGCGCGCACCGGCCTGCGTGGACGCCTCGATGACGGCGCGGCGCTCGACCCCGGTGATACCGGAGGGCACACAGACGACGACGCGGGGGCGGGCCAGGTAGCGACGCTTGTGGATCTTGAGGATGAAGTAGCGGAGCATCCGCTCGGTGATCTCGAAGTCGGCGATCACGCCGTCCTTCAGCGGCCGCACGGCAACGATGTTGCCCGGCGTGCGCCCGATCATCTTCTTGGCCTCGGAGCCGACCGCCAGAATTCCGCCGGTGTTGGTGTTGATGGCCACGACGGACGGCTCGTTCAGGACGATGCCGCGCCCCCTGACGTACACCAGCGTGTTGGCAGTCCCGAGGTCGATAGCCATGTCACGGCCGATGAACGACATTGAGTTCCCCTTGTTCCCCATGAGGATGCGTCGGGCCTTCCCAGGAAGCGGTGATGGCTTGATCTGGTAGGCGAGGTTGGCGCTGCGGGCGTGGAAGCTTCCATCGTAGTGCTGTATGCACGGACACAGCGCGAGGGTCCTTCGCCAGTGTGAGCGGAACGGGTGCCCGTCCTACCCATGGTGACGTTATGTCGGAGGGATGCGTTCCCGCGATACCGAACCCTATGCCGAGGGGCGACCGAATTACTTCGGTCGCCCCAGGCGAACAGCGCTGTTTGGCCGATCGGGTCAGGAAAGTCCGGGGAAGAAAAGCTTCAGTTCTCGCTCCGCGGACTCCTCGGAGTCCGAGGCGTGGATGAGGTTCTCCCGGGTGATCGTGCCGAAGTCCCCGCGGATGGACCCGGGCGCGGCAGCGATCGGGTCGGTGGGGCCGGCCAGGGCGCGGACGCCCTCGATGACCCGCTCACCTTCGGCCACCAGGGCGACGACCGGGCCGGAGGCCATGAACTCCACGAGCGGCTCGTAGAAGGGGCGGCCCTTGTGCTCGCCGTAGTGCTGCTCCAGCGTCTCCTGGTCCAGGGTGCGCAGCTCCAGCGCGGTGATGCGCCAGTCGGCCTTGCGCTCGATGCGACCGACGATCTCGCCGATCAGGCCACGGCGGACGGCGTCGGGCTTGAGCAGGACGAGGGTGCGCTGAGTCATGTGCGGCTCCTTGCAAGGCCAGGCATTACGGGTGCGGTGAGGGCGAGATTACAGGGGTACGGGAACGGCTCGGCGCCCGGGTTCACCCAGGGTCACGTTCGGGCCCCGGGTCGAGTGGCCTCAGGCCGTGGCCTCGCCGGCCTCCTGCTGGGCGGCCCAGCGGGCCTTCGCCTCGTCGACCTTGCGGCCGTAGTGGACCGAGGCCCACCACAGCCCGCCGAAGACCAGTCCCAGGATGAACATCATCGGGACCACGAAGCCGCTGAGGACCAGCGCGATCTGGAGCGCCCAGCCCAGCTGGACGCCGCCGGGGCGGGTGATCATTCCGCACAGCAGCACGGACAGCGCCATGCCGACGCCGCACACCGTCCAGACCGCGGCCATGGAGACGTCGTCCAGCTTCATCGCCACGAGACCGGCGAAGCCGATCACGAAGAACTCACCGATCAGCGTCGAGGCGCAGAGCGTACGCATCCTTCTTCTCAACCCCTTCCGAGCAGCAGCCGGGCCTCGCCGACCGTGATCACCGATCCGGTCACCAGCACTCCGGCGCCCGCGTACTCGTCGTCCTCCTCGGCCAGCGTGATCGCCGCCTCCAGGGCGTCGTCGAGGCGCGGCTCGACCTGGACGCGGTCGTCGCCGAAGACCTCGACGGCGATCGCGGCCAGCTCGTCCGCGTCCATCGCGCGGTCGGTGGAGTTCTGCGTGACGACGATCTCGGCGAAGATCGGCTCGAAGGCCTCAAGCAGCCCGCGCACGTCCTTGTCGCCGCTCGTGCCGACCACACCGATCAGCCGGGAGAAGCTGAACGCCTCGGAGATCCCCTCGGAAGCCGCCCTGGCCCCGGCCGGGTTGTGCGCGGCGTCCAGCACGACGGTCGGGCTGGAGCGCACGACCTCCAGGCGGCCGGGCGAGAGCACCGAGGCGAACGCCTTGCGGATCGCGTCGACGTCGAGCGAGCGGGCCTGCTCGGCGCCGATGCCGAAGAACGCCTCGACGGCGGCGAGCGCGACGGCCGCGTTGTGCGCCTGGTGGGCCCCGTACAGCGGGAGGAAGATGTCCTCGTACTCACCGCCCAGGCCCCGCAACGTCAGGAGCTGTCCGCCGACCGCGATCTCGCGTGAGGCGACGCCGAACTCCATGCCCTCGCGGGCCACGGTGGCGTCCACCTCGACGGCCTTCTTCAGCATGACCTGCGCGGCGTCCACCGGCTGCTGGGCCAGGATGACCGTGGCGCCCTGCTTGATGACCCCGGCCTTCTCCCCGGCGATCTCGGCGGGCGTGGTGCCGAGCCGGTCGGTGTGGTCCAGCGAGATCGGGGTGACGACGGCGACGGTGGAATCGATGACGTTGGTGGCGTCCCAGGTGCCGCCCATGCCGACCTCGACGACCGCGACATCGACGGGCGCGTCGGCGAAGGCCGCGTACGCCATGCCGGTGAGCACCTCGAAGAAGGAGAGCCGGTAGGGCTGCTGGGCGTCGACCATCTCGACGTACGGCTTGATGTCCTCGTACGTCTCGATGAACCGCTCGGGCTCGATCGGGGAACCGTCCAGGCTGATCCGCTCGGTGATCGACTGGACGTGCGGGGAGGTGTAGCGGCCGGTGCGCAGCTCGAAGGCGTTGAGCAGGGCCTCGATCATGCGGGCCGTGCTGGTCTTGCCGTTCGTGCCGGTGATGTGGATGGAGGGGTAGGCGCGCTGCGGCTCGCCGAGGACGTCCATCAGCGCGGCGATGCGCGTGACGGACGGCTCCAGCTTGGTCTCGCCCCAGCGTCCGGCGAGCTCCTGCTCCACCGCGCGCAGCGCCTTGTCGGTCTCGGGGTCGGCGGGGCGGGCAGGGACCGCTTCGCCCTGGGGGTGGCCCGAGTGGGTGCGCAGCGTGCGGCTCCCGGCCTCGATCACCGCCAGGTCGGGGTCGCGCTGGGTCGCCTCGTCGACGATCCCCTCGAAGGTGTCGTCGGGATCGGGCGCGTCGTGCCGGTCTGAAGGGCGGGGCTCACTCACGGGCCCCAGTCTACGGATGGCCACCGACATCGCACGCAGCGCCCGGCACGGTAGGCCCTGAGGGAGCAGTGGGGCGATGAAAGCGCACGGCGAAGCCCCCGCATCCCGGTCGGTCGGGGTGCGGGGGCTTCGCGGTCAGCACATCAGCTCTGCGGGAGGGACGCCAGCTGGGCGCCGATCCGCTCGATGTCGGCCTCGGCCTTGGCGAGCCGGCCGCGGATCTTGTCGACCACGTTGTCCGGGGCCTTGGCCAGGAAGGCCTCGTTGCCGAGCTTGCCCTCCGCCTGGGCCTTCTCCTTGCGGGCCGCCTCCAGGTCCTTCGTGAGGCGCTTGCGCTCGGCCGCCACGTCGATCGTGCCGGACAGGTCCAGGGCGACGGTGGCCCCGGCGACCGGGAGGGACGCGGTGGCGCTGAAGCCGTCCCCGGGAGCCTCCAGGCGCAGCACCTGACGGATGGCCGCCTCGTGCGGGGCGAGCGCGGTGCCGGTCAAGGTCAGCTCGGCCGGGACCTTCTGGCCGGGCTTGAGCCCCTGGTCGCCCTTGAAGCGGCGGACCTCGGTGACGACCTGCTGGACGAGCTCGATCTCCTTCTCGGCCGCCTCGTCACGGAAGCCGGAGTCCGCGGGCCACTCGGCGACGACGACGGACTCGCCTCCGGTCAGCGTGGTCCACAGGGTCTCCGTGACGAAGGGGACGATCGGGTGAAGAAGGCGCAGGGTGACGTCGAGGACCTCGCCGAGGACCCGGCCGGAGACCTTGGCCTGCTCGCCGCCCGCGAAGAACGTCGTCTTGGACAGCTCGACGTACCAGTCGAAGACCTCGTCCCACGCGAAGTGGTAGAGCGCGTCGGAGATCTTCGCGAACTGGAAGTCGTCGTAGAAGCGGTCGACGTCGGCGACGGTCTCGTTGAGGCGGGACAGGATCCAGCGGTCGGTGGCCGTCATCGCGGACGGGTCCGGGAGCGGTCCCTCGACCGTCGCGCCGTTCATCAGGGCGAACCGGGTGGCGTTCCAGATCTTGTTGGCGAAGTTCCGGGAGGCCTTGACCCAGTCCTCGCCGATCGGGACGTCGGCGCCCGGGTTGGCGCCGTTGGCCAGGGTGAAGCGGACGGCGTCGGAGCCGTAAGCGTCCATCCAGTCGATCGGGTCGACCGCGTTCGGGTTGGACTTCGACATCTTCTTGCCGAACTCGTCGCGGACCAGGCCGGTGAGGGCGACCGTCTTGAACGGGATCTCGCCGTCCATCGCGTACAGGCCGAACATCATCATCCGGACGACCCAGAAGAAGATGATGTCGTGGCCGGTGAGCAGGACGTCCGTGGAGTAGAACTTCTCCAGGTCCGGGGTCTGTTCCGGCCAGCCGAGCGTGGAGAACGGCCACAGGCCCGAGGAGAACCAGGTGTCGAGGACGTCCTCGTCCTGGACCCAGCCCTCGCCGGTGGGCGGCTCCTCGTCGGGGCCGACGCAGACGACCTCGCCGTTCGGGCCGTACCAGACGGGGATGCGGTGACCCCACCAGAGCTGGCGCGAGATGCACCAGTCGTTGAGGTTGTCGACCCAGTCGAAGTAGCGGCGCTCCAGCTCCTTGGGGTGGATGTCGACCCGGCCGTCACGGACCGCGTCGCCCGCGGCCGCGGCGAGCGTCTCGACCTTGACCCACCACTGGAGTGAGAGCCGCGGCTCGATGGTGGTCTTGCAACGGGAGCAGTGCCCGACGGAGTGCATGTACGGGCGCTTCTCCGCGACGACCCGGCCCTGCTCGCGCAGCGCCTCGACGATCGCGGAACGTGCCTCGAAGCGGTCCAGGCCCTCGAAGGGACCGGGGACCGTGATGACACCGCGCCCGTCCATGATCGTGACCGACTCCAGGCCGTGGCGCTGGCCGATGGCGAAGTCGTTGGGGTCGTGGGCCGGGGTCACCTTGACCGCGCCGGTGCCGAACTCCGGGTCGACGTGGGTGTCGGCGACGACCGGGATGGTGCGGTCGGTCAGCGGCAGCTTGATGCGCTTGCCGATGAGGTGGGCGTAGCGCTCGTCGTCGGGGTGGACGGCGACGGCGGTGTCACCGAGCATCGTCTCGACGCGGGTGGTCGCGACGACCAGCGTCTCGTCCCCCTCGCCGTACTTCAGGGAGACCAGCTCGCCGGCGTCGTCCTGGTGGTCGACCTCCGCGTCCGAGAGGGCCGTCATACAGCGCGGGCACCAGTTGATGATGCGCTCGGCGCGGTAGATCATGCCGTCGTCGAACAGGTTCTTGAAGATCGTCTGGACGGCGCGGGACAGGCCCTCGTCCATGGTGAACCGCTCGCGCGACCAGTCCAGGCCCGCGCCGAGGCGCCGCAACTGGCCGAGGATGCGCCCGCCGTACTCTTCCTTCCACTGCCAGGTCCGCTCGACGAACGCCTCACGGCCGATGTCGTGCCGCGACTTGCCCTCCTCGGCGAGCTGCTGCTCGACCTTGTTCTGGGTGGCGATGCCCGCGTGGTCCATGCCGGGCAGCCACAGCGTCTCGAAGCCCTGCATCCGCTTGCGGCGGGTGAGTGCGTCCATCAGCGTGACCTGGAAGGCGTGGCCCAGGTGGAGGGCGCCGGTGACGTTGGGCGGCGGGATGACGATGGTGTACGGAGGCTTCTCGCTCTTCGCGTCGGCCTCGAAGTAACCGCGCTCTACCCAGCGCTCGTACAGCTTCCCCTCTACGTCGGCCGGCGTGTACGTGGTCGGCAGTTCGGGGTTGCTGGCTGGCTGCTGCGATGAGTTCTCGGTCACGGAGACAGTTTAGGGCCGTCACAGTCCTGCATTGAAACGGGTTGTTTCAGTAACGGTGTCGGGCCCGATCCCCCATGTCAGGGCCGCTTCCGTCAGGATGTTCGCAACGCATAAGCATTCTGGAGGGGACACCTCGATGAGCTACAACCAGCCGGGCCCGTACGGCGGGCAGCCGCCACAGGGCCAGCCCGGACCGTACGGCCAGCAGCCGGGCCCGTACGGCACCCCGCCACCCCAGGGCCAGCCCGGTTACGGTTACCCGCAGCAGGCCCCCCAGGGTGTCCCGCCGCAGGGCCAGCCCGGCCCGTACGGCCAGCAGCCCCCGCAGGGCTACGGCTACCCGCAGGCCCAGCAGCCCGGCCCGTACGGCCAGGAGCCGCCCGCGCCCCCGTACGGCGGCCAGCCCGGCTACGGCGGCCAGCCTCCATACCCGCCGCAGCAGCCGAAGAAGAAGACCGGGCTGATCATCGGTGTCTCCGTGGTGGCGCTGGCGGTCATCGCGGGCGGGGTGTACTTCCTGACCTCCGGTGGGGGCAACAGTGACGTGGCGGACTCCACGAAGGGGTACAAGCTGACGCCCGCCGCTTCCGTGGACGACTACAGGCAGAACACGAAGGAGAAGGCGCCGACCGGGCCCCTGACGGGCAAGGAGAAGGCCGAGACCGAGGCCATGGGGATCAAGAACCCCAACCAGGCCGGTGCCCAGTACGTGAGCGGCGACATGGAGAAGAACCCGCTCACCGCGAAGATGCTCATGCTTATGGGCGTCTGGGGTGAGGTAGACGACCCCGACGCCGTCATCGACGGCTTCTTCAAGAACGCCGAGAAGGAAATGATGGCTGACGAGGGCTTTGAGGGCTCTCTGGTCGGCAGCCCGAAGAACGTCACACCGGACGGCTTCGAGGGCGCGCTGATGAAGTGCCAGGACATGAAGATCGTGAATGACAAGGCCGATGGCACGGTGCAGAACGGCCCCAAGGACATGACCATGCCGATCTGTGTCTGGGCCGACTACAGCACGGTCAGCGCGGTGATCGGTGTCGATATCGGCGGGGCCATGACCAACAAGCCAATGTCCCAGAACGAAGCAGCCGCCCTCGCCGCCAAGCTGTACAACACCTCCCGCACCAAGATTTGACCGCATCACTTGAACAGTCAGCATCTGGGGCGCCCGCTGGTCACCAACGGGCGCCCTCGGTGGATGTGGCGTCCAGGTATTGACGCGAACCATCACGACGGCCCGGAGTCAACGCCTGATACCAAATTGGGTCACACACGAACGCCGTACCAATGACGAAGTCGATAGATTTCAGCCATATGAGCGGCCTACCGCAGCACAGACTGGCACGACGGACGTCGACCTCCCCCTGCAGGGGCAGACGACCAAAGACCCTGAGCCAAACGTAGCTGCGCTCGACGGCAGCCGGAGTTCCCACCGCCGCGCCATCATGGGCGGCCGAGCGGGAGGGTCGGCAGTGAATGCTGCACCTGGTGCGCAAAGCAGG
Organism: Streptomyces sp. NPDC033165; assembly: GCF_055577965.1. NCBI lineage: Bacteria > Bacillati > Actinomycetota > Actinomycetes > Kitasatosporales > Streptomycetaceae > Streptomyces > Streptomyces sp. NPDC033165. Next base: position 140,008 of record NZ_JBVIPK010000011.1, read on the forward strand.
TGCAGCCACTCACCGAAGGACCTCGACACCCGTGTGTAAATCTGCCCCATTCAATAGTTCACGACGAAGGACAGCGCTTCGCCTGGCGAGGGTCCCGGTACCCGCCGATGGCAACTCGGCGCCCTAAACCCAGGACCAGACCTATGGATAATTTAGCGTGCCAGATACTGAGCAGATTTCAGCCACACCGTCGAACACCCTTGCGTAGCCTTCTTGAATCATGATCCTATCTGATGTGAAATGAAGATAAGACGCTCAAGTCACGCACAGAGGGAGAGTTGCACCTATGCGGCGGAAAACTAGTCGACTACTCACTGGCCTAGCTCTGACTGCAGCACTGGTCGCCACGCCATTGGCTACCGCGCCACCAGCTGCCGCGTCTCAGAGTAGCTGCATTACATTCCTCTCGAACCTAGGAATCATAATAGGGCCGAAGGTCAGAGAAGCATGCAGCTGGCCTTCTGGCTATCTGGGGGCGCCTAGCAATGCATGCATGACGCTACTTGAACGCGCAGGCGTGACCACTTGGGTATATCGGTACCACGCATGCGCCCGCGCCTAGGGAAGTAGCCGCAGATAAGCGGATGGGGTGCTTCACAGTTTCGTGAAGCACCCCATCTGGCTGTTGCGGCTAGCTACGCGGACTTCTCGTGGCGGCCACCGTCGTTCTTGCCGATCGTGCGCGGCTCGCGCGGGACCAGCGTCGGGTTGACGTTGTCGCGGACCACGTCCGGGGTGATGACGACGCGGGCGACGTCCTTGCGGGACGGGACCTCGTACATCACGGACTGGAGGACTTCCTCCATGATCGCGCGCAGGCCGCGCGCGCCGGTCTGGCGCAGGATCGCCTGGTCGGCGATGGCCTCCAGCGCCTCGCGCTCGAAGTCCAGCTCCACACCGTCGAGTTCGAAGAGGCGCTGGTACTGCTTGACGAGGGCGTTGCGCGGCTCGCTGAGGATCTGGAGCAGCGCCTCGCGGTCCAGGTTGTGGACGGAGGTCAGCACGGGGAGACGGCCGATGAACTCGGGGATCATCCCGAACTTCACCAGGTCCTCCGGCATGACCTCCTGGAACTGGTCGCTCGCCTGGATCTCCAGTTTGGAGCGGATCGTGGCGCCGAAGCCGATGCCCTTGGCGCCGGCCCGGGACTCGATGATCTTCTCCAGGCCGGAGAACGCGCCGCCCACGATGAACAGCACGTTCGTCGTGTCGATCTGGATGAACTCCTGGTGGGGGTGCTTGCGTCCGCCCTGCGGCGGGACGGAGGCGGTGGTGCCCTCCAGGATCTTCAGCAGGGCCTGCTGGACGCCCTCGCCGGAGACATCCCGGGTGATCGACGGGTTTTCGCTCTTACGGGCGACCTTGTCGATCTCGTCGATGTAGATGATCCCGGTCTCGGCCTTCTTGACGTCGTAGTCGGCCGCCTGGATCAGCTTGAGCAGGATGTTCTCGACGTCCTCGCCGACATAGCCGGCCTCCGTCAGCGCGGTGGCGTCCGCGATGGCGAACGGGACGTTGAGCATGCGGGCCAGCGTCTGGGCGAGCAGCGTCTTGCCGGAACCCGTGGGGCCCAGCAGGAGGATGTTCGACTTGGCGAGCTCGATCGCGTCCTCGCGACCGGCGCCGCCGCCGTTCTCCCCGGCCTGGACCCGCTTGTAGTGGTTGTACACCGCGACGGAGAGGGCCTTCTTCGCGGGCTCCTGCCCGACGACGTACCCCTCCAGGAACTCGTAGATCTCACGAGGCTTGGGAAGCTCCTCCCAGCGGACCTCGCTCGTCTCGGCGAGCTCCTCCTCGATGATCTCGTTGCAGAGATCGATGCACTCGTCGCAGATGTACACACCGGGTCCCGCGATGAGCTTCTTCACCTGCTTCTGGCTCTTTCCGCAGAACGAGCACTTGAGCAGGTCGCCGCCATCACCGATGCGTGCCACGAGGTGCTTCCCCTTCGCCTGGGAGACGCCTGGTTCAGCGGCTCCTGGTGCCTCTATCCGACGGTACCTTGCCTGGGCCCCGGTTCGGGCCCCCCTTGGCACGGTTCACACGGCCGTGGTCGTGCAAACGGAATGTGCCAAGGGGAAAGACCGACGTCAGAGCGATGCGCCCGCGGTGGTCTTGCGGGTGGAAACGATCTGGTCGACCAGCCCGTATGCCAGGGCGTCCTCGGCCGTGAGGATCTTGTCGCGCTCGATGTCCTCGCTGATCTTCTCCAGCGGGGTGGTCGAGTGCCGGGCCAGCAGCTCCTCAAGCTGCTTGCGCATACGGAGGATCTCGTTGGCCGCGATCTCCAGGTCGGAGAGCTGCTCGCGGCCCGTCTGCGAGGACGGCTGGTGGATGAGCACCCGGGCGTGCGGGAGCGCCATGCGCTTGCCCGGGGTGCCCGCGGCGAGCAGGACGGCGGCGGCGGAGGCGGCCTGGCCCATGCAGACCGTCTGGATGTCCGGCTTCACGAACTGCATCGTGTCGTAGATCGCGGTGAGCGCGGTGAACGAGCCGCCGGGGCTGTTGATGTAGATCGAGATGTCGCGGTCGGGGTCCATCGACTCCAGGCACAGCAGCTGCGCCATGACGTCGTTGGCCGAGGCGTCGTCGATCTGGACGCCCAGGAAGATCACGCGCTCCTCGAAGAGCTTCGCGTACGGGTCGTACTCACGCACACCCTGCGAGGTGCGCTCCACGAAGCGCGGGACGACGTAGCGGTTGTCCACCTGCGGGCCGGTGTAGAGGCCGCTCGCGGAGGCGCCGGGGAAGTTGTTCATGTGGGTGTTCACCATCCTGGTGGCGTTCTGTGGGCTGGAGGTCTCGGCGTACGAGATGGGAGGCGGCAGTGGTGCCGCCGGTCCGGTGGGGACCGGGTCAGGCGCCGGTGCCGCCGCCGCCCGGGATGCCCGACGCGAAGGTGATGATCTCGTCGATGAGGCCGTACTCCTTGGCCTCCTCCGCCGTGTACCAGCGGTCGCGGTCGCCGTCGCGGATGATCGTCTCGACGGTCTGGCCGGAGTGGCGGGCGGTGATCTCCGCCATCCGCGTCTTGGTGCGGAGCAGGTACTCGGCCTGGATCTTGATGTCCGAGGCCGTGCCGCCGATGCCGGCCGAACCCTGGTGCATGAGGATGTCGGTGTTCGGGAGCGCGAAGCGCTTGCCAGCCGCGCCGCCGGTGAGCAGGAACTGGCCCATGGAGGCGGCCATGCCCATGCCGATGGTGACGACGTCGTTCGGGATGTACTGCATGGTGTCGTAGACCGCCATGCCGGCCGTCACCGAGCCACCGGGGCTGTTGATGTAGAGGTAGATGTCCTTGTCCGGGTCGGCGGCAAGGAGCAGGAGCTGTGCGGTGATCTTGTTGGCGATGTCATCGTCGACCTGCTGACCGAGGAAGATGATGCGCTCGCCGAGCAGTCGGCTGTAGACCTGGTCACCGAGGCCTCCACCGAGGGACGGCTCTCCGGCGGCGTAGGGCATCAGATTCGTCACGTATCCACCTGCTCGTCTCTGACGGCTCCGGCCGTCTCAGCGTCTTCGTACCGGGCGGGGTGAGTCACTCCCCCACCCTTCCTTCATGGACCCTAACGCGCAGGTGGGACAACGCCATCCCGCTTCCCCAACTGTTCGCTGGGAGCGCAAGGTCCGCAGGGGGCACAAGGGTTCCGGGGCCGCACAGCGATACGGCGGGATGTGACGGGTTGCCACGGGGATACGGCGACGGGCCCCGGACGCGTGGTGCGTCCGGGGCCCGTCGTGCCGATCAGGGCGAGGCTCAGGCCTCGTTCTTCTCCTCGGCCTTGTCCTCCGCCTTGTCCTCGGTGGCGGCCTCGGTGGCGGCCTCGGCCGTCTCCGTGGTCTCGGCGGCCTCGTCCTCGTCCTCAAGGTCGACGATCTCACCGTTGGTGTCGACGACCTTGGCGGCCTCGACGACGACGGCGAGCGCCTTGCCGCGGGCGACCTCGCCGACGAGCATCGGCACCTGGCCACCCTCGACGACGGCCTGGGCGAACTGGTCGGGGCTCATGCCGGAGGACTGCGCGCGCCGCATGAGGTGCTCGGTGAGCTCCTCCTGGTTGACGTTCAGCTTCTCCTTGTTGACGAGCTCGTCCAGGATGAACTGGGTCTTGATGCCCTTGATGGCCTGCTCGGAGGTCTCGTTCTCGAACTCCTCCAGGGTCTTGCCCTGGATCTCCAGGTACTTCTCCAGGTCGAGACCCATCTGACCGAGCTGGTGGTGCTCCAGGTTGTGCTTGCGGGTCTGGACCTCGTCCGCGAGCAGCTTCTCCGGGATCGGGACCTCGGCGAGCTTCAGCAGCTCTTCCAGGACGCGCTCCTGGGCCTGGGTGGCCTGGTCGTACTGCTTGGTGGTCTCCAGGCGCTTGCGGCTGTCGGCCTTCAGCTCCTCCAGCGTGTCGAACTCGCTGGCCATCTGGGCGAAGTCGTCGTCCAGCTCGGGGAGCTCACGGGCGGCGACGGCGGTGACCTTGACGGTGACCTCGGCGTCCTTGCCCTCGGCGGAGCCGCCCTTCAGCTGCGAGGTGAAGGTGGCCTCGCCGCCGGCCTCCAGGCCGGTCACGGCCTCGTCGATGCCGTCGAGGAGCTCGCCGGAACCGATGGTGTACGAGACACCGGCGGCCACGCCGTCCTCCAGGACCTCACCGTCGACCTTGGCCTCCAGGTCGATCGTGACGACGTCGCCGTCGGCGGCGGCGCGCTCGACCGGGTTGGTGGAGGCGAAGCGCTCGCGCAGCTGCTCCACGGCCTTCTCGACCTCTTCGTCGGTGACCTCAAGGGCGTCGACGGTGACCTCGATGCCGGAGTAGTCCGGGATCTCGATCTCGGGGCGTACGTCAACCTCGGCGGTGAAGGCCAGCAGCTCGCCGTCCTTCAGCTCGGTGATGTCGACCTCGGGCTGGCCGAGGACGTTCAGCTCACCCTCGTTGACCGCCTCGGTGTAGAACTTCGGGAGGGCGTCGTTGACGGCCTCCTCCAGCACCGCACCGCGGCCGAACCGCTGGTCGATGACCCGGGCGGGGATCTTGCCCTTGCGGAAGCCCTTCACCGTGACCTGCTGGTTGATCTTCTTGTACGCCGCGTCGAGGCTGTCCTTGAGCTCCTCGAAGGGCACCTCGATGCTGAGCCGAACCCGAGTCGGGTTCAGGGTCTCCACGGCGCTCTTCACGGTTCGGTCTCCTTGGTGGCTGACTTCTTGGGGTTCTGCTGGGCCGCCGATTGGCGGCTTCGCGGACCGAGCCCGGTACATCAGACACACGGGCACGCATTTTGCATAGTAACGGCAAGGGGGAGCTCTCCCACAATGCGATCTTGCTGGTGGTCGGGGTGGCCGGATTCGAACCGACGACCTTCCGCTCCCAAAGCGGACGCGCTACCAAGCTGCGCCACACCCCGTCGGTGCGACACGTAGGGTACATGCACGGGAGCAGCGCATCCGCCGCTTCGCGAAGCGGTCGGGGGTCCGGTCCGGCGGCCGCCGATACGGGTGTGCGGGCACCGCCGCCGACCCGCTACGATGCTCTTCGTGCCGCGGTCCACCGGACCTGCGGTGCGATGCTTGCGGGCGTAGCTCAATGGTAGAGCCCTAGTCTTCCAAACTAGCTACGCGGGTTCGATTCCCGTCGCCCGCTCCACGCAGTCGAGGGCCGGGCCGGAGGATGATCCTCCGGCCCGGCCCTCGCGCGTTGCGGCGATTCAGAAGCTGATCTGGTTGATGGTGTCGGCTATCGAGTTCATGAACCTGTTGATCGACGGGGCCATGCCGGTCGAGGCCAGGAAGAAGCCGAAGAGCACGGCGACGATCGCGGGGCCGGGCTTGATCGAGCCCCCGCGGATCATTACCACCAGGATGACCGCGAACAGCAGCACCATAGACAGTGAAATAGCCACGTCTGATCACACCCTCGGTCGGTCCGCCTTGCCGGCCCGGAAGCGTGCACCAGAGCGCGCCCCGTCGCTTCCATCGTGCCACCAACTCCCCCCTGGTTGCTGCCGGGTGACGGAACGGAGTGACCGGATCTCGCCATCCCCGCCACCGGGCCGGGTCGGCTCCCGCCTGTGTGCCCGCTGTGAATTCCGGGCGGCCGGATATTCGTGACGGCGATCGTTCCCGTATCCCCACACTTCGTTCACAGGAAATTACAAGGTACGCATGCGGCGTAATTCACTCCACCAACGCCCTGCCGATATGCCCTATTTGAGCGGGACCAAGCGCGCCATAACGGACAGCGTTCGACGGTTTCACATTCGAATAGAGGGGAACACGCGATATCTCCTCGCAGTTTTACGCGAGGCAATCGACCGGTCTAAAGTCCCTGAGATGTTCCAAGCTCCGAGCGTATTTCAGAGGGCCCCGCTCCCCCCGGCGACCCGGGAGTCGGAGCCCAGACACGAGCAGGCACCCGCCACCACCGCCCCGCCCTCCGCACCCGCGCCTGCGGCGGCCCCCGCGGGGGCGAAGAAGCGTGATCCCTACTTCGACAACGTGAAGTATCTGGCCATCGTCCTCGTCGCGGTGGCGCACGCCTGGGAACCCGTGATGGACGGCAGCCGGGCGACCCGGGCGCTGTACATGATCGTGTACACGTTCCACATGCCGGCGTTCATCCTCATCTCCGGCTACTTCTCCCGCTCGTTCGACATGACGCCGAGCAAGGTGAAGCGGCTGATCGCCTCGGTCGTCGTGCCGTACGTGCTGTTCGAGACGGCGTATTCGCTCTTCAAGCGGTACGCGGGCGATTCGCCCGACATGGCGCTCAGTCTGACCGACCCGTTCTACCTGACCTGGTTCCTGGTCGCCCTGTTCGTCTGGCGGGTGACCACGCCGATCTGGCAGAGCCTGCGCCATCCGCTGCCGGTGGCCCTCGGTATCGCCGTGCTCGCCTCCGTATCCCCCGAGATCGGCAACGACCTCGACCTTCAGCGGGTGCTTCAGTTCCTCCCGTTCTTCGTCCTCGGCCTGCTGGCGAAGCCCGAGCACTTCCAGCTGGTGGGGCGGCGCGAGGTGCGGCTGCTGTCCGTGCCGCTGGTCGTGGGCGCGCTGCTGTTCGCGTACTGGATCGCCCCGCATATGCAGCTCGGGTGGCTCTACCGCGCCAACAGCGCCCAGGAGATGGGCGCCCCGTGGTGGTCCGGCGCCGTGATGACCCTGGCCATGTTCGGCTGCGGCCTGGTGCTGACGGTCGCCTTCCTGGCCTGGGTGCCCCGCCGGAACCTGTGGTTCACGGTCCTGGGCGCCGGAACGATCTGCGGCTATCTGCTGCACGGGTTCCTGATCAAGGGAGCCGAGTACGCGGGCCTGTTCGACCGCTACACCTGGCTCTCCGGTCCCGCCGGGCTGATCGTCGTCTCGGCCACCACCGCCGTGGCCGTGACGCTGATGTGTACGCCGCTGGTGACCCGGGTGCTGAAGTTCGCCACCGATCCGGATCTGGCGTGGGCGTTCCGCAGGACCCCCGCCGCGAAACGCTGACTCCCGGCCCCTCCTGATCCACCCGTCGGCCCCGGCCTCGGGTGGATCAGTGCGTTCCGGGGTTGGCCGGATTCTTTCGTTCTGCGGGGGAAGCCGCGTCATCCAGCCCCAACAAGCCCCGCACCTGCGCGTACTTCGCCGCCAGCCGGGACCGCGTCGCCGGATCCAGGACCGCGAGGCGGGCGGGGTCGCTGTTGTGGGCGAGGTCCGCCTCCTTGATGAGCAGGGCCCCGGGGGTGGCGAGAATCCGCCCGGCGTACGAGGACAGCTCCTCGCCCGGCCGTTTGCTCACCGCCAGGACCAGGCCCTTCACCTCCTCGGGCAGGGCGGCCGCGGCCAGCCACTGCGGGGAGAGGACACCGTCCTCGATCGCGTCGTGCAGCCAGGCCGCGGCGATCTGCTCGTCGCTGCCGCCACGCACCCGCACACCTTCGGCCACCGCGGCCAGGTGCTCAGCGTAGGGACGGCCCGCCTTGTCGGTCTGCGCCGCATGCGCCGCGCGAGCGATGGCCTCCACCTCGGAGAGGGGCAGATCGGGGTCGGTCATGGGCCGACTCTACGACCACGAAGGGCCCTGCGGCCGGGTCCGCGACCGGGCCCCCGAGCGGGCCCGCATCCCACCTTTCGCCGCGCGCCCGGAAGTTGACGATCCGACCCAACTCGACCAGACAGACAAAAGCTGACAATCAGACCGCTCCACAGTTGCAGAGTAAATCGTTCGGTAAACTAATTACTGATGGTTTATTGACGCCCCCTTAACGCATCCTTGACACCCTCTTGACCCAGCCCGAAGGGACAGGCTCATCGGACACGCAGACACCCTCCTCGCCATGGGCGGCGCCTTCCTGGCCGCCGCCGTTCTCGCCCGCCTCGGCAGCCGTATCGGGCTGCCGACGATCCCCCTGTTCATCCTGGCCGGGATCCTCCTCGGCCCGCACACCCCCGGTTACACGCTCCTCTCCGACCCGCACGACCTGGAGATGCTCTCCGCGCTGGGGCTCGTCCTCCTGCTCTTCTACCTGGGGCTTGAGTTCCACATGGACGACCTCAGGACGGGCGGCCGGAAGATGGCCGTCGCGGGCGGGACGTATCTCGCCCTGAACGTCGGCGCCGGTCTCGCCTTCGGCCTCGCACTGGGCTGGGGCACCTCCGAGGCCCTCGTCCTCGCCGGTGTCCTCGGCATCTCCTCCTCGGCGATCGTCACCAAGATCCTGGTGGACCTGGGGCGCATCGGGAATCCGGAGACCCGGCCGATCCTCGGCATCATCGTCGTCGAGGACGTCTTCCTCGCCCTGTATCTGGCGGCGCTCCAGCCGATCCTGTCCGGTGCCGACAGCCTCTCCGCCGCGCTGGCCGACGGCGGCAAGGCCTTCGGCTTCCTGCTGCTGCTCGCGCTCGCCGCCCGGTTCGGGACGAAGATCATCGGCAAGCTCATGAACACCGAGGACGACGAACTGCTCGTCATCTCCTTCCTCGGCGCCGCGGTCTTCGTCGCGGGGGTCTCCGAGATGTTCGGGGTCGCCGACGCCATCGGTGCCTTCATGGTCGGTCTGATGCTCGGCTCGACCTCGGCCGGCGACCGCATCCTCAAGCTGGTCCACCCGCTGCGGGACGCGTTCGGCGCGATCTTCTTCTTCGCCTTCGGTCTCTCCATCGACCCGGGCGACCTGCCGAGCGTGCTGTGGCCGGTGCTGGCTGCCGTGGCGCTGACGCTCGCCATGAACGTCGGGGCCGGTCTGGCGGCCGCCAGGGTGTACTCCTTCGGCGCGCAGGCCACGGCGAACATCGCCACCACCCTGGTGGCCCGGGGTGAGTTCGCGCTGATCCTCGCCACGATGGCGGCTGCCGCCGGACTGGACGAGCGGCTCTCGCCGTTCATCGCCGGTTACGTCCTCCTGCTCGCCGTCCTCGCGCCGCTGGCCGCCGGACGCTCGCACTGGCTGGCCCGCGTCCTTCCGGGCGACCGCGAGAAGGACGGGGACCGGGACCGGGAGCAGGTACCGGCGCCGGTCTGAGACCGCCATCGGGTACCGAGCGGAAGCGGTTCGTACGGAATGCGTACGGAAGCGGAGAGGCGCCCGGCAGCCGAGGAGACCTTCGGGTGAGGGGCGCCTCTTCGTTGACGTACGTCAGGCCCGGCGCGAGATCAGCAGCAGCGCCCGGTCGTCGTTGACGTCCTTGGCGCAGGCCTCGATCAGATGCCAGGCCGCGCCCTCGAAGCCGGTCGGCACATAGCGGTTGGCCTCGCCCGTGAGCCGGTCGATGCCCTCGGAGATGTCCCGGTCGGACGCCTCCACCAGGCCGTCCGTGAAGAGCATCAGCACGTCCCCCGGCGCGAGCGAGCCCTTGACCGCGTCGAACTCGGCCCCGTCGTAGACCCCGAGCAGGGGGCCCTCCCCGGACTTCTCCTCCCACCGGCCGCTGCCCGCGTGGAGCTGAAGGGCGGGCGGATGACCGGCCGAGAAGATCTCGTAGTCCCCGGAGTCCAGGTCCAGCACCAGGTGGATCGAGGTGGCGAAGCCCTCGTCCCAGTCCTGGCGCAGCAGATAGCCGTTGGCCGCGGACAGGAAGTCGTGCGGCGGCAGCGAGCCGAGCAGCCCGCCGAAGGCGCCCGACAGCAGCAGGGCCCGGGAGCCCGCGTCCATGCCCTTGCCGGAGACGTCGGTGAGGACGACCTCCAGGGTGCGACCGCCGTGGGTGCGGGCCGCGACAACGAAGTCCCCCGAGAACGACTGGCCGCCGGCGGGGCGCAGCGCCATCTCGCGGTGCCAGCCCTGGGGCAGCCGGGGAAGGGCGCTCTGGACCCGGATGCGTTCGCGCAGGTCGAAGAGCATCGTGCCGCCGCGCCGCCAGGGCACCCCGACGCGGGCCCGGAACTGGGCGAGGACCAGGCCGAAGAACCCGCAGGCGGCGACCACGAGCACGGTGCCGGGGGTGACCCGGGCCGGACCCTCCGCGTACGGGCCCAGCGTGAGCGCCTCCACGATGAGGGCGGCCGCGGCCGTCGCGTACAGGCCCAGCAGGCTGGCCGGGCGCAGCAGCAGTCCGCCCGCCACGATGGGCAGGACCAGGGCGGTCGGGGCGACCCACACGGGGCTCACGACGGTGGCGAAGGTGATGGCGGGGATCGTCAGCAGCAGGCCGACCAGGGCGATCCAGTCGGAGCCGTCGCCGCGGAAGTAGTCGACCCCGGATTTGCGCAGCCCGATGCGGGCCCGGTGCAGCGTTCTGCGCCACCGGGCCCAGAAGTCGTCTGTTCCTCCGCTACGGGCCACTGCCGGGACCCTATCCACCCGGACGCCTCCGGTGCAGGGGACCCCGGTGACAATGCGCTCGAAACGGCGTCGGCGGTGTGCGTCTCCCGGCCTTCCTCGGTGCGCTTTCAGCCTTTTCCGCCGCTCGTCGGGCCCGGGAGCTGGCATCCGGGGCACCAGAAGAGGTTGCGGGCGGACAGGTCCGCCGTGCGGATCTCCGTACCGCAGATGTGGCAGGGCAGGTTCGCCCGGCGGTAGACGTAGACCTCGCCGCCGTGGTCGTCGACGCGAGGCGGGCGGCCCATCGCCTCGGGGAGGTGCTCGGGGCGGACGGTGTCGATCCGGTTGTTCCGTACGCCCTCGTGCATCAGCTCCACCAGGTCGGCCCAGATCGCGTCCCAGGCCGCGCGGGTGAGGTCCTTGCCCGCTCGGTACGGGTCGATGCCGTGGCGGAAGAGGACCTCGGCGCGGTAGACGTTGCCGACGCCCGCGATGACCTTCTGGTCCATCAGGAGGGCGGCGACGGTGGTCCGGCTGCGGGAGATCCGCCGCCAGGCGCGTTCGCCGTCCTCGTCGCCGCGCAGCGGGTCCGGACCGAGGCGCTCGTGTATCGCGCGCTTCTCCGGCTCGGTGATCAGGGCGCAGGTGGTGGGCCCGCGCAGATCGGCATGGTGGTCGGCGTTGACCAGGCGGAGGCGGACCGTGTCGGTGGGCGGCGGGGCGGGGGCCGTGCCGAAGCCGAGCTTGCCGAAGAGGCCGAGGTGGATGTGGACCCAGCCGGTGCCGCCGAAGCCGAGGAAGAGGTGCTTGCCGTGGGCGTCGGTGGTGGTGAGGGTGTGCCCGTCGAGCAGGGCCGCACTGTCGGAGAACTTGCCCTGCGGACTGCTCACCCGGACCGGGGCGCCCACGAACCGTTCGGCGTGGTCCTGGGCGAGGCGGTGGATCGTGTGTCCCTCGGGCACGGTGTGGCTCCTGTGGCAGGCGGGCGGTGACATGGCCGTGCCGCCGGGTCCGGGACCCGGCGGCACGGGAAGGTGTGGTGGATCAGCCCTGCTGCGGGTGGTGGGCCGGGATCGGGGGGAGCTCGCCGGTGGTCTCGTACGCCGAGAGCATCTCGATGCGGCGCGTGTGGCGCTCCTCGTTCGAGTACGGCGTGGAGAGGAAGATCTCGACGAACTTCGTCGACTCCTCGACGGTGTGCATCCGGCCGCCGATCGCGATGACGTTGGCGTTGTTGTGCTCACGGCCGAGGGCGGCGGTCTGCTCGCTCCAGGCCAGTGCGGCACGGACGCCCTTGACCTTGTTGGCGGCGATCTGCTCGCCGTTGCCGGAGCCGCCGATCACGATGCCGAGGCTGTCCGGGTCGGCGGCCGTCTTCTCGGCGGCACGCAGGCAGAACGGCGGGTAGTCGTCCTGGGCGTCGTAGATGTGGGGGCCGCAGTCGACGGCCTCGTGCCCGTGGGCACCGAGCCACTCGACGAGGTGGTTCTTGAGTTCGTAACCGGCATGGTCGGATCCGAGGTACACGCGCATGGTGCGAAGTGTGGCACGAACGCCGCAAGGTGGCCGCCAGCGGGGTGGGGGCCTGTCCCGTCGCAGGAATGGGCCCAGCCTCCCCATTCGATGTGATAAACGCCACTTGGGTAATGGCCAGGCGACTGATCCGAAAGAGGGGGTTCCGTATCCGTCTTCCCCCGGGCTTGAACGCGTGGCCTCGCCCTCCGCCCCACACCTCGCGGAGCGGGCCACACCCGCATGCACGAAATCGTGAGGAATCCCCCCAATGACGTCGCAGACGCCGGCGGAGCCGGGCCACGAGCCCGGTGAGCCGGACCGGCCGGACCCGTCGGGCGGACTTCAGGCAGGCCTGAAGAACCGCCGCCTCTCGATGATCGCGATCGGCGGTGTGATCGGCGCCGGGCTCTTCGTGGGCTCCAGTGCGGGCATCGCGGCCGCGGGGCCGGCGATCCTGCTGTCGTACGCGATGGTCGGCGCCAGGGTCGTCCTCGTCATGCGGATGCTCGGCGAGATGGCCGCCGCCCGGCCGGGCTCCGGCTCCTTCTCCGCCTACGCCTACGCCTACGCCTACGCCGATCAGGCTCTGGGCCGTTGGGCCGGTTTCTCCATCGGCTGGCTGTACTGGTTCTTCTGGGTGGTGGTGCTCGCCGTCGAGGCGACCGCCGGTGCGAAGATCCTGGAGAGCCGGGTCCCGGGCGTGCCGCAGTGGACGTGGGCGCTGATCGTGATGGCCGTGCTGACCGCCACCAACCTGGTCCCGGTGGGCGGTTACGGCGAGTTCGAGTTCTGGTTCGCCGGGATCAAGGTCGTGGCGATCGGCGCGTTCGTGGTCATCGGCTTCCTCGCGGTCTTCGGGTTGCTGCCCGGTTCGGACAACCCCTGGCCGTAGGCGTCGACGTGTACGAAGAAAGGCCCGCCGGTCCGGTTCTCCCGGAGCGGCGGGCCTCTCTTCGGTGGCCCTTCGAGTGGCCCTACGGCGTCAGCCTCGGCGGCCGAGGAGCTTCCAGGCGGCGGGCAGGGCACCCATCGCCAGGGCCGCCTTGAGCGCGTCGCCGATCAGGAACGGGGTGAGCCCGGCCGCGACGGCGGCGCTCAGGGACATACCGGTGGCGAGCGCCAGGTAGGGCACGCCGACGGCGTAGATGATCGCGGACCCGATCACCATCGTGCCCGCCGTGCGGAGCATCGAGCGGTCGCCGCCGCGCCGGGCGAGGGCGCCGACGACGGTGGCGGCGAGCAGCATCCCGAGGATGTAGCCGAGGGACGGCATCGCGTAGCCCGAGGTGCCCTCGGCGAACCACGGCATGCCGGCCATACCGACGAGCGCGTACACCGCGAGGGAGAGGAAGCCGCGGCGGGCGCCGAGCGCGGTGCCGATGAGCAGTGCGGCGAAGGTCTGGCCGGTGACCGGGACCGGGGAGCCGGGGACCGGGACGGCGATCTGGGCCGCGATGCCGGTCAGGGCGGCGCCGCCCAGGACGAGGGCCGCGTCCACGGCGTAGCGGTGCCGGACGGCGGGCAGCAGGTCGGCGAGGACCGCTCCGGAACGGACGGGGGCGGCAGCAGTGCTCATCGGGACTCCGCGGGTGAGGGCAAGGAGGTGGGGCGGGACTGGTGGAGACGTTAGCCCAGGGGTGAACGCTCGATCACCATCAGCCGCCCACAAAGCGGTGGTTGACGGGTTGGTGGGGTTCACACAAAGGCCGCCGCGCAATCGCCTGCGGGCGTGACGCTCGTCACTGAGGTGAGGCGGCAGGTGGCCCGTTTTGCTGGGAAGGGCATCGCGGCCCCAGACTGTAGGTTCCCCATAAATGACCCGAGAGTGACCCGCACCCATGCACGAGGCTCCCCCCGCCACCCCCGCCGCCCCTCCGGAGCCCCTGGCGCCCACTGTCGCGTCAAAGCCCCCGGTGCCCGCCGAGCCGCTCGCCCACGGGCTGAAGCAGCGCCACCTCACGATGCTCGGGCTCGGCGGGGTGATCGGGGCCGGGCTGTTCGTGGGCTCGGGCGCCGGGATCGCGGTGGCGGGGCCCGCGATCGTCGTCTCGTATCTGATCGCGGGGGCGCTCGCGATGCTGGTGATGCGGATGCTGGGCGAGATGTCCGCGGCGATGCCCGCATCCGGCTCCTTCTCCGTGCATGCCGAGCGGGCTCTCGGGCGGTGGGCCGGGTTCAGCGTCGGCTGGCTGTACTGGTTCCTGCTGGTGGTGGTCCTCGCCGTGGAGGCGACGGCGGCCGCGCAGATCGCCCACGGGTGGGTCCCGGCGGTCGAACCGTGGGCGTGGGTGCTGCTGTTCATGGTGGTCTTCACCGCGGCGAACCTGACGGCGGTGAAGAACTTCGGGGAGTTCGAGTTCTGGTTCGCCTCCTTGAAGGTCGGCGCGATCGTGGTCTTCCTGGTGCTCGGGCTGCTGGCGGTCTTCGGGCTGCTCCCGGACACCGAACCGGTCGGGATGGCCAACCTGACCGGGCAGGGCGGCTTTCTGCCGAACGGCTGGAGCGGGGTGGTCGCCGGGGTGCTGACCGTGGTCTTCGCCTTCGGCGGCCTGGAGGTCGTCACCATCGCCGCCGCCGAAACGAACGATCCGGCGCGTGCGGTGGGGCGGGCGGTGCGCAGCGCGGTGGTGCGCATCCTCTTCTTCTACGTGGGTTCGATGCTGGTCATCGTGGCCGTGCTGCCGTGGACCGCGCAGCAGGCCGGACTGAGCCCGTACGTGAAGGTGCTGGACACGATCGGGGTGCCGTCGGCCGGTCAGATCATGAACATCGTGGTGTTCGTGGCACTGCTCTCCGCGCTGAACGCCAACCTGTACGGCTCGTCGCGGATGGTGTTCTCGCTGGCGGAGCGCGGGGAGGCGCCGCGCGGTCTGCTGAAGGTGTCGGGCAGCGGGCTCTCCGGCAGCGGGAAGGGCGGCGGGGTGCCCCGGCGGGCGGTGCTGGCTTCGGTGGCCTTCGGCTTCGTCTCCGTACTGCTGAATCTGCTGTGGCCGGACACGGTCTTCCTGTACATGCTCAACTCGGTCGGCGCGGTGCTGCTGTTCGTGTGGGCGCTGATCGCCCTTTCGCAGTTGCGGCTGCGGGAGCGGCTGGAGCGGGAGGCCCCGGAGGCGCTGTCCCTGCGGATGTGGTGCTTCCCGTATCTGACCTGGCTGACGCTGGCCGGCCTGTTCGGTGTCCTGCTGCTGATGCTGACCGACGCTGCGGCGCGCCCGCAGGTGCTGTGGTCGGCGGGGGCGACGGCGCTGGTGCTGCTGGTGGCAGTGGGGCGTCAGCGACGGGAGCGGCGGGAGATCAAGGGATCGGCCGATGCTGATGCCGATGCTGGAGCTGGTGCCGGAGTTGCTGGCGGAGTTGATGGCGGAGTTGATGGCGATGCTGATGCTCAAGCGTGAGTGCTGATCGGTAAGCGAGTGTGCACCTTGTGTGAACCTCGTGACCGCATAGCGGACACCCGTTCCCTGTGAGCGGTACGGATGCTCAGACTGTGGGCTCGTCCCCTTGTCTCGGCTACCGAACAGAGCTCGTCCATGTCCCGGACCTCCGCCTCTCCCCCCACCGCTGACTCCGCAGCCCCCGCCACGGCGGCGCCGACGGCAGACTCCGCGCTCACCCACGGTCTCAAGCAGCGGCACCTCTCGATGATCGCCCTGGGAGGGGTGATCGGCGCCGGTCTCTTCGTCGGATCGGGCGCCGGAATCGCCGCCGCCGGTCCCTCGATCATCATCGCGTACGCCATCTCCGGCCTGCTCGTCATGATGGTGATGCGCATGCTCGGCGAGATGTCCGCCGCGAACCCGGCCTCCGGCTCCTTCTCGGTGCACGCCGAACGGGCGATCGGCCCGTGGGCCGGATTCACCGCCGGGTGGTCCTTCTGGTTCCTCCTCTGCGTCGCCGTCGGCCTGGAGGGCATCGGCGCGGCGCAGATCGTCAGCGGCTGGCTGCCGGGGACGCCGGAGTGGGCGTGGGTCGCCCTGTTCATGGTGATCTTCCTCGGGACGAACCTGGCCGCGGTGAAGAACTTCGGCGAGTTCGAGTTCTGGTTCGCCGCGCTGAAGGTCATCGCGATCACACTGTTCCTGGTGCTCGGCCTGCTGGCGATCCTCGGCGTACTGCCCGACACGGACGCGCCCGGCCTGTCGAACCTCACCGGTGACGGCGGCTTCCTGCCGAAGGGCATGGACGGCTTCATCATCGGACTCCTCGCCTCCGTCTTCGCGTACGGCGGTCTGGAGACCGTCACCATCGCCGCCGCCGAGTCGGAGAACCCGGTGCAGGGCGTCGCGAAGGCGGTCCGTACGGCGATGTGGCGCATCGCGGTCTTCTACATCGGCTCCATGGCCGTCATCGTCACGCTGGTGCCCTGGGACGACCCGAAGGTCGCGAAGGTCGGCCCGTTCTACGCGATGCTCGACCACCTCGGCGTCGGCAGTGCCGCGCAGATCATGAACGTGGTCATCCTCATCGCCCTGCTCTCCGCGATGAACGCCAACATCTACGGCGCTTCGCGCATGGCCCGGTCGCTGGTCGCCCGGGGCCAGGGTCCGGTCGCGCTCGGGAAGATCTCGAACGGGGTGCCGCGCAACGCGGTGCTGTTCTCCTCGGTCTTCGGGTTCCTGTGCGTGCTGCTCAGCTACTGGCGGCCGGACGACGTCTTCCCCTGGCTGCTGAACATGATCGGCGCGGTGATCCTGGTGGTGTGGATCTTCATCGCCGTCTCCCAGCTGATCCTGCGCAGCCGGACCGAGCGGGAGGCCCCGGAGAAGCTGGTCGTGCGGATGTGGTTCTTCCCCATCGGCACGATCGTCGCCCTGGTGGCCATGGTGGGCATCTTCCTGCTGATGCTGCGCCAGCCGGACACCCGCGACCAGCTGCTCGCCACGGGGGCCCTGACCGTGGGGCTGATCGGCATCGGGCTGGTACGCCAGCGGCGACGGGACAGCGACGGCGACGGCGACGGCGACAGCGACAGCGACAGCCAGACCGGGGACGGCGGCAGCGGGGACAAGGTCGCCGAGGTCCCCGCCCAGCGGCGGTAGGACTCCGCCGCGCACGACTGCGGTGGCGCCGGGCTCCGGCCTCCGGCTCGTACACGTACGTACGGGGCGGGGGCGGAGCCCGGCGTTCCGCGTTCCGGGAAGGGGCGGCTCCCCCCGGCCGGCCGCGGCCCCGGCCGGCCGGTGGCCCGCGCCGCCGCGGCCGCTGAGGCCGGGCACCACCACCGCCAGGGTCTCGCCGTCCGGCCCGCGGGTTCCACGGGGCGACCGGAGTACTAGGCCGAAGGACTGATCACGTTCGAACCCTCCTGCTGTTAGCCTGCTTCTGCACATAGATTGCAATAACAACTGGACGGCATTCCCAGCAGTCGGAGGGTTCGAACCATGGCCACGTACACGCTCCCGGAACTCCCGTACGACTACGCGGCGCTCGAACCGGCCATCAACCCGCAGATCATCGAGCTCCACCACGACAAGCACCACGCCGCTTACGTCAAGGGCGCGAACGACACCCTGGAGCAGCTGGAAGAGGCCCGCGACAAGGAGGCCTGGGGCGCCATCAACGGCCTCCAGAAGAACCTCGCGTTCCACCTCTCCGGCCACATCCTGCACTCGATCTACTGGCACAACATGACCGGCGACGGCGGCGGCGAGCCCCTCGCGGCGGACGGCGTGGGTGACCTCGCCGACGCGATCACCGAGTCCCTCGGCTCCTTCGCGGGCTTCAAGGCCCAGCTCACGAAGGCCTCGGCCACCACGCAGGGCTCCGGCTGGGGCGTGCTCGCGTACGAGCCCCTCAGCGGCAAGCTCATCGTCGAGCAGGTCTACGACCACCAGGGCAACGTCGGCCAGGGCTCGGTCCCGATCCTCGTCTTCGACGCCTGGGAGCACGCCTTCTACCTTCAGTACAAGAACCAGAAGGTGGACTTCATCGAGGCGATGTGGCAGGTCGTCAACTGGCAGGACGTGGCGAAGCGTTACGCCGCCGCCAAGGAGCGCGCGGACGCACTGCTGCTCGCCCCCTGATTCCGGCACCAGCCTCCGCCCCGGCGGACAGCGCGTCCTGCCTCGTGATCGTCTTCTCAACCTTCACTTCGGCAGGCGGATGAACGGACAGCCCCCGCGAGGACGTGACTCGCGGGGGCTTTCCCATGCCCGAGAAGAACATCTCCACCTGCACTGTTAGCCATTTAGCTCATATGCTAAACATGACGCATGGAACCACCCGCCGACCCGGCCGACGACGAGGCGAGCGCCTTCCGCGCCCTCGCCGACCCCACCCGCCGCCAGATCCTGGAGGACCTGCGCGGCGGTGAGCTGGCCGCCGGGGAGATCGCGAGCCGGTTCTCGATCAGCGCTCCGTCCATCTCCCGACATCTGGGCGTGCTCAAGGGCGCCGGGCTCGTCACCGAGCGCCGGGACGCCAACCGCATCCTCTACTCGCTCGCCGAGGAGCGTCTCGCCATGTGCGTGGGGCGGTTCCTGAGCGCCGTGTGCCCCGAACAGATCGTGCTCCGCCACACGAAGTGGCACTCCTCCTCCCCAGAGGGCGATGCCTCATGATCCGGTCGCCTCTCCTCAGCGTCATCGAGCGCCGCCTCCTGGTGAACTACCGGGTCGACCCGCATATCGCCGCCGCTCTGCTGCCCGCGCCACTGCGCCCCCAACTGGTGCGCGGCCAGGCGGTGGCGGGGATCTGCCTGCTGCGGATCGGCGGCGTCCGTCCCGGCTGGGCCCCGGCCGTGACCGGGCTGAGCAGCGAGAACGCGGCGCACCGGATCGCCGTCGAGTGGGACGGCCCCGACGGTGTCGAGCACGGCGTCTACATCCCGCGCCGCGACACCGCCTCCCGCCTCAACGCCTTCGCGGGTGGCCGGATCTACCCGGGTGAGCACGGGCACGCTGACTTCACCGTGCACGAGGAGGCCGACGCGGTGCGGGTGGCGTTCGCGACCCGGGACGGCGCGGTGGAGGTCGACGCGACGGTGGAGAGCGCCGAGGAACTGCACGGCAGCGAGCTGTTCGCGGACCTGGCGGAGGCCTCGGAGTTCTTCCGCCTCGGCAGCCGGGGCCTCTCCCCCCGCGCCGCGGGCGACCACCTGGACGTCCTCGAACTGTCCACGGACGCCTGGAAGGTGACGGCGGGCCGCCCCCGCACCGTGCGCTCCACGTTCTTCGAGGACCGGGACCGCTTCCCGCCGGGCAGCGCGGTGCTGGACAGTGCGCTGGTGATGCGGGGCGTGGCGGCGGAGTGGTCGCAGGGGGAACCATTCCTGGTGGAGTGCGGGGGACGGCCCGGGTGACACGATGGTCTTCGCCCCCCGTCCACGAGCCCGGAAGCCTGTCCATGAGCCTCGGTCCCACCCCCGTCCCGGCCGACCCCACCGTGCTGCACCCGATGCCCGGCCAGCCGCGCGTGGTGCAGTTGAAGCCGCTGGTGACCTCGCCGCTGGTGGAGGTCGGTGACTACTCGTACTACGACGACCCCGAGCACGCCACGGAGTTCGAGAGCCGGAACGTGCTCTACCACTACGGGCCGGAGCGCCTGGTGATCGGCAAGTTCTGCGCCCTGGGAACGGGCGTGCGGTTCATCATGAACGGCGCCAACCACCGTATGGACGGCCCGTCCACCTTCCCGTTCCCCACCCTCGGCGGCTCCTGGGCCGACCACTTCGACCTGCTGACGGGCCTGCCCAACCGGGGCGACACGGTCATCGGCAACGACGTCTGGCTCGGCTACGAGGCGGTCGTCATGCCGGGCGTCCGCATCGGACACGGCGCGATCATCAGCTCCCGCTCGGTGGTCGTCTCGGACGTCCCGGACTACGGCGTCGTCGGCGGCAACCCCGCGCGGCTGATCCGTACCCGGTACGAGGAGGCGGACATCGCGCGGCTGTTGGCAGTTGCCTGGTGGGACTGGCCCGCCGATCACCTCACACGCCACATCCGTACGGTGATGTCCGGGACGGTCGACGAGCTGGAAGCGGCGGCTCCGGGGGCGAGGTGAAGGCCCAATGACGCAGCCCGTGCCCTCGCCGCCGGTCAGGCCGTGGCAGCTGGCTGCCGGTCAGGCGAGGGTGCGCTTGTCCCGCCCGCCGTCCGTGAGGACCACATGGCCGCCCGAGGTGTAGGCCCGCGCCCCGATCTCGGCGGCGGACCCCTGCGCCACGGGGGCCGCGTGACGTGCGTCAACGCCGCGTCGCCCAGGGTCCGCTGGAGATCGTGCAGCGCCCCCGGGAGGCCGGACGAGGGCCTGTCCTGGCCCTGCCCCGTCCGCCGGGAACGCACCGCGCGGCGCGCGGAGCCGCCCCATCGGCCGATCTGTCACGTGCGGGCACCTGCATGACGGAGCCTCTCGGGACGTGCGGCAGGACGTGCTCCTGGATATCGCCGAGCGAGCGCCTCCACGCGAAAGGCAGTCCGGACATCACCGGGGAAAAGCCCGCCCCCCCCCAGGGGATGTCCCGGCAGTGAACACCGCCGCGCGGAAGCCTCGGAGAGGCCAGCGGGTGGAGTGGGGCCGCGCGGGGCCGTGGGCCGTGCCCGCCGCCGTAGAACGTGCGGATGACCGCTGCTACCAGTCGGTCAGTTCAATCGGGCAGCTCCCGGCGACCCACGCCTTGCCGAGTGATCCGCGCCCGGCCGTCAGTGCTCCCCTCCCGCGACGCAGAACTCGTTCCCCTCGGGGTCCTGGAGGATCGTCCAGGTCATCCCCTGCATGCTCTGCTCACCGACGACGCTCGCGCCCAGCTTCACCAGGCGCTCCACGTCAGCCGTACGGTCGGTGGACGTGAAGTCGATGTGGACCCGGTTCTTGACGGCCTTGGGCTCGGGCACCCGCTGGAAGCCGATCACCAGCGGGGTCGCCGACAGGACCACGAAATCGTCGTAGTCCTTCGTTTCCTTCACGTCCAGCGCCTTCGCCCACCAGGCGGCCAGCGTCTGGGGGTCTGCGCAGTCGATCGTGATCATCTCCGGTGTCATTCCCATGTCCTTCACCGTACGACCCACCACTGACAACGGGCCGGGACCACACACGTTCCCGGCCCGCACGGTCCCGCCGGAAGACCCGTCGAAGACCCGCCGGAAGACCCGTCGAAGGTCCATCGGAAAGCAGTCGGGAAGCAGCCGACGGTCAGTCGAAGATCGGGCCCTGCGTCCGGGTCCGCTTGATCTCGTAGAAGCCCGGGATGGAGGCCACCAGCAGCGTGCCGTCCCAGAGCTTCGCCGCTTCCTCCCCCTTGGGGGCGGGAGTGACGACCGGGCCGAAGAAGGCGACCTGCTCGCCGTCCGCGCCGGGCACCGCGATGACCGGGGTGCCGACCTCCTGGCCCACCTTGTCGATGCCCTCCTTGTGGGAGGCCCGCAGCTCGGTGTCGTACGCGTCGGAGTCGGCGTAGTCGGCCAGCTCGGCGGGGAGGCCGACGTCCTTGAGGGCGGCGGCCACGGCCTCGGGGGTGGGGCCCTCACCGTTGTTGTGGAAGCGGGTGCCGAGCGCGGTGTAGAGGGGGCCCACGACCTCGTCGCCGTGCTTCTGGCGGGCGGCGACGACGACCCGGACCGGGCCCCAGGCCTTGTTCTGCAGGAGGTCGCGGTACTCCTCGGGAAGCTCGTCCAGCTTGTCCTCGTTCAGGACGGCCAGGCTCATCACGTGCCAGCGGACCTCGACATCGCGGACCTTCTCCACTTCCAGCATCCAGCGCGAGGTCATCCACGCCCAGGGGCACAGCGGATCGAACCAGAAGTCGACCGGGGTCTTGCCGTTCGCCGGGGTGTTCTCAGGCATGTCTCTCCTCAGAAGGACGTGTTACAGCTCACAGGGGCATGTTGCAGCTGCGGGCGAGAACGCCTCCTCGTGGCCCACTCATTCCCTGTATGCCACCGCCAGGGGACGCATGCAAGGATCAATGGGTTCGAACACGACACATGACGCGCGTCACGAAGGAGTGCCCGTGCCCGGTGAAAACCTGTCCCGCGACGAGGCCCAGAAGAGGGCCGAGCTGCTGACCGTCGACGGATACGAGGTCGCTCTCGACCTGCGGTCCGCCGTCGGCGAGCCCGAGGGGGCCGACGGGGGCGACGGGGACGGCGGTCCGCGGACGTTCCGGTCGCTGACCACCATCCGGTTCCGCTCCGCGCGTGCGGGCGCATCGACCTTCGCCGACCTGGTGGCCCCGGCCGTGGACGCGGTGACGCTGAACGGGAAGGCGCTCGACCCCGCCCTCGTGTTCGACGGGGCGCGGGTCACGCTGGACGAGCTCCTGGAGGGCGAGAACGTCCTCGTGGTCGACGCCCGCTGCGCGTACAGCCGGACCGGCGAGGGCCTGCACCGCTTCGTCGACCCGGAGGACGGTGAGGTCTACCTCTACACGCAGTACGAGCCGGCCGACGCCCGCCGCGTCTTCGCCAACTTCGAACAGCCGGACCTCAAGGCCCCCTACCGCTTCCAGGTGACCGCTCCCGAGGGCTGGCGGGTCTGGTCCAACGGGGCCGAGGAGTTCCACGAGGGCGACGTGTGGCGGTTCGCGGAGACCCAGCCGATCTCCACGTACATCACGGCCGTCGTCGCCGGGCCGTACCACTGGGTGACCGACCACTACACCCGTACGTTCGACGACGGCTCCACGCTGGAGATCCCGCTCGGCGCGATGTGCCGCAAGGGCCTCGCCAAGCACTTCGACGCGGACGACATCTTCCTGATCACCAAGCAGGGCCTGGACTTCTTCCACGACAACTTCGACTTCCCCTACCCCTTCGGGAAGTACGACCAGGCGTTCGTGCCCGAGTACAACCTCGGGGCCATGGAGAACCCGGGGATGGTCACCTTCCGCGAGGAGTACGTCTTCCGCGGCAAGGTCACCTCGGCCGCCTACGAGCGGCGCGCCAACGTCATCCTGCACGAGATGGCGCACATGTGGTTCGGCGACCTGGTCACCATGGAGTGGTGGGACGACCTGTGGCTGAAGGAGTCGTTCGCGGACTTCATGGGCTCCTTCTCGATGGTCGAGGCGACGCGCTTCACCAACGGCTGGATCACCTTCGCCAACAACCGCAAGGCCTGGGCCTACCGCGCCGACCAGTTGCCCTCCACCCACCCCATCACGGCCGACATCCGTGACCTGGAGGACGCCAAGCTGAACTTCGACGGCATCACGTACGCCAAGGGCGCCTCCGTGCTCAAGCAGCTCGTGGCGTACGTGGGCCGCGACGCGTTCCTCGAAGGCGCGCGGCGCTACTTCAAGCAGCACGCCTACGGCAACACGCGCCTGGGCGACCTGCTCTCCGTGCTCGCCGAGACCTCCGGGCGCGACATGAGCGCCTGGTCGCGCTCCTGGCTCCAGACCGCGGGCGTCAACGTGCTGACCCCGGTGCTCACGTACGGCGCGGACGGAACGCTGACCGAGCTGGCCGTCGTCCAGGAGGCCACCGCCGCACACCCGGAGCTGCGCCCGCACCGGGTCGCGGTCGGACTGTACCGGCGTACGCCGGAGGGCGAGCTGACGCGCTACGCGCGGGCCGAGGTGGACGTGGCCGGCGAGCGGACCGTGGTGGACGACCTCGCCGGGTCGGAGCGGCCCGATCTGGTCCTGGTCAACGACGACGACCTCACGTACTGCAAGGTCCGCTTCGACGCGGGTTCGCTGGCCGTCCTGCGCGATCACCTGGGCGGGATCACCGACCCGCTGGCCCGCGCCCTGTGCTGGTCGGCCCTGTGGAACCTGACCCGGGACGCCCTCATGCCGGCCCGGGACTTCGTCGCGCTGGTGCTGGCGCACGCCGGGCGAGAGAGCGACATCGGCGTGCTCCAGATGCTGCACACCTGGGCTCAGTCCGCACTGGTCCACTACGCCGCCCCGGCCTGGCGCGAGGAGGGCGGCCGGGCGCTGGCCGAGGGTGCGCTGCGTGAGCTGCGGCTCGCCGAGCCGGGCAGCCAGCACCAGCTGACCTGGGCCCGCTTCTTCGCGGCGGTCGCCTCGTCCGACGAGGACTTCCAGCTGCTGGGCGGGCTGCTGGACGGCACGGCCCGGGTGGACGGTCTCGATGTCGACCAGGAGCTGCGGTGGTCGTTCCTGTCCCCGCTCGCCTCGCACGGGGTGGCGAACGAGGCGGCCATCGACGCCGAACTGGCCCGCGACGACACGGCTTCCGGCAAGCGCCACCACGTACGGTGCCTGGCCTCGCGCCCCTCGGAAGCGGTGAAGGCCCAGGCGTGGGCGGCGGTCGTGGAGTCGGACAAGCTGTCCAACGCGCTGGTCGAGGCGACGATCGCGGGCTTCCAGCAGCCCTCGCAGCGGGAGCTGCTGGCTCCGTACGCGAACCGCTACTTCGAGGTGATCGAGCGGATCTGGGCGGAACGGTCCATTCAGATCGGCATGCACGTGGTGCGGGGGATGTTCCCCGGTCTCCAGGACAGCCCGGGGACGCTCGCGGCGACGGACGCCTGGCTGAGCGAGCACGAGAACGCGGCTCCGGCGCTGCGGCGGCTGGTGCTGGAGTCCCGGGACGATCTCGCGCGGGCGCTGCGCGGCCAGGAGTGCGACCGGGCGGCGTAGGGCCGGAGTGAGAGGGGGCGCCCGGCCAGGGCGTGTGCGCGGCGCGAAGGCGGCGCTCGCACATCCGGCCGGGCGCCCTTCCCCGCATCCCGGCGCGACAGCCCTCTTCGGGTGTCGAACGTCTGCACTTTAGGACGGTGTTGTCCGGGTACGTCGACGGGCGTGTAACAGGGGGTTAGGGCACCCTCGCCGGGCGGGAAACCCCGGGACATGACCCAGAACACCCCACTCTCCCGCCGCCTCCCGCTTCCCGTCCAGGAGGTCACCCAGCGTGTCCTGTCCGCCGCCCAGTTGCGGGCGCGGGGCGTCTCCGCCGCGCAGACGTCCGCGCAGTGCCTGCCGGGCGGCCCCTGGCAGCAGATGCTGCCGGGGGTCTACCTCCTGCACCCCGGACCGCCCACCGGCCAGGAGCGGTTGCACGGCGCGCTGCTGTACGCGGGCCGCCCCCCGGCCTCCGCGCGCCGCGCGCCCGCCGGGCCGGAGGACCCGGGATACGGCGAGGCGATGGTCACCGGGGTCGCGGCACTGGCGCTGTACGGCTTCGCCACCGTGCCGGACCTGGGGACGCTGCACCGGATCGACGTGCTGGTCCCGCGCACCCGGCGGCTGCGTTCCACCCGGTTCGTCGAGGTGCTGCGGGCCGCCGCGCTGCCGACGGCGGTGCGGGTGGGCCGGGTCCCCGTCGCCCCGGTCGAGCGGGCGCTGGCCGACGCGGTGGCGGGGCTGGACGAGGCGGCGGACGTCCAGCGGCTGCTGACCGAGGCGGTGCGCGGCGGCCACAGCGAACCAGCCGCTGTGGTACGTGAGTTGAGCGCGGCGAAGCTGCTGGGGCGGCCCGCCGTGGTGGGCGCGGTGGACGCGCTGCTGGCCGAGGGCCGGGCGGTGGCGGAGGGGCGGCTGTACGCGATGGTGCGCGAGCACGGGTTGCCGGAGCCGCTGTGGAACGTGGAGCTGCGGCTGCCGGGCGGCCCCCGGCTGGGCGGGATCGACGCGTACTGGCCGGATCACGCCGTCGCGGTGGAGCTGGACACCAGGGCGCCCCGGTCCGGCGCGCCGGGCCGGGGAGGCCGGGCCGGGGAGGACCCGCAGTGGTCCGCGTACGCCGCGAAGCGGGAGCATCTGGAGCGGCTCGGGGTGACGGTCGTCCATCTCACCCCGAGGAAGCTGCGCGAGGCGGCCGAGCAGCAGGCGACGGTGGTCCGGACGGCCCTGATGGCGGCGGCCGACCGGGAGCCCGCCGCGTACGTGATGGTGCTGCCGCGCTGAGCGGCCGCGAGCCGCCCACGGTCCCACCGACCCGGACGTGCCCGGTGCCGCTGGTCCGGATGCCCCCGATGCGACCGGCTCGGACGCCCCCGACGCGACCGGCTCGGACGCCCCCGACGCGACCGGCTCGGACGCCCCCGACGCGACCGGCTCGGACGCCCCCGACGCGACCGGCTCGGACGCCCCCGGCGCCGCCGGCCTGAACGCCCTCGGTGCCACTGGTCCGGACCACGGGTCCGAACTCACCCTTCCCGCGCCCCCTTTCGCCTCATTCATCCCTCGTGGCGCATTACCCCCAGTGGCGGATCTCTGCCATGTCGCCAACTCGTCTCCGTCAACTCTCCACAAACCTCTGTCATTTACGACAGGGTGAGCGGTCATCCGGTACCGAATTCCGGACTCTCTCTTTCAATTAACAGGGATGCTGATGACCAAGGAATCCCCCAGTTCCATACCCGGAGCGAGACGCGCTGCCCGCATCGCGGCCGCAGCAGGCCTGGCGGCCGCGATCGCCGCCACCGGTGCCGCTCCGGTGTTCGCCGCCGACGACCCGGCTCCGGCGCCCGTCAAACCGGCCGCCACGAGCGACCGGGGCGACAAGCTCGGCACCGCAGACGCCGAGGTTCTCGCCAAGGCCGAGGCCAAGGGCGAGAAGAACGTCACGATGATGATCGCCACCAAGCCGGGGGCGACCGAGCAGGTCACCGAGCAGCTGGACGCCGTCAAGGGCTCCGTGCTCGGCCAGACCTACGACAAGCTCGGTTACGTACGGGCGACGGTGCCGACCAGCACCGCCGAGACCACCATCGCGAAGGCGTCCAAGCTCAAGTCCGTCCTCGGCATCGATCTCAAGCAGGAGATCAAGCTGGACGACCCGACGCCCTCGGGCGACCGGGCCGCGGGGGCCAAGCAGCGTAAGGTCGCCGGAAGTTACCCGGCGCCGGGCAAGAAGACCCCGGCGGCCAACCCGTACAACCCGTCCTTCGAGACGGGCGCGGTCTCCTTCGTCAAGAAGAACCCGAAGGCCGACGGCCGCGGGATCACCATCGGTGTCCTGGACTCCGGTGTCGACCTCGGCCACCCGGCCCTGAAGAAGACCACCACCGGCGAGCGCAAGATCGTCGACTGGGTGACCGCGACCGACCCGGTGAACGACGGCGACGGCACCTGGCTGCGGATGTCGCAGACCGTCACCGGCCCGACGTTCACGTCCGGCGGGAAGACCTACGCGGCCCCTGAGGGCAGCTTCAGGTTCGCCACCTTCGCCGAGTCGGCCACCACCGGCGGCGACATGGCGGGCGACCTCAACCGCGACGGTGACACCACCGACGTCTGGGGCGTGCTGTACGACCCGGTCAAGGGCACCGTACGGGTGGACCTGAACGAGAACGCGGACTTCTCGGACGACAAGGCCCTCAAGCCGTACAAGGACAAGTTCCAGGTCGCCCACTTCGGTGAGGACGACCCGCGCACCAAGATCGTCGAGCGCATCCCGTTCGTCGTCGAGACCCGCAAGGACGTGGTCTACAACGCATCGGGCGCCAAGGCCGACTACGTCAACATCGGCGTGATCGAGGGCTCGCACGGGACGCACGTCGCGGGCATCACGGCGGCCAACGGCCTGTTCGGCGGCAAGATGAACGGCGCGGCGCCCGGCGCCAAGGTCGTCTCCTCGCGTGCCTGCACCTGGTCCGGCGGCTGCACCAACATCGCGCTGACCGAGGGCATGATCGACCTCGTCGTCAACCGCGGTGTCGACATCGTCAACATGTCGATCGGCGGCCTGCCGCCGCTGAACGACGGCAACAACGCCCGCGCCGAGCTCTACAAGCGCCTCGTCGACATCTACGGCGTCCAGCTCGTCATCTCGGCCGGCAACAGCGGCCCGGGCCTCAACACCATCGGTGACCCGGCCCTGGCCGACCACGTCATCTCGGTGGGCGCGTCGATCTCCAAGGAGACGTGGGCCGCGAACTACGGCTCCAGGGTCACCAAGAAGTACGACATGCTCCCCTTCTCCTCGCGCGGTCCGCGTGAGGACGGCGGCTTCACGCCGACCATCTCGGCCCCGGGTGCGTCGATCAACACCACCCAGACCTGGGCCCCGGGCGGTCCGGTCAAGGAGGCGGGCTACGCCCTGCCGCCCGGCTACTCGATGCTCCAGGGCACCTCGATGGCCTCGCCGCAGGCCGCGGGCGCTGCCGCCCTGCTGCTCTCCGCCGCGAAGCAGAAGAACCTGGAGCTGCCCCCGGCCGACCTGCGGACCGCGCTGACCAGCTCGGCGACCCACATCAAGGGCGTGCCCGCGCACGCCCAGGGTTCCGGTCTGATGAACATCCGCGGCGCCTGGAAGCTCATCACCAAGAAGGGCAACCCGGCGCACGAGTACAAGGTGAAGGCCCCGGTCGACACCGCGATCGACTTCGCGCTCAAGGACCCGGGCTTCGGCACCGGTCTCTACGACCGCGAGGGCGGCCTCAAGGTCGGCGAGACGAAGGTCTACGAGATCACCGTCACCCGCACCACGGGCCCGGACCGCAACGTCCGGCACAAGCTGTCGTGGAAGAACAACAACGGCACCTTCAAGCTGAGCAGCCCCAAGTTCGTCTCGCTGCCGCTCGACGTGCCGGTGAAGCTGAAGGTCACGGCGAAGGCCAAGAAGGCGGGCGTGCACAGCGCCATCCTCCGGCTGGACGACAAGAAGACCGTCGGCATCGACCACCAGGTCCTCTCCACGGTCGTCGTCGCCCACGAGCTGACCGAGCCCGGTTACGCGTTCAAGTCGTCGAGCTCGGTGCAGCGCAACGGCACCACCTCGTACTTCATCAACGTGCCGAAGGGCGCCAAGACCCTTGAGGTCGCCCTCAGCGCCCTGCGCTCGGGCAGCCAGACCCGGTTCATCGCCCTGCACCCGTACGGGACGCCGGTCGACCCCACCTCCACGATCAACTGCTACCCGAACTACGAGAACCCGGCCAACACCTGCCGCCCGGACGTGCGCTCCTACAAGGACCCGTACCCCGGCGTGTGGGAGATCGAGGTCGAGTCGCGTCGTACGTCGCCGCTGCTGGCCAACCCGTTCAAGCTGGACGTCTCGCTGCTCGGCGCCTCCTTCGACCCGGCGGTGCAGACCATCGACGAGGCGAAGATCGGCACCCCGGCCGCGGTGGACTGGAAGGTCACCAACGGCGCGGCGCCCCTTGAGGGCAAGCTCAAGGGCGGTGCGCTCGGCTCGGCCAAGGTCGAGAAGCCGTCGATCTCCACGGGCCAGACCCGGCAGACCACGGTCACCATCGGTGCGGGCGTCGAGCGCCTCGACTTCGCCATCGGCGGCCCGTCGGACGCCAACGCCGACCTCGACCTGTACGTCTACCGGGGCGCCACCCAGGTCGGCAGCGGGACCTCCGCCGGCTCCGAGGAGAAGGTCAGCCTGACCAAGCCGGCCGCGGGTACGTACACGGTGATCGTCGAGGGCTACTCGGTCCCGTCCGGGTCGACCACGTACGACTACCGCGACGTGTACTACGCGGCCTCGCTCGGCACCCTGAAGGTCGACACCACGAAGACCTACAGCCTGGCGAACGGCGCCTCGGCGCAGATCGGCGCCGAGGTCGTGGTCGCCGGTGCGGCTCCCGAGGGGCGGCAGTTCTTCGGTGAGGTCCAGCTGGTGAACGGCCGCGGCACCGCCGCGGGCACCGGCAGCGTCGTGATCGAGAAGGTCACGCCGTAACGGATCACTCCTGAGAAGTTCTGAGAAGTCCTGAGAAGTTCTGACCGGCGGCGGGGCGGGCGCTCTTCACGAGCACCCGCCCCGCTGTGCGTGTTCCTTGTCACAGCGCGGAGAGTCCGCAGGTCGGACAATGGATTGGACAAGGCGTGCCGGGACATACGCATCATGGAGCGGCATACGGACCGCACAGACGCACAGGTGTACAGAACAGAGGAGTCCCCGTGAAGGTCGGAATCGTCGGAGCCACCGGTCAGGTCGGCACAGTCATGCTCAGGATCCTGGCCGAGCGGAACTTCCCGGTCGACGAGCTGCGGCTGTTCGCCTCCGCTCGGTCCGCGGGCTCCACGATCGACTGGCAGGGCGCCGGCGTCACCGTCGAGGACGCCGCCACGGCCGACTACACCGGCCTGGACATCGTGCTGTTCTCCGCGGGCGGCGCGACCTCGAAGGCGCTGGCCGAGAAGGTCGCCGCCCAGGGCGCCGTGGTGATCGACAACTCCTCCGCCTGGCGCAAGGACCCCGAGGTCCCGCTCGTCGTCTCCGAGGTCAACCCGCACGCGGCCCGGGTCCGCCCCAAGGGGATCATCGCCAACCCGAACTGCACCACGATGGCCGCCATGCCCGTGCTGCGCCCGCTGCACGCGGAGGCCGGTCTCGAAACGCTGACCGTCGCCACCTACCAGGCCGTCTCCGGTTCCGGCGTGGCCGGCGTCGCCGAGCTGCACGGCCAGGCGTCCAAGGTCGTCGCCGAGGCGGAGAAGCTGGCCCACGACGGCGAGGCCGTGGACTTCCCCGAGCCCGCGGTCTACAAGCGCCCGATCGCCTTCAACGTGCTGCCGCTGGCCGGTTCGATCGTGGACGACGGTTCGTTCGAGACGGACGAGGAGCAGAAGCTCCGCAACGAGTCCCGCAAGATCCTGGAGATCCCGGAGCTGAAGGTCTCCGGCACCTGCGTGCGGGTCCCGGTCTTCTCCGGCCACTCGCTCCAGATCAACGCCGGCTTCGCCCGCCCGATCGGCGTCGAGCGCGCCTACGAGCTGCTGAAGGACGCCGAGGGCGTCGAGCTCTCCGAGATCCCGACCCCGCTCCAGGCGGCGGGCAAGGACGCCTCGTACGTCGGCCGTATCCGGGTCGACGAGACCGTCGAGAACGGCCTCGCGCTCTTCGTCTCCGGCGACAACCTCCGCAAGGGCGCGGCGCTGAACGCCGTGCAGATCGCGGAGCTGGTGGCGGCCGAGCTGAAGGGCTGAGCCGAGCCGAAGGGCTGACCAGAAGTCGTACGCGTACGGGAAGGGGCGGCCACCGGACAGACCGGTGGCCGCCCCTTCCGTATGCCCTCAGAGGGCGAGGTGCCGCCTGAGGGCCACGTCCACCTCGGCCATGCGCTGCCGGGGGGCCTTGCCGATGCGGCGCATCAGCCGCTGCGGAGAGACGGCGCGCACCTGCTCGCACTGGGCCTTGCTGTCCACCGCGAGGTGGCACTCGGCCGCCGGCAGGAGGACCTGGAAGGGAAAGACGCGCGCCGTGTTGGAGGTGATGGGCACGACCGTCAGAACACCGCGCTCCGTCCGCTCCACGGTGGCGTTGGCGCCGTCGTTCGACACGATCAGCGCCGGGCGGGCCTTGTTCGCCTCACTGCCCCGGACCGGCTCGAAGTCGATCAGGTAGATGTCACCGCGCCGCATCGGTGAGCCCGTCGCCCGAGACCCGGTCCCAGAAGTCGGCGTCCTCGCTCTTGTCCCACTCGGCGAAGGCCTCCTCGTATTCGGCCTCCAGGTTCGAGGCGCGCAACAGCTCGATCGCGGCGTGTATCACCGCGGACCGGGAATCCGCGTCGGTCTTCGCGGCGTACTCGTCGACGAAGGCGACATCCTCCTGCGGCAGGCTCACACTGATTTTCATACCCTCGATGCTACCCGTGGTGGCACAGAGGTGCTACCCCCGGTGAGGAAGCCCTCACGGCCTCCGCACCTCGAAGAGCAGGCACCCGTACTCCACCGCCCGGACCTGCACCAGCACCACCTCAGGGTCCGCGAACGCCTCGTCGAACGCCGCGTCGAAGCCCTTCTCCTCGTCGGCCGGGATCTCCAGCAGCCGACCGCCGGCGATGTGCCCGCGTGCGTCGTAGCGGCGCACCGTGCGCAGGGCGCCGGGGCGTGAGAACGGGTAGCCCCGGCGTGCGGGGTCCGGGCCCGCGCACTCCTCGGCGTGGACGAAGACGGGTCCCTGCTCGTCGTACGCCCCCGGGCTCGCCCCGGTCCCGGCCGCCCAGCGGCGCAGCGGGGCGTAGGAGACCAGGGCGATGCGCTCCCCCGGCTCGCTGCGGCGCAGGCAGCAGCGCAGGGGGGCGCCGCCTTCCGTCTCCGGGTACGGGGCACAGGGGCGGCCCGCGTCGTCGGTGGCGCGGAGTTCGGCGAGGGCGGCGGGGGTGATGGGGCGGGGCTCGTATCCGGTCATGGTCCGAGCCTGTCCCCCGGAGCCGTCCGCGTCCGGCGGAAAACGGACATCGCGCTGGGAGCGCGGCACGTGGAAGGATGGCCGGAAACGCCGCATACCAAGTAGCACACCAAGGAGATGACCGCGTGCCTGGCACGAATCTGACCCGCGAAGAGGCACAGGAGCGGGCGCGCCTGCTGACCGTGGACGCGTACGAGATCGATCTCGACCTCTCCGGAGCGCAGGAGGGCGGCACCTACCGGTCCGTGACCACCGTGCGCTTCGACTCCGCGGAGGCCGGTGCGGAGACCTTCATCGACCTGGTCGCCCCCGCCGTCCACGACGTGGTACTCAACGGCGAGGCGCTGGACGCGGCCGCCGTGTTCCACGACTCCCGGATCGCGCTGCCGCAGCTGCGCGAGGGCGCCAACGAGCTGAAGGTCGTCGCGGACTGCGCGTACACCAACAGCGGTGAGGGGCTGCACCGGTTCGTCGACCCGGTCGACGAGCAGGCCTACCTGTACACGCAGTTCGAGGTCCCGGACGCCCGCCGGGTGTTCGCCTCGTTCGAGCAGCCGGACCTGAAGGCGACGTTCCAGTTCACCGTGAAGGCCCCCTCCGGGTGGACGGTCATCTCGAACTCGCCGACGCCGGAACCGAAGGGCGACGTCTGGACGTTCGAGCCGACGCCGCGCATCTCCACGTACATCACGGCCCTCATCGTCGGCCCGTACCACGCGGTGCACAGCAGCTACGAGAAGGACGGCCAGTCCGTTCCGCTCGGCATCTACTGCCGCCCCTCGCTGGCGGAGTACCTGGACGCGGACGAGATCTTCGCCGTCACCCGGCAGGGCTTCGACTGGTTCCAGGAGAAGTTCGACTACGCGTACCCGTTCGCCAAGTACGACCAGCTCTTCGTCCCGGAGTTCAACGCGGGCGCGATGGAGAACGCGGGCGCGGTGACCATCCGCGACCAGTACGTCTTCCGCTCCAAGGTGACGGACGCGGCGTACGAGGTGCGGGCCGAGACCATCCTGCACGAGCTGGCCCACATGTGGTTCGGCGACCTCGTGACGATGGAGTGGTGGAACGACCTCTGGCTGAACGAGTCGTTCGCCACCTACACCTCGATCGCCTGCCAGGCGTACGCCGAGGGCTCCAAGTGGCCGCACGCCTGGACCACGTTCGCCAACTCCATGAAGACCTGGGCCTACCGGCAGGACCAGCTGCCCTCCACGCACCCGATCATGGCGGACATCCGGGACCTGGACGACGTCCTCGTCAACTTCGACGGGATCACGTACGCCAAGGGCGCATCCGTGCTCAAACAGCTCGTGGCGTACGTCGGCATGGACGCGTTCTTCCAGGGCGTGCAGGCGTACTTCAAGGCGCACGCCTTCGGCAACACCCGTCTGTCCGACCTGCTGGGCGCGCTGGAGGAGACCTCCGGCCGTGACCTGAAGACCTGGTCGACGGCGTGGCTGGAGACCGCGGGCATCAACATCCTGCGCCCGGAGGTCGAGACCGACGCCGAGGGCCGCGTCACCTCCTTCACCGTGCTCCAGGAGGCCCCGGCGCTGCCCGCCGGCGCCAAGGGCGAGCCGACGCTGCGCCCGCACCGGATCGCTGTCGGCTGCTACGACCTGAACGCGGACGGCAAGCTCGTCCGCACCGACCGGATCGAGCTGGACGTCGACGGCGAGCGCACCACCGTGCCGTTCCCGGAGGGCAAGGCGCGCCCGGCCGTCATCCTGCTCAACGACGACGACCTCTCCTACGCCAAGGTCCGCCTGGACGAGGAGTCCCTGCGGGTCGTCACCGAGCACCTGGGCGACTTCACCGAGTCGCTGCCGCGCGCCCTGTGCTGGGCCTCGGCCTGGGACATGACGCGCGACGGCGAGCTGGCGACCCGCGACTACCTCGCACTGGTGCTCTCGGGCATCGGCAAGGAGTCGGACATCGGCGTCGTGCAGTCGCTGCACCGCCAGGTGAAGCTGGCCCTGGACCTGTACGCGGCCCCGGAGACCCGTGAGGCCGCGCTCAACCAGTGGACGGACGCGACACTGGCGCACCTGCGGGCGGCGGAGCCGGGCAGCGACCACCAGCTGGCGTGGGCCCGCGCGTTCGCGGCGACCGCCCGCAACCCGCAGCAGCTGGATCTGCTCCAGTCGCTGCTGGACGGCACGGAGGCCATCGAGGGCCTGGCCGTCGACACCGAGCTGCGGTGGGCGTTCGTGCAGCGGCTCGCGGCCGTCGGCCTGCTCGACGAGGAGGAGATCGCCGCCGAGTACGAGCGCGACAAGACGGCGGCGGGCGAGCGCCACGCGGCCTCGGCGCGGGCGGCCCAGCCCTCGGAGGAGGCCAAGGCGCAGGCGTGGGCCTCGGTCGTGGAGTCCGACAAGCTGCCGAACTCGCTCCAGGAAGCGGTCATCAGCGGCTTCGTCCAGACGGACCAGCGCGAGCTGCTCGCCCCGTACACGGAGAGGTTCTTCGCCGCGGTGAAGGACGTCTGGGGCTCGCGCAGCCACGAGATGGCCCAGCAGATCGCGGTGGGCCTCTACCCGGCCCTCCAGGTCTCGCAGGAGACGCTGGACGCCACCGACGCCTGGCTGGCCTCGGCCGAGCCGAGCGCGGGCCTGCGCCGACTGATGTCGGAGTCGCGGTCGGGCGTGGAGCGCGCGCTGAAGGCCCAGGCCGCGGACGCGGCGGCGGCCACCGCGTAGCGGTACGTACGGCCCTGGGGGCGTCCTCTTCGTCGTGGCGAACGCGCCGCGGCGAAGGGGCGCCCCTTTGCCGTACGCCCGCGCGTTCGCTGTGTGTCCGTACCCGTGAGGTCTCCCGTGGCCCACGGCCCGAAGGGTCGTCGCAAGCTTCGGTCGCGGGCCACGGGAGGGTCGATGCCCGGCCGGGCCTGAGCGCCTGTCGGGTTGGAAACCGCCCGGCGGGCGGGCGCAGGAGCGCAACCGTCCGCCGGGCGGAGCGGGGGGTGCCGGCAGGCCCTACGGGGTCACGCGCCCGACTCCTCGTAGCGGCGGGTCAGCTCGGCCGTGCCGGACTCCGTGAGGCTGCCGTGGAGCCGCATCCGGGCCACGCCGCCGTCGGGGAAGGCGTCGAGGCGGACGTGGGTGACGACGGCCTGGGCGCGCAGCACGAAGCGGTGCGGGGTGTCGGGCTGGAGGCGGGTGCGCGGGATGATCTCGAACCACTCGCCGGTGTCACCGTTGCGGCCCTGGAGGGCGATCCAGCCCGCGGAGTTGCCCTTGAGGTAGGCGGTGTCGATCTCGACCGCGCGGACCGCGCCCTGGGCGGGCAGGCGGAAGCGGACCCAGTCGTTGGTGTCGCGGACCCGGCGGCGGCGGTTCTCCCAGCCGTCGTCCATCTTGCGGGAGGTGCCCGGCAGGATGATCTGGGTGGGCGAGGAGTAGAAGCGGTCGGAGGCGTCCTCGTACGTACCGCCGTTGAGCACGGAGATCAGGTCGACGGTGCCGAGCGCGGCGATCCAGGCGGGGTCCGGGACGACCTCGCCGTGCACGCGGAGGCGGGCGATGCCGCCGTCGGGGTGCTGGCAGAGGCGGATGTGGGTGTAGCGGCGGCCGCCGGTGATCTCGAAGGCGTTCGCGGCGTGACCGCGTACGGGGGTGGGCGGAAGGATCTCCTCCCACTTCACGTCGTCGGCGAGCAGCTGCTCAGGGCTCGGGGCGCCTTCGACGGAGGTGGCCTGCACCGATACGCGCTGCGGGTAGTTGCCGCGGAAGTGGGCGGTGTCCACGATCAGGCCGCGAATGACGCCGGGGGCGCCGAGGCGGACGATCGCCCAGTCGTGGTCCTCGGGGGCCGGGAAGGGGCTCTCGGCGGCCGCGCCGCGGCGGCGGCGGGTCTCCCAGCCGTCCATGATCTTGCCCTTGTGCCCGAAGTGCTCCGGGTCGAAGACGGCGCGCTCGCGGATCAGGAGGTTCTCGCGCTCGGCGAAGAACTCGTCGTTGGCGGCGATCACGCCCGCGCCCAGGCGGCGGTCGGCGAGGTCGACCAGCTCGATGAAGGGGAGGTCCCCGGCCTCGCGGTAGTCCGCGTAGGGGTCGCCGCCGCCGTAGGGCGCGGCGTCATTGGCATGAGGGTCGGTGTCGGAGTCCTGGAATGCGGTCTCGCTCGCGTCGAAGGTCATGCCCCTACCCTCGCGCGACCGGAACCATCAGGTCCATCGAAAGTTTTCGCAGATACTGTTCAGCTCAACTGAACGTACGGGCCACCTGTGCGAGCGCCGCGAGCACCCGCGCCACCGCCGGGCCGCTCTCCGCCCCGTGCCGGACCGCGGCCACCACATGGCGGCGCGGCTGGTCCGCCTCCAGTACCCGCATCACCACGCCCTCGCTCCGCTCCCGGGCGGCCATCCGGGGGACCAGCGCGATCCCCATGCCCGCCTCGACGAGGGCGAGGATGGCGGTCCATCCGGCGGCGCTGTGGGCCTGCTCGGGGACGAAACCCGCGGCTTCGCAGGCGGCCGTGGTGATCTCCGACCAGGGCCCCGAGCCGCCGAAGATCCAGCGGTCGGCGGCCAGGTCCGCCAGGCGCAGCGCGGGCGCGTCGGCCAGCGGGTGACCGGCCGGGAGCGCCACGTCCAACGGGTCGGCGAGCAGCGGGAAGAGGGAGAAGCGGGGGTCGCGGGCGGTGGGCGCGTGCGCGGCCAGCGACAGGGCCAGGTCCACCTCGCCCGCGGTGAGCAGCTCGTACGCCTGGGCGGCCTCGGCCTCCCGTACGCGTACGTCGGGTCCCGGGCGCTCCTCGGCGCGCAGCAGCCGGACGGCGGGTACGACGAGGGCGGGCACCGCGGTGGAGAACGCGCCGACCCTGACCTCACCGGCCTCGCCGCGCAGATAGCCGGTCAGTTCGGCCTCGGCCCGCTCCAGCTGGGCGAAGACCGCCTCCGCGTGACGCAGGACGAGGTGGGCGGCGTCGGTGAGGCGGACGCGGCGGCCCTGGGGCTCCAGCAGCTCCACGCCGAGCTGCCTGGCCAGGTTGGTGAGCTGCTGGGAGACGGCGGAGGGGGTCATCAGGAGCGCCTCGGCGGTCGCCGTCACCGTGCCCCGGTCGCGCAGGGTGCGCAGGATGCGGAGCTTCTTGACGTCCCACTCGGTCATGGGCGCAACCTACCGGCCCCGCCCGGAGCCGGACGCACGTGTGCGCCGCGCGGTAGCTCCTACCGGCGGCGCACCCGTCGTACGTGTGCGGGTCAGACCTGCTTCTTGGACTTGTCCAGGACCATGACCAGGCCCGTGATCACCAGGAACAGGGCGATGGGCGCGACGACGTAGAGACCGATGGTCTCCATCGCACTGAGGCCCGGACCCGGATCGTCACCGTCGTCGGGCGTGAGCGCGAGTGCCGGGGCCGACATGAGCAGCATCATCAGCGTCGTCCCGGCCGCAACGACGCCGGCGCGCATAGCGTTCTTCTTGTCCACGGTGCCAACGTAGCGAACGCCTAGGCGGGGCGCTCGCCCGGGGGTGCCGTACGGGGCTTCCGGGGCCCGAGGACTGCCATCAGGGCGTGCAGGCGGGGCGAGGCGGTGATCTCCTCCAGGGTGACGGGGTGGCCCTCCGGGTCGGCGATCGGGAGGCGCCAGTTGGGGTACTGGTCCCAGGTGCCGGGGAGATTCTGCGGGCGGCGGTCGCCCACGGTGTCGGGGAGCCAGACGCCGGTCAGCCGGGCGGGGGTGCGCAGCAGGAAGCGGTGGACGGCGCGGACGGCGGCCTCTTCGTCGCCGTCGCCCTCGGGGAGCATCCGCAGCCGGGCGAGGAGGGCCAGCCACTCGGCGGTGTCGGTGGCGTCCCCGGTCAGCTCCTCCTCCAGGGGGCGGGTGAGCAGGCCGAGGCGGTGGCGCAGGGTCACGTGATCGCCGGTCAGCCGGGCGGCGGTGGAGGGCAGATCATGGGTGGTGGCGGTGGCGAGGCAGTCCCGGCGCCACTTCTCCGGGGCGAGCGGGCGGCCGTCGCCGTCCCAGTCGCGCTCGAACCAGAGCACGGAGGTGCCGAGCACCCCGCGCCGGGCGAGCGCCTCACGGACGCCGGGCGCGACGGTGCCGAGGTCCTCGCCGACGACGACGGCACCGGCCCGGTGGGCCTCCAGGACGAGCACGGCGAGCATCGCCTCGGCGTCGTACGCGACATACGTGCCGTCGGTGGGCGGGCGGCCCTCGGGCACCCACCAGAGCCGGAACAGGCCCATGACGTGGTCGATGCGCAGAGCCCCGGCGTGGGCCAGCAGCCCGCGCAGCAGGCCCCGGTAGGCGGCGTAGCCGGTGGCGGCGAGGGTGTCGGGGCGCCAGGGCGGCAGGCCCCAGTCCTGGCCGCGCGCGTTGAAGGCGTCCGGGGGCGCGCCGACGGACATGCCGTGGGCGAAGGCCTCCTGCTGGGCCCAGGTGTCGGCCCCGGACGGGTGCACGCCGACGGCGAGGTCGTGGACGATCCCGACGCCCATCCCGGCGTCCTCGGCGGCCCGTTGGGCGGCGGCGAGCTGGGTGGCGGTCAGCCAGGCGAGGCGGCAGTGGAAGTCGACCCGGTCCAGCAGCTCGGAGCGGGCGCGGGCGGTGCCCGGGGAGCGGGGGTCGCGCAGGGCGGCGGGCCAGCCGCGCCAGTCGGGCCCGTGCACCTCGGCGAGCGCGCACCACAGGGCGTGGTCCTCCAGCGCCTGGCCCTGCTCGGCGAGGAAGTCGCAGTAGGCGGCGCGCCGGCCGGGGGTCAGCGGCACCTCGACGACGAGCTCCAGGGCCTGGCTCTTCAGCTCCCGGACGGCGTCCCGGTCGATGAGGGCGCCCTTGTTCAGCACGGCCTCGCTGAGCGCGGCGGCGTCCTGGCGGAGGTCGTCCAGGGTGGCCCGGTCGCGTACGT
Organism: Streptomyces sp. NPDC033165; assembly: GCF_055577965.1. NCBI lineage: Bacteria > Bacillati > Actinomycetota > Actinomycetes > Kitasatosporales > Streptomycetaceae > Streptomyces > Streptomyces sp. NPDC033165. The sequence continues at coordinate 179,114 of NZ_JBVIPK010000011.1, forward strand.
GCCCGTACTCCGGGATGGACTCGACGTGCAGGTGCACCGGGTCGGGGAAGCGGCGCGAGGAGGGGCGGTAGGGCGACGGGTCGGTGGGCCGCCCCGGAACGGCCGCGTGCAACGGGTTGACCTGGACGAACCCGCACCCGAGCGTGCGCCCGGCCCAGGCGGCGAGGTCGGCCAGGTCCCCGAGGTCTCCCATGCCCCAGGAGCGGGCGGACAGCAGCGAGTAGAGCTGCACCAGGAACCCGTGCGCGCGCCCGGCCGGCTGCGGCGCCCGGGCCGGGGCGACGACGAGCGTGGCGGTGGCCCGGCGGTGGTCCGGCGTACGGACGTGGAGGCGATGGACACCGTGGGGCGGCGCGACCCACCAGCCGGGGGCGGACGGAGGCTCCACCGCACCCGTGCCGCCCGGCTGAGCGGCGGCACGCTCGGCGCTCCGGGGCGCGGCGGAGAGCGCGGGCGCGGGGGAGGGCAGAGGCTCAGCGGAGGGCACGGGCGCCTCGGAGGGCGCGGGCTCGGCGGAGGGCAGGGGCCCGGCGAGAGGCACGGGCTCGGCGGAAGGCACAGGCCCGGCGGAAGTCACGGGTCCGGCGAGAGGCACGGGCTCGACGGAAGGCGCGGGAGCGCCCGGCGCCGCCCCCCGCACCCGCATGCTCAGCGGGGCCGGAGCGCGGCCCGGGCGCCGCCCCGGGGGCGTCGACGACTCCGGCTCGACCGTGACGGTCGAGCCGGAAGGAAGGCGGGTCAGGGCGGGCGGCAGGGGCTCGCCGGACCAGACCACCACCGTCGGCGGCAGCAGGTGCGAGCGGGACTCCGCGGCGACGAGGCACTTCCGTACGTCCGCCGGGGTGCCGGCGTCCACGCCCAGCGCGGCGAGCACGGCGATGACCGTGTCGTCGGGGACGGACACCGTGACATCCGGCGACGGGGAGTAGGAGGTGGCGACACCGTGCAGTGCGGCGAGCCGGGACAAGCCCATTCAGACTCCTGGGAACTCCAAGCCCCCTGCGGTGCCGGGTGCGGTCGGCTCGCTGGTCAGAGGGGCGACGGCGGCGAGCGGCGGCTCGCTCGTGAGCGGGGTGGCATCGGCGAGCGGCGGCTCGCTGGTCAGGGGGGCGGCGTCGGCGAACGTGGACCCGCCGAGCAGCAGGGAGACATCGGCGAGCGGCGGCCCGCTGATCAGGTGGGCGACATCGGTGAGCGGAGGTTCACTGGTCAGCGGCGCGGAAACGGCCTGGGCGGGTACCTGTTTGGAGAGGGCGGAGAGCAGGAGCTGCGCGGAAGCGGGCATGGTGGCCTCCTGGCCATGGAGAACAGGACACAGCAGACCTACCCAGGCCTCGCGACCGCAGACGTGGACGTGATGTAGGCGTTATGACAACGAGCCCAACGTGCTCTGGGTCACATCTGGTTCCCCCATCCCGCAGGTGTGGGCCGATTTCAGCCACTCCCGGCAGCCACACCAGCCCCATCAGGCCCGAAGGTGTCATGATTCCCGGCAAATGCGACAGAGCGGCCGTGCGCATTGACACCCCCGCGCCCGGGTGGTGGGCTCGGACCCCGCTACGAGCAGTCGGTACGGACGAAGGAGAGCGCAGCGTGCGGATCGGGCGCAGAAGGCAGGCGACGGCCGTGGCCGCCGCCGTGATCGGCGGACTCCTCGGCTCCGTCTCCGTGGCACCGGCCGCGACGGCCGCCCCCGTCGACCCCGCCATCCCCGTCACCGGGTCGGCCGAACGCTCCGACAGCGCGCAGCCGCCCTCCGTGTGGCCCCGGCCGCAGAGCATCAGGAGCACCGGACCCGCCGTGCCGCTGGGCGCCGAGGCCACCCTCGTCGCCGCACCGGACGCCGATCCGTACGCCGTGGAGCAGACGCGCTCGCTGCTGCGCGGGGCGGGCGTCCGGACCCTGCACGAAAGTCTGCCGGGCAGCGGGCCCGTGGTCCGGCTCGGCGGCACCGGCGCGGGCGAGGCGCTGCGGGCCCTGCGCGCGCCCGACCGGGCCGACCTGCCCTCGGGCGGCTACCGGATCGCCGTCGGCCGGGTGGCCGGGCGCGGCACGGTCGCGCTGGACGGGCTGGGCGGGGACGGCCTGTTCCACGCCGTCCAGACGCTGCGTCAGTTGATCTCCGGCGGTTCGGTGGCGGGCGTCACCGTGCGGGACTGGCCGGGAACCGCCGTACGCGGGCTGTCGGAGGGGTTCTACGGGCAGCCGTGGACCCGCGAGGAGCGGCTCGCCCAGATCTCCTTCATGGGCCGCACCAAGCAGAACAGGTACCTCTACGCGGCGGGCGACGATCCGTACCGGCTGGCGCGCTGGCGCGAGCCGTATCCGGCCGACCAGCGCGCCGACTTCCGGGCGCTGGCGGAGCAGGCGCGCGCCGAGCACGTCACGCTCGGCTGGGCGCTCTCCCCCGGCCAGGCGATGTGCATGGCATCCGACCAGGACGTCCGGGCGCTGACGAAGAAGATCGACGCCATGTGGGCGCTGGGCTTCCGGGTCTTCCAGCTCCAGTTCCAGGACGTCAGCTACAGCGAGTGGCACTGCGATCTGGACGCGGAGACCTTCGGCAGCGGTCCGAAGGCGGCGGCCCGTGCGCAGGCCCGGGTGGCGGGCGCGGTCGCCCGGCATCTGGCGGAACAGCACCCGGACGCGGCCCCGCTGTCCGTGCTGCCGACGGAGTTCTACCAGGACGGGGCCACCGACTACCGCACCGCGCTCGCCGCCGAACTGGACGACCGGGTGCAGGTGGCCTGGACCGGGGTCGGGGTGGTGCCGAAGACCATCACCGGGGGCGAACTGGCCGGGGCCCGCGCCGCGTTCCGCCATCCGCTGGTGACGATGGACAACTACCCCGTCAACGACTACGCCCAGGACCGCATCTTCCTCGGCCCGTACACCGGCCGGGACCCGGCGGTGGCGAGCGGTTCGGCGGCGCTCCTGGCCAATGCGATGGAGCAGCCGTCCGCCTCCCGCATCCCGCTGTTCACGGCCGCCGACTTCGCCTGGAACCCGAAGGGATACCGCCCGGAGGAGTCCTGGCGGGCGGCGATCGACGATCTGGCGGGCGGGGACGCGGGGGCCCGGGACGCGCTGCGGGCGCTCGCGGGGAACAGCGCGGCCTCGGTGCTCGGAGCGCAGGAGTCCGCCTACCTCCAGCCCTTGCTCGACGGCTTCTGGAAGACCCGCGCGGCCGAGGCCCCCGCCCGCGGCCGGGCGGCCCGCGACCTGCGGGCGGCCTTCTCCGTGATGCGGCAGGCCCCCCAGCGGCTGAAGACCCCCGCCGATGGCCGGCTGACCGACGAGGTGCGCCCGTGGACCGAGCAGCTGGCCCGCTACGGCCTGGCCGGTGAGCTGGCCGTGGACCTGCTCCAGGCCCAGGCGGCCGGGGACGGCGCGGCGGCCTGGCGGGCCCAGCTGGCCCTGGAGCCGCTGCGCGAGGAGATCACGGCGAGCGGGGCGAGCGTCGGCAAGGGCGTCCTGGACCCGTTCCTGGACAAGGTGGCGAAGGCGTCCGCCGGGTGGAACGGCACCGACCGCACACCGGGCCGGGTCACGAAGGACGCGCACAGCTATACGGTCCGGCTGAACGGGGTCCGCCCGGTGGATGCCGTCACGGCGCTGGCCGAGCCCGGGGCCACCGGGACCGGCGCGGTCGTCGAGGCCCATGTGCCCGGTGAGGGCTGGCGGGCGCTGGGGCAGCTCTCGCCGAGCGGCTGGACCCAGACCGCAGCGAAGGGGCTGCGCGCCGACGCCGTACGGGTGACCGTGCCGGAGGCCGCCCGCAATGCCCCGCCCTCGTATCTGAACCCGCCCCTGCCCCCCTCTCCCGCCGTGGCGGCGGCGGCCCCGCGGGTGCGCGCCCTGGTGCCGTGGTTCGGGGACGAGCCCGCCGCCACGCTCGACCTGGCGCGCCGCGAGACGGACGCCGAGATCGGCGGCGAACCCCAGCGGGTCGCGGCGCGGCTGGCCGGGCAGCGACCGGCCGAGGTGAAGGGCAGGCTCACCGCGAAGGCCCCCGAGGGCATCGAGGTGCGGGTCCCGAAGCAGACGACCGTGCCGCGCGGGTCACGTACGGAGGTGCCCGTGGACATCACCGTCCCGGCGGACACCCCGGCGGGCGAGTACGAGGTGCCGCTGGCCTTCGGCGGCCAGGAGTCCACGCTGACCGTGCGGGCCTTCCCCCGTACCGGCGGCCCGGATCTGGCGCGTACGGCGAAGGCGTCCTCGTCGGGTGACGAGACCCCGGACTTCCCGGCGTCGGCGGCCTCCGACGGTGATCCGGAGACCCGGTGGTCCTCACCGGCGGAGGACGGGGCCTGGTGGCAGGCGGAGCTGGAGCGGCCGGTTCGGCTGGGGCAGGTCGTGCTGAACTGGCAGGACGCGTACGCCTCCCGCTACCGCATACAGGTCTCCGCCGACGGCCGCACCTGGCGCAGCGCCGCGACCGTCCGGGAGGGCCGGGGCGGGCGCGAGTCGGTGCGGATGGACGCGAAGGACACCCGGTTCGTCCGGGTGCAGGGCGAGGGCCGGGCGACCGAGTACGGCTACTCGCTCTGGTCGGTGGAGGCGTACGCGGTGGCGGACGACTGATACGTACGGCGGGCCGGGGAACGGCCTCACCGCACCGGCGGGCCCGGGGACGGCGAAGGCCCGGGTCTCAGGCCGAGACGCCGTCGATCCGGGCCATCACGTCGTCCGCGCCGAAGGGTTGCAGATACGGCAGCCAGCGCGGGTCGCGGTGTCCCGTCCCGATGATCCGCCAGGCCAGGCCGGTCGGCGGCGCGGGCTGATGGCGCAGCCGCCAGCCCAGCTCGGGCAGATGGCGGTCGGCCTTGACGTGGTTGCAGCGGCGGCAGGCAGCCACCACGTTGTCCCAGGCGTGCTGTCCACCGCGGCTGCGCGGGATGACGTGGTCGACGCTGGTCGCGGCGGCCCCGCAGTACATGCAGCGGCCCCCGTCCCGGGCGAACAGGGCCCGGCGCGTGAGGGGGACGGGCCCCCGGTAGGGGACCCGGACGAAGCGCTTGAGCCGGACCACGCTGGGCGCGGGCACGGCACGGGTGGCACTGTGCAGGAAGGCGCCGGACTCCTCAAGGCAGATGGCCTTGTTTTCGAGGACGAGGACGAGCGCGCGGCGGAGCGGTACGACGCCGAGCGGCTCGTACGACGCGTTGAGAACCAGGACGTGCGGCACGGTGGATGCCTCCTTGTACGCCGGCGGCGCGTGGCTCGCGCCGGGACGATCCGATCTCAGTCTCTCCTCATGCCTGGTCAAAGCGCCACCACGTACGGGTAACGGGCCGGGAGGATTTTCCTCACCCCGGGCGCCGCGTGCCGTTTCCGGGCACCGGGCGGGTGTCTCACCAGGGCGGCCGTCCGCGCTGTGCGATCGGCCACAGCCCAGGTGTCCCCGATGAGACCTGTCTCTCCTCCCGCGACTGCAACGATCCACTCCCCCGGCTTCGTTAGTGTTATTGGTCAACCGTTGTCAGCTCTGCCGGTCCGTCTTCGTCCTCCTGGAGGTCCCTGCCGTGTTCCTGTCCGCCCTCCTGGCCGCAGCCCCGTCGCCCGGGCCGGCCGACTCGCTGGGTGAAGCCGCCGAGCAGGCCGGGAACGCCGCGGGCTGGGTCGAGGAGAACTGGTCCACCTGGCTGAGCACCGGACTGCGGATCCTGCTGATCGTGGCTGTCGCGATCACGCTGCGCTATCTGATCCGGCGTGCCCTGACCAACCTCATCGACCGGATGAACCGCAGCGCCCAGACGGTTCAGGGAACGGCGCTGGGCGGGCTGCTGGTGAACGCGGAGCGCAGACGCCAGCGCTCGGAGGCGATCGGCTCGGTGCTGCGCTCGGTGGCCTCGTTCCTGATCATGGGCACGGCCGCCCTGATGGTCCTGGGCGCCTTCAAGATCAACCTGGCACCGCTCCTGGCCTCGGCCGGTGTCGCCGGTGTGGCGCTCGGTTTCGGCGCCCGCAACCTGGTCACCGACTTCCTCTCGGGCGTCTTCATGATCCTGGAGGACCAGTACGGGGTCGGGGACTCCATCGACGCGGGGGTGGCCACAGGCGAGGTCATCGAGGTGGGCCTGAGGGTCACCAAGCTGCGTGGCGAGAACGGCGCGATCTGGTACGTCCGCAATGGCGAGGTGAAGCGGATCGGCAACCTCAGTCAGGGCTGGTCCACCGCCGGGGTCGATGTCACCGTGCGCCCGACGGAGAACCTGGAGCGCGTGCGTGAGGCGATCACCGCCGCCGCGGACACCCTGGCGAAGGAAGAGCCCTGGTCGGAGCAGCTGTGGGGCCCGGTGGAGGTGCTGGGCCTGGACGAGGTCCTGCTGGACTCCATGACGGTCCGGGTCTCCGCGAAGACGATGCCGGGCAAGGCCACGGGCGTGGAGCGCGAGCTGCGCTGGCGGATCAAGCAGGCGCTGGACGACGCGGGAATCTCGATGATCGGCGCGGTCCCGGCCCAGGCGGACGGCGGGAGCACCCCCGACCCGACCGCCGGAGTGGCCGCCCCCTCGGCGTACGCGTCCGCCACCTCCCCGCAGTCCCTGGCGGCCACACCGATACCGCCGACCACGCTGGCCAAGTAGGACGTTCACCCGGCGCCTCCGGCCGACGCCCTGGATCCCAGGGCGTCGGCCGGAGGCGTTCGCGTGCGAGGCGACACTTTCGCAGCCGGACGGGCGGTTCCCATTGACGCCCGGGTGACCTGCGTCCTACGGTCCTCTCAACCGAATAGGAAACTTTCCTAACAGAGTCACGGACGTGAGTTCCTGACAGAGGGCGGTGCATCCACGATGGCGGGAACCACTCCGGGCCCACCCGGCTCCCCGGGCACTCCGGGCACCCCCCGGGTGCTGCGGGCCATGAACGACCGGGCCGCCCTCGATCTGCTGCTGGAGCACGGGCCGCTGTCGCGGACCCGGATCGGGAAGCTGACCGGACTCTCCAAGCCGACCGCCTCCCAGCTGCTCGCCCGGCTGGAGGCGGCCGGTCTGGTCGTCGCCACCGGGACCAGCGAGGGGCGGCCCGGGCCCAGCGCGCAGCTCTACACGGTGAACGCGCGGGCCGCCCATGTGGCAGGGCTCGACGTGAACGCGCGGCGCATCGTCGCCGCCGTCGCGGACGTGACCGGTCGGACGGTCGGACAGTTCGAGCTGGCCACCCCGGGGCGGCGCGCCGACAGCGTGGTGCGGCAGGTCGCCGACGCGCTGGACGGGGCGGCGAAGGACGCCGGGCTGACGCGGGCCGATGTCCACCGGGTCGTCATCGGCACCCCGGGCGCCTTCGACCCGGGCACCGGGCGGCTGCGGTACGCCTCGCATCTTCCCGGCTGGCACTCCCCCACCCTGCTGGAGGAGCTGGCCGCGTCCCTGCCGATGCCGGTGGAGTACGAGAACGACGTCAACCTGGTCGCCGTCGCCGAGCAGCGCCTCGGCGCGGCCCGGGGCCACGAGGACTTCGTCCTGCTGTGGAACGAGGAAGGGCTCGGCGCCGCCCTCGTCATCAACGGGCGCCTGCACCGGGGCTTCACCGGCGGCGCGGGCGAGGTCGGCTTCCTGCCGGTGCCGGGCACCCCCCTCGTACGCCAGGTCGTCAAGGCCAACAGCGGAGGCTTCCAGGAGCTGGCGGGCGCCCAGGCCGTACCCCGGCTCGCGAAGTCCCTGGGCATCGACACCCCGCAGCAGCCGTACGCCGGGGTCGCCGCCTCGCTGCTGGCGCGGGCGGCCGAGGCGTACGAGCAGGACGAGGCGCTGACCGAGCTGCTGCGGCAGTACGCCCAGCGGCTGGCCACCGGGCTCGCCTCCGTCACCGCCGTCCTCGACCCCGGGCTGATCGTGCTGTCCGGCGGGGCGGTCGCGGCGGGCGGCGAGGTCCTGCGCTCCCTGATCCAGTCCGAGCTGGCCGAGCTCGCCGCCTCCCGGCCCCGGCTGGTCGTCGGCGAGATCGACCGCACCCCCGTCCTGCGCGGCGCCCTGGAACGGGCGCTCGCCGACACCCGCGACGAAGTGTTCGACACCTCGCGCTGAACCACCGCTCTCCCCCTTCCCGCTTCTCCCCTCTTCCCCTTTCCCTTTCCCTCTGCCGTCTGTCACTTCCCCGTCCCTGGGAGTCCCGTCATGCGCACAAGCCGTCTCACCACCACCGCTGTCGCCGTCGCCGCGATATCGGTGCTCGCCACCGCGTGTACCGGCCAGTCCGGGGCCGGGGCCACCGACGACCCCGAGGCGAACACCACGATCAACTTCTGGCACGGCTGGAGCTCGCCCGCCGAAGTGAAGGCCGTCCAGGACAACATCGACCGGTTCGAGAAGGCCCACCCGAACATCAAGGTCAAGGTCTCCGGCAACATCAACGACGACAAGCTCAACCAGGCGCTGCGCGCGGGCGGTTCGAACGGGCCCGACGTGGTCTCCTCGTTCACCACCGCCAACGTCGGCAAGTTCTGCTCGTCGGGCGCGTTCGCCGATCTGAAGCCGTTCATCGAGAAGTCGAAGCTCGACCTGGAGAAGACCTTCCCGAAGGTCCTCCTCGACTACACCCAGTTCGAGGGCAAGCGCTGCGCCCTGCCGCTGCTCACGGACGCCTACGGCCTCTACTACAACAAGGACGCGTTCAGGAAGGCCGGGATCACCGCTCCGCCGAAGACGATGTCCGAACTGGCGAGCGTGGCGAAGAAACTGACGGTCGAGAAGGGCGACAGCTACTCGCAGCTCGGGTTCATGCCGAACTTCCACGGCTACGAGACCGTCGCCAGCCACTACCTGTCCTCGTGGGACCACACGTACTTCGACGAGAACGGCAAGTCCAACATCGCCAAGGACCCGGCGTTCGCGGAGATGTTCACGTATCAGAAGCAGCTGGTGGACGATCTCGGCGGCTACGCCAAGCTGGAGAAGTACCGGGGCACCTTCGGTGACGAGTGGGGCGCCAAGCACCCCTTCCACACCGGCCAGGTGGCCATGCAGCTGGACGGCGAGTGGCGGCTCGGGATGGCAGAGGACGCCGGGGTCGACTTCGAGATCGGGGTCGCCCCGATGCCCGTCGCCGACGACGAGGCGGACAGCTACGGCAAGGGCTATCTCTCCGGCACCATCGTGGGCATCGCCCCCGCCAGCAAGAAGCAGAACGCCGCGTGGGAGCTGGTGAAGTACATGACCACCGACACGGAGGCGGTCGTCGCCTTCTCCAACGGCATCCGCAACGTGCCCTCCACCCTGGAGGCGCTGAAGTCGCCGGACCTGAAGTTCGACCCGCGCTTCAGGACCTTCCTCGACATCGCCCAGCACCCGAAGTCCAGCACCTCCGACGGGGCCGTCAACGGTGCGACGTACCAGCTGACCCTTCAGGACTTCGGCTACCAGTACGAGAAGGGCGCGGTCAAGGACCTCCAGGCCGGCCTGGAGAAGACCGCCCAGCAGATCGACACCGACATCGCCAAGGCCAAGTAGCCCCCGATGACGACGCACACACTCCGCTCCAAGCGCCGCAGATCGGCGCTGCGGAACGCGGCCTTCATGTCGCCGTGGCTGATCGGGTTCTCGGTCTTCTTCGCCTACCCGATGGTCTCGACGGTCTACTTCTCGTTCATGGACTACGACGGGTTCGGCGCGCCCACGTTCAACGGGCTGACGAACTGGACGTACGTCTTCCAGGACTATCCGATGTTCTGGCCGTCGCTGTGGAACACGCTCTGGCTGGTGGTCGTCGTGGTCACCTGCCGGGTCGTCTTCGGGCTCGGCATCGGGATGCTCATCACGAAGATCAAGACGGGGACGGGCGTCTTCCGGACGCTGTTCTACCTGCCCTACCTGGCCCCGCCGGTCGCCGCGACGCTCGCCTTCGTCTTTCTGCTCAACCCCGGCACCGGGCCGGTCAACGCGATCCTCGGGGACCTGGGGCTGCCGACGCCCGGCTGGTTCAACGACGCCACCTGGTCCAAGCCCGCGCTCACCATGCTCGCGGTCTGGGGCATCGGGGACCTGATGGTCATCTTCATGGCCTCGCTGCTGGACGTACCGACCGAGCAGTACGAGGCGGCCGAGCTGGACGGCGCGTCCGCCTGGCAGAGGTTCCGCTTCGTGACCCTGCCGAACATCTCGCCGATCGTGCTGTTCGCCGTGGTGACGGGCGTCATCCAGGCCATGCAGTACTACACGCAGCCGCTGGTGGCCGGGAAGGTCGCCTCCGGGGTCATCGGCGGCTCAGGGCAGTCCTTCGAGCCCGGCTATCCCGACAAGTCGACACTCACGCTTCCCCAGCTCGTCTACAACCTCGGCTTCCAGCGGTTCGACTACGGCGCCGCCTGTGTCGTCGCCCTCATCCTGTTCGCCCTGGCCATGGCCTTCACCGCGCTGCTCATGCGGGGCCGCAACAACCTCATCCAGGCCGGTGACTGAGCCATGACCCAACTCCTCGACAAGCCCGCGGCCGGCACCGCCCCGGCGACCGCCCCGCGGACGCCCGCCGAGCGCACCGCCCGCCGCAAGGCGCTGCTGCACTGGATCGCCGTGCACTCCCTCGGGATCGCCGCCGCGCTCTTCTTCGTGCTGCCGTTCGTCTTCGTGGTGCTCACCTCGCTGATGAACGACCAGCAGGCGCTGACCCGTGACCTCACCCCGAACACCTGGGAGTGGGGCAACTACGAGCGGGTCTTCAACACCCCGGGCTTCCTCACCTGGTGGCGCAACACCCTGTTGTACGCGGGGCTCGGCACCGTCCTCACCCTCGTCTCGTCCATCCCCGTGGCGTACGCCCTGGCGAAGTTCCGCTTCCGGGGCCGCAAGCTGTCGCTGATGCTCGTCATCTCGATGATGATGCTGCCGCCGCAGGTCGTCATCATCCCGATGTACCTGTTCTGGGCGAAGCAGATGGACCTGTCCGGCACCCTGTGGCCGCTGATCATCCCGATGGCCTTCGGTGACGCGTTCTCCATCTTCCTGCTGCGGCAGTTCCTGCTGACCATTCCGAACGAGTACCTGGACGCCGCGAAGGTCGACGGCTGCGGCGAGTTCCGCACGCTGGTCAAGGTCGTCCTGCCGATGGCCAGGCCCGGCATCGCGGCCGTCGCCCTCTTCCAGTTCTTCTACGCCTGGAACGACTACTTCGGACCACAGATCTACGCCTCCGAGAACCCGGCCGCCTGGACGCTCAGTTACGGCCTGGAGTCCTTCAAGGGCGCGCACCACACCGACTGGAACCTGACCATGGCCGCGACCGTTCTGGTCATGGCCCCCGTGATCGCCGTCTTCTTCTTCGCCCAGAAGGCATTCGTCGAGGGCGTCACACTGACCGGAGTAAAGGGCTGACAATGAAGCTCGCAGTAGTGGGTGGCGGGTCCACCTACACCCCTGAACTGATCGACGGATTCGCCCGGTTGCGGGACACGCTGCCGGTCGAGGAGCTGGTCCTCGTCGACCCCGCGGCCGACCGGCTGGAGCTGGTCGGCGGCCTCGCGCGGCGGATCTTCGCCAAGCAGGACCACGCCGGGAAGATCACCACGACCACCGACCTGGACGCGGGCGTCGCCGACGCCGACGCGGTCCTCCTCCAACTGCGCGTCGGCGGACAGGCCGCGCGCGACCAGGACGAGACCTGGCCGCTGGAGTGCGGCTGCGTCGGCCAGGAGACCACCGGCGCGGGCGGTCTGGCCAAGGCGCTGCGGACCGTGCCGGTCGTCCTGGACATAGCCGAGCGGGTACGCCGCACCAACCCGGACGCCTGGATCATCGACTTCACCAACCCGGTCGGCATCGTCACCCGCGCCCTGCTCCAGGCCGGCCACAAGGCGGTCGGCCTGTGCAACGTGGCGATCGGCTTCCAGCGCAAGTTCGCCCGGCTGCTGGAGGTGGAGCCGGGCGCGGTCCACCTCGACCACGTCGGGCTCAACCACCTCACCTGGGAGCTGGGCGTGCGCCTGGGCGGCCCGGACGGCGAGAACGTGCTGCCCAGGCTGCTGGCCGAGCACGGCGACGCCATCGCGGACGACCTCCGCATGCCCCGGCAGATCGTGGACCGGCTCGGCGTCGTCCCCTCGTACTACCTGCGCTACTTCTACGCCCACGACGAGGTCGTCCGGGAGCTCGGCACCAAGCCGTCCCGGGCCGCCGAGGTCGCGGCGATGGAGAAGGAGCTGCTGGCGATGTACGGCGACCCGGCGCTGGACGAGAAGCCCGGGCTGCTCGCCAAGCGCGGCGGCGCGTTCTACTCGGAGGCGGCGGTCGACCTCGCGGCCTCCCTGCTGGGCGGCGGCGGTTCGCCGGTCCAGGTGGTGAACACGTACAACAACGGGACGCTGCCGTTCCTCCCGGACGACGCGGTCATCGAGGTGCAGGCACGGGTCGGCCACGACGGTGCGACCCCGCTGGCCGTGCCCGCGCTGGACCCGCTGTACGCCGGTCTCATCGCCAACGTGACGGCGTACGAGGACCTCGCCCTGGAAGCGGCGCTGCGCGGCGGCCGGGACCGGGTCTTCAAGGCTCTGCTCGCCCATCCGCTGATCGGCCAGTACGAGTACGCCGAGGGCCTCACCGACCGGCTGATCGCCCACAACCGGGAGCACCTCGCGTGGGCGTGAACGTGTCGGTCGTCGCCGTCGACGCGGGCAACAGCAAGACCGATGTGGCGTTGATCGGCGCGGACGGCACGGTGCTGGCCTCCGCCCGGGGCGGCGGTTTCCAGCCCCCGGTGGTGGGGGTGGCGGCGGCGGTCGACGGGCTGGCCTCCGTACTGGAGCGGGCGGTGGCGGAGCTGCCGGGTCCGGTCGGCTCGCTCGGGCATGTCTCCGCGTGTCTGGCCAACGCCGATCTGCCGGTCGAGGAGGCCGAGTTGGCGGCCGCTTTGGAGGCGCGCGCCTGGGGCACGTCGGTGGAGGTCCGCAACGACACCTTCGCCATCCTGCGCGCCGGGGTGGACGAGCCCCGGGGCGTGGCGGTGGTGTGCGGCGCCGGGATCAACTGCGTGGGCATGACCCCGGACGGCCGGGCCGCCCGCTTCCCCGCGATCGGGCGGATGTCCGGTGACTGGGGCGGCGGTTCGGGTCTCGCGGAGGAGGCCCTGTGGTTCGCCGCCCGCGCCGAGGACGGGCGCGGCGAGCCGACGGAGCTGGTCCGGGCGCTGCCGGGGCACTTCGGTCTCGGCTCGGTGTACGCGCTCATCGAGGCGCTGCACCGGGGCGCCGTCGAGCCGGGGCGGCGGCACGAGATGACGCCGGTGCTGTTCGCCACGGCGGCCGCCGGGGACGCGGTGGCGGCCGCGCTGGTGGAGCGGCAGGCGGCGGAGGTGGTGGCGATGGCCTCGGTGGCGCTGGCCCGCCTGGAGCTGCTGGAGGAGGAGGTTCCGGTGCTGTTGGGCGGCAGTGTGCTGGCCGCACGGCATCCGCAGCTGAACGACCGGATCGCCGATCTGCTGGCCGCCCGTGCGCCGAAGGCCGACGTGCGTGTGGTGGCCGAGCCGCCGGTGCTGGGTGCGGCGCTGCTGGGCCTGGACCGTACGGGCGCGGCGCCGGAGGTGCACCGCAGGCTGCGCGCGCAGTACGCCTGACGCCGGAGCACACGGCACGCCACGGCCGTACGCCCTTGGGCGCCCCATCGTGCGATCGCGCGGTGGGGCGCCCTCGTACGCCGGAGCCGCCCCCCCGTACGGGGGATAGGAGGGGCGCGAGGGAACCGATCGGCTTCGTGGAACGTGTACCTGATGGGGAGTCCGTTCGCCTATGGGGATGTTTCCGGGCACGTCGCACCGGTTGTCTTGATCGGCCGCGTCCGCACTGATCGAATGCGGGGGCCGATGGGGGATCTGGGCGTTCCTGGTGTGGATGCCCGTCCCCGCGGCCATACTTCTGGCCGGGCACGCGCCGTCCGGAAGGGGACGGGGGACCCGCCGTCCGTGACCGAGGGGGAGGTCGAGTGACACACCCGCCGAGCGGCGGCGCGCCGCCGCTGCACGCGCCGGACCCGGTGTCCGCGCCCGTCGGCGTGCCCGCACCGCGTGGCGGCGGCTTGGCCGCCCAGGCGCGGCGGCTGCGTGCCGTGGCGACGACCGAGCCCGGCCGGCTCCAGATCATCGGGGCCGTCCTGGCCCTGCTCGTCGTGGCGTTCGGTGCGGTGACCACCCTGGAGATATCCCAGCGGGCCTCCGCCGCCGACGACGTGGTCGGGCGCAGCCAGCCGCTGAGCGCCGACGCGGCGGACATCTACCGCTTCCTCGCGGACGCGGACACCTCCGCGGCCAGTGGCTTCCTCGCGGGTGCGCAGGAGCCCGACGCCGTGCGCGAGCAGTACCGGAAGGACATCGAGGAAGCCGCGCGGCTGCTGGTGAAGGCCTCGGCGAACACGGACTCCGCCACCGCGTCCGGGCGGGAGATCACCACGCTCAACGAGCTTCTTCCGGTCTACACGGGCCTGATCGAGCGGGCCCGTGCCAACAACCGCCAGGGCCTGCCGCTGGGCGGGGCCTATCTGCGGTACGCGAACCAGAAGATGACCGGCGAGATACTCCCCGCCGCCGAACGGCTGTACGCGGCGGAGACCGGCCGGCTGGAGTCGGACTCCGCCGACGCCCGGCGGTGGCCGCTCCTGTCGCTCGGGGCCGGGGTCCTGGCGCTGGGCGCGCTGGCGTGGCTCCAGCGGCGCACCTACCGCCGGACGAACCGGGTGCTGAACCACGGGCTGCTGGCGGCGACCGCGGCCGCCTCGGTGGTGGTGCTCTGGCTGGCCGTCGGGCATACCGTGGCCCGTACGGAGCTGCGGTCGGCGATGACGCACGGCCAGGCCTCGCTGGACGTCCTCAACGACGCCCGGATCAACTCCCTTAAGGCGCGCGCCAATGAGAATCTGACCCTGGTGGCGCGCGGTGCCGTGCTGACGGCCGACGGCTCCGCCGACCAGTACGAGACGGACTACACCACGGGTATGAAGGCGCTGAAGGACCGGCTGGAGAAGGCCGAGCGGCTCGCCGACGACAAGAGCGGGAGCGAGCCGGTGGCCAGGGCCGCCTCCGCCGTGTCCGAGTGGCAGAGCCGCCACCGCGCGGCGCGTGCCACGGACGACCAGGGCGACTACAACAGCGCGTTGCGGCAGATCATCGGGGCCGAGGGGTCCACCGGCGAGTCCTTCCAGCAGGCGGACGCCGCGCTGAGGAAGGCGCTCGCCCATGAGCAGGGCGAGTTCACCGCGGCGGCGGAGGACGGGCGCGGAGCGCTGCGGGGCCTGCCGACAGGGGCCGCGGCACTGGCAGTGCTGGGGGCGATCGCCGTGATCGTCGGGGTCAACCGCAGGCTCTCGGAGTACCGGTGAGAGGGGCAGCGATGACCAGGGCGAGGGGCCGGTCCGTGGAAGGCCGGTTCGCGGGCGGCCGACTGCGCGGCTGGGGCGGCGTGACGGGGATGGCGGTGGCGTGCGCGGTGACCGCCGCGGTCACTTTGCTGCCGCTGTCCCACCACAGCGGCGGGGCGGCCGGTGCGGATGCGACGGGCGGCGGGGCGGTCGCGGCCGTGCAGGCGCGGGCCGAGGCGTGCACGGAGCCGGAGGCGAGCCTGCCGCCGTCGGGGGCGGACGGGCCGAACATCGCGAAGATCAAGGCGCGCGGCAAGCTGATCGCGGGAGTCGACCAGAACAGCTTCCGCTGGGGCTACCGCAATCCGGCCAACGGTGAGCTGGAAGGGTTCGACATCGATCTGGTGCGGGCCGTCGCCGAGGACGTCCTGGGCGACCCGGACGCGGTGATCTTCCGTGCGATCCCCACCAACCAGCGCATCGCCGCCCTGGAGAGCGAGCGGGTCGACGTCGTCGTACGGACGATGACCATCAACTGCAAGCGGCTGGAGCAGGTCTCCTTCTCCACCGCCTACTTCCAGGCCGGACAGCAGGTCCTCGCCCCGAAGCAGTCCGCGATCACCGGCTACGACGCCTCGCTGAAGGGCAAGCGGGTCTGCTCGGCCGAGGGCTCCACCGCGTACGAGGCGCTGGAGAAGGAGTCCTTCGGGGCGGTCTACAAGGACGAGTTCGACGGCACCGAGCGCGACCGGGACCGGCTGACCGTGCCGAACCAGCTGGACTGCCTGGTGCGGCTCCAGCTCGGCGAGGTCGACGCGATCGTCACGGACAACGCCCTGGCGGCCGGTCAGGCGGCCCAGGACCCGGCGGTGGAGCTGAAGGGGAAGGCCCCCTTCACCACCGAGTACTACGGCGTCGCCACGAAGAAGGGCGCCGACGACCTGGTGGCCCGGGTCAACAAGGTCCTCGTCGACTACCGGGCGGGCGGCGGGAACAGCGCCTGGATGACGTCCTACGACAAGTGGCTGGCGACCGGCCTGCCCGGCATCACGGCACCGCCCGCACCCAAGTACCGCAACGACTGACCCCGTACCACCGGCAGGCGTACAGACCGGAGCAGACCGAAGCAAGCGATCCCGTCGGGCCGACGGCCCGGCGGGGAGAGCGGAGAGGTGTTCGATGGGCGTCGCGGGATCCTTCCCCAGCTTCGCGGGGAGGCCTCCCGGCCCGGTCATGGACCGGGAGGAGGCGGACCGTGCGCTGGCCCGGCTCGGTGCGGAGCACGAGGCCATCGAGACCTCGCTCCTCGCCCTCCAGGACCATGCCGGCCGCCGGCTCCTGGAAGGCGCCGAGCTGACCGGTGTCACCCGGGAGCGCTGGGCCACGACCGAGCAGTCGATCACCCTGCTCTGGGGGTACTTCGACGCCTATGCGGGGGCGCTGGCCGAGGCCCGGGAGATACGGGCCCGCCGGCGCCAGCCGAACCGGGAGGACCTCGCCGCGCTGACCGAGCTGCTGCGCGGGGACGCGGTCCATGTGGCGAACCCGGGGGCGGTGCCGCCGCCCTCGGTCGCGGGCCCGGCACGGCTCTCCGAGCGGTTCTCGCTCCAGGAGCTGGTCGCCCGGATGAACGAGCTGTACGCCCGTTCCCTGGACATGGTCGTCGCCGCCGACTCCGTCTGGTCGGCGCTGCCCGCCCGGATCGATCTGCTCGCGGCCGAGCTGCACCGGACGCGGTCCCTGGCGCACTCGGTGGGCGTGCGGCCCGGTGAGCATCCGGCGGGCGACGATCTCGCGGAGATCACCGAGGAGCTGACCACCCTGCGGACCCAGGTGATATCCGACCCGCTGGCGTTCTGGCTGCCGGGGCCCGGCAGCGCGGCACCCGGCGGGGGCCGCCCCGACACCTCGCGCTACGACCGGGCCGCCCGCGCCCTGGAGGACGTACGGCGGGAGATCGAGGCGGTCCTCGCGGTCCGCCAGGACGCCGAGGCCCGCCTGGTCCGGCTGCGGGACGTGCTGTCCCGGGCCGACCGCACCCTCACCGAGGCGCGGGCGGCGCGCGGTGAGGTGCTGGCGAAGATCGCCGCCTCCGAGGTGCCCGCGGTCAGCGGACCGCCGACCGCCCTCCAGGAGCGTCTGGCTGCCGCGTCGGACTACCGCAGGCACGCCCAGTGGCACCGGCTCTCGCCGCTGCTGGAGTCGCTGGAGCAGGAGGCCGAGGACGAACTGCTGCGCGCCCGCGAGTCGCTGACCTCGGTGACGGCCCCGCTGGCGGTCCGCGCGGAGCTGCGCGGCCGGCTCGACGCGTACAAGGCGAAGGCGGCCCGGCACGGCCTGGCGGAGGACCCGATGCTAATCGAGCGGTACGACGCGGCGCGCCGGATGCTGTGGAGCGCGCCGTGCGATCTGCGGGTCGCCGAGCAGGCCGTCCTGCGCTACCAGCACGCGGTCCAGGAACTGCTGGCGCCGCGTCGGCCCGACGCACCCCAGGACCGGCGGGACGCGGGCGGACAGGGGGAGACCCGATGAGTACGCAGTGCCAGCGCCCCGGTTGCGAGGGCGCCTACGAGGACATGGGCGGCGGTGAGCTGTACTGCGGCACCTGCGGCCTGGCCCCGGTCGTCTCGCCGACGGGCATGGTGAGTTCGCCGCCCACGGGGGTCGCCGGGGGCGGCCGGGCGAGCAGCCGGGACAGCTCCTCGCAGCGCTCCGGGTCCCGCGCCTCCTCGCGGTCCTCGTCGCGTTCGTCGACCTCGCGCCGCTCGGTCTCGGGGCGGCTGTCGCGCTCGCTGTCCGGGGCGTCCGCCTCACGTTCGGTCTCGGTGCGCTCCTCGGGTTCGACGTCGGCGACCTCGGCCCGGGGCCGCCTCGGCGTCGGCCTGGTGGAGGTGCCGGACGTGCCCCGGCCCGATCCGCGTACGGCGGTGATGGAGAACCCGGAGGTACCCGAGCGCAAGCGGTTCTGCTCCCGCTCGGACTGCGGGGCGCCGGTGGGCCGTTCGCGCGGGGACCGGCCGGGCCGCACGGAGGGGTTCTGCACCAAGTGCGGTCACCCCTACTCCTTCGTGCCGAAGCTGGATGGCGGGGACATCGTGCACGGCCAGTACGAGGTCGTGGGCTGTCTGGCGCACGGCGGGCTCGGCTGGGTGTACCTGGCGGTGGACCGCGCCGTCTCGGACCGCTGGGTGGTCCTCAAGGGCCTGCTGGACACCGGCGACCAGGACGCGATGGCCGCCGCGATCTCCGAGCGCCGCTTCCTCGCCGAGATCGAGCACGCCAACATCGTCCGCATCTACAACTTCGTCGAGCACCTGGACCAGCGGACCGGCTCGCTCGACGGGTACATCGTCATGGAGTACGTCGGCGGCAAGGCGCTCAAGGAGATCGCCAACGAGCGCCGCACCCCGGCCGGGAAGCGTGATCCGCTGCCGGTCGAGCAGGCGTGCGCGTACGGGATCGAGGCGCTGGAGGCGCTCGGTCATCTGCACAGCCGCAATCTCCTCTACTGCGACTTCAAGGTCGACAACGCGATCCAGACCGAGGGCCAGCTGAAGCTGATCGACATGGGCGCGGTGCGCCGGATGGACGACGACGAGTCGGCCATCTACGGCACGGTCGGCTACCAGGCCCCCGAGGTCGCGGAGCTGGGCCCCTCGGTCGCCTCCGACCTGTACACGGTGGCGCGGACGCTGGCGGTGCTCACCTTCGACTTCCAGGGGTACACCAACGTCTTCGTGGACTCGCTGCCGGACCCGGACACCATCGAGGTGCTGCGCACCTACGAGTCGTTCTACCGGCTGCTGGTACGGGCCACCGACCCGGACCCGGCCCGGCGCTTCGCATCGGCCGCGGAGATGGCCGAGCAGCTGACGGGGGTGCTGCGGGAGGTCGTGGCGCTCCAGACGGGGCGGCCGAGGCCCGCGCTGTCGACGCTGTTCGGCACGGAACTGCGCGTGACCGACACGGAGTTGTTCGCCGAGCAGAGGGGCGACGTGTCCGAGCTGGGCGCTCGCGCCGCCTCCTCCCGCGGCGGGCTCTTCGGCCGCCGCAAGGGCGGGGCGCGTCCACTGTCCGGAATTCCGGCACAGGGAGGGGCAGCGCCCGCAGCGCCCCCGCCACCGGTCGCGGGGGCGCTGCCGTTGGGAGCCCAGCCTTCCGGTCCGGCTTCGGGCCCGGCGGGGGCCGACCCGCTGGGGGCGCCGCCGACCCATGTCCGGCGCGGTCCGCAGGGCGGTGCGCCGCTCGCGTACGCGCCCCCGGCGCACGCCCCGGTTCCGGCGCCCCGGGCGGCGGAGCCCGCCCCCGCCACGGCGTACGGGCCCGCGAGCGGACCGGCGGTCCCCGGGGACGTCCGGCTCGTCGCGTTCGACGCCCGGGCCACCGCGCTGGCGCTGCCCGTCCCCCGGGTCGACGCGACGGACCCGAACGCCGGTTTCCTCGCCGGACTGATGGCCACCGCCCCGGCCGAGCTGATCACGGCCCTGCGCGCGGTGCCCGCGCCCTCGCCGGAGACCCGGCTGCGGGAGCTGCGGGCCCGGCTGGAGATGGGGGAGCTGGACTCGGCCGCCCGTGCGCTGACCACCCTGGAGGGTGAACACCCGGACGACTGGCGGGTCGTCTGGTATCGCGGTGTCACCTCGCTGGTGACCGGTGACGACGAGAGTGCCGCGCTCTCCTTCGACGCGGTCTACGACGCCTTCCCCGGGGAGATGGCGCCCAAGCTGGCGCTGGGGATCTGCGCGGAGGTGCTGGGGCAGCTGGACAACGCCGCCGAGTACTACCGCCTGGTGTGGGCGACCGATCCGAGTTACGTCAGCGCCGCGTTCGGCCTGGCCCGGGTGCAGATGGCCGCCGGGGACCGGGAGGCGGCGGTGCGCACACTGGAGTCGGTGCCGGAGGCCTCGATCCACTACACGGCCGCCCGGGTCGCCGCCGTGCGGTCACGGCTGCGTGAGCGCTCCCCGCACGAGCCGCTGCTGACCGATCTGACGGCCGCCGCGAGCCAGGTGACGGCGCTGGCCGCCTTCGGTCTGGATCCGGTGCGCCGCGAGCAGTTGTCGACCGAGGTACTGGGCAAGGCGCTGGACTGGGTACTCTCCGGTAGTCCCGGTGCCCCGTCACCGGGCGGGCCGGAGACCGGGCCTCCGGACTCCCGGAAGCTGCTCGGTGCCGAACGGGACGAGCGGGGACTGCGGTTCGGGCTGGAAGGCTCGTACCGGATGCTCGCCCGGCTCGCGCAGCGGGGCGACGAGAGGATCGAACTGGTGGAGCGGGCCAACCGTTTCCGCCCCCGGACGTGGGTGTGAAGATGTCTCAGAGCCACCAGCAGCCCGCCGTGTCGAGGTGCCCCGGCTGCGAGGAGCCGCTGGATTCGGGCGATCTGTTCTGCGGGGCGTGCGGCTACGACCTCTCGGCCGTGCCGGCGCGCCCCGCCGACCGGCCCACGACGGCCATCACGGTGCCCGCGGGCGAGGCCGCCGCGGCCGTGCGCCACGACGACCGGACGGGCCCGGGGGCCCGTGGCGGTGCGGACGACTCCGGAGACTTCGCGCTGGCGGCGCCCGATCCCCGTACGGCGGAGCACGCCGCCGCGCCCTTCGCCGCGCCCGCCGCCGGGGCGAAGGTGTGTGTGGCCTGCCGCTCGGGCCGGGTGGACCCGGACGGCTACTGCGAGAACTGCGGGCACGCGCAGCCCCGCGAGCGCGACCACATGGAGCAGGAGCTGGACGCGGTGGCCGCCGTCAGCGACCGGGGCCTGCGCCACCACCGCAACGAGGACTCCTTCGCGGTGTCCTCGACCGCGCTGCCGGACGGTTCGCCCGCCGTCGTCGCGATCGTCTGCGACGGCGTGTCCTCGGCGAGCCGTCCCGACGAGGCGTCGGCGGCCGCGGCGAGCGCCGCCAACGAGTCGCTCCTGGAGTCGCTGCCCCGGGGCACCCATCCGCAGCAGGCGATGCACGAGGCGATCGTCGCCGCGTCCGAGGCGGTCAACGCCCTGGCGCAGGAGCCCGCCGGGGCGATGGAGCACGACGCGCACCGCCATCAGAACGCCCCGGCCTGCACTCTGGTCGGCGCGATCATGGCGGGCGGGCTGCTGATCGTCGGCTGGGTCGGCGACAGCCGGGTCTACTGGGTGCCCGAGGACCGCACGGGCCCGCCCGCCCGGCTCACCGAGGACGACTCCTGGGCCGCGCAGATGGTGGCGGCGGGCCTGATGAACGAGGCGGAGGCGTACGCGGACGAGCGCGCCCACGCCATCACCGGCTGGCTCGGCGCCGACGCGTACGAACTGGAGCCGCACACCGCGGCGTTCAAGCCGGACCGGCCCGGCCTGGTGGTCGTCTGCACGGACGGCCTGTGGAACTACGCGGAGTCGGCGCAGGAGATGGCCGCCGCCGTCCCGGTCGAGGCCCAGACGCGCCCGCTGCACGGGGCCCAGGTGCTCGTCGGGCACGCGCTCGACGGCGGGGGCCACGACAACGTAACAGTGGCTCTTCTGCCGTTCGCCGTGGAGCCGCAGGGGGCAGGATCGGCCTGCACCGCCGTTTGAGCTTCAAGGAGCCGACCAGATGGCCAACTTCTCCAAGTCGAACGTGCCGCAGTTCTCCGTCGAGGTGTACCAGAACGCGTTCCTGCCCGAGGGCGGACGCGAGGTCAACGCGATCGTCACGGTCACCTCGACCGGCGGCGGCACCACCGGGGGCGTTCCGCTGGCGGGGGTCGTGCCCTCACCGGCGTACGGGCCGGGGCAGGCGCCCGACGCGGCCGTGGTGCTGATGGTCGACTGTTCCGGTTCGATGGACTACCCGCCGACGAAGATGCGCAACGCGCGCGACGCGACGGCCGCGGCCATCGACACCCTGCGCGAGGGCACCCGGTTCGCCGTGGTCGCCGGGACGCATGTGGCCACGGACGTCTACCCGGGTGAGGGGCGGCTCGCGGTCGCCGACGCGCGGACGAAGGCGCGGGCCAAGGACGCGCTGCGGAAGCTGAGCGCGGGCGGCGGCACCGCGATCGGCACCTGGCTGCGGCTGGCCGACCGGCTGCTGGGCTCCGCCGACGTGGGCATCCGGCACGGCATCCTGCTGACCGACGGCCGCAACGAGCACGAGGCGCCCGAGGACCTGAGGGCGGCCCTGGACTCCTGCGCCGGACGGTTCACCTGTGACGCCCGCGGGGTGGGCACCGACTGGGAGGTGAAGGAGGTCACCGGCATAGCCGCCGCCCTCCTCGGTACGGCCGACATCGTCGCCGACCCCTCGGAGCTGGCCGCGGACTTCACGCGGATGATGGAGAACGCCATGGGCAAGGAGGTCGCGGACGTGGCGCTGCGCCTCTGGACGCCCGTGGGGGTGGAGATCCGCTTTGTGAAGCAGGTCGCGCCGACGGTCGCGGACCTGACCGGCCGGCGCACGGAGGCGAGCCCCCGGGCCGGGGACTATCCGACGGGTTCGTGGGGCGACGAGTCCCGCGACTACCACGTGTGCGTCCAGGTGCCGGCGGCCGGGATCGGCCAGGAGATGCTGGCCGCCCGGGTCTCGCTGATCCTGCCCGGCCCCTCGGGCGCGGGCGCCCCGCAGACCCTGTCCCAGGGGCTCGTACGGGCCGTGTGGACGGACGACATGGTGGCGTCGACCTCGATCAATCCGCAAGTCGCGCACTACACGGGTCAGGCTGAACTGGCACAAGTCATCCAGCAGGGTCTGGACGCACGCAAGTCGGGCGACTTCGACGGCGCGACGGCGAAACTGGGCCGTGCGGTGCAGCTGGCGTCGGCGTCCGGGAACCAGGACACTGCGAAACTGCTTTCGAAGGTGGTCGACGTCGTCGATGCGGCGACAGGTACTGTGCGACTGAAGGCGAAGGTCGCGGAAGCGGACGAGATGACCCTCGAAACGCGCTCCACCAAGACCGTTCGCGTCAAGAAGTAGCACAACACGATCACCTCGCGGTCATGGTGCCGCGATCGACAGCATGCGGCCTCCGGGGCCGGAAGAGGAGAGGGGGAAGCGCCGACATGCCGACCTGCCCGAACGGACACCAGTCGGGTTCCGAGGACTGGTGCGAGGTCTGCGGACACCGCATGGCCGCCGGCGGTGCGCCCGCGGGCGCCGTGCCCCCGCCGCCTCCGCCGCCGCCCGCGCCCGGTTACGGCTATCCGCAGGGCTCCGGCACCAGCGGCGGCCAGCCCACGATGCAGGCGGAGCTCTGCCCGCAGTGCCGTACGCCCCGTGAGGCGATGGCGCCGTTCTGCGAGGAGTGCCGCTGGAACTTCCTCACCAACACGGCGACCTCCTACACCCCGCTGGCCCCGCAGCACGGCACGCCCGGCGGCCCCCCGCCCGGCCTCAACCTGCCGCCCGGCTTCCAGGCGCAGGGCCCCGGCGGCCGGGGCGGTCCGGATGGACCCGGCGGTCAGAGCACGCCCGGTGGACCCGGCGGTCAGAGCGGACCCGGCGGCCAGAGCGGTCAGGGCGGGCCCGGTGGCACGCCCCAGCAGCGTGACCCGTTCGACTACCAGGGCTCGCGCCCCTCGCAGATGAACCGTCCCGCCGAACCCCTCGCCCCCGAGCAGGGCGGCCGGAACGGCCAGGGCCCTCAGGGCGGTCCGCACGGCGACGGCGGCCAGGCCGGTCCTCCTCCGCAGTCGTTCCAGCAGGGTCCCCCGCCGCCCGCGTATCCGCAGCAGGGGCACCAGTCCCAGCAGCAGCAGTCGGCGCCCTCCCCGTTCGAGCCACGGCAGTCCTCGTCCTTCGCACCGCCGCAACAGCAACAGCAGTCGGCTCCTCCCGCGCCGCCGCAGTCCTCCGGCCACGCCGGCGGCGGGGACGACTGGCTGCTCCCGCCGCCCTCCCAGGCCCAGGGGTACGGCCAGCAGGGTCAGCAGAGCCACGGCCAGGACCAGGGGTACGGCCGACAGGGGCAGGAGCAGGGGTACGACCAGGGGCAGCCGAACGGCGGGGTGCCCGGCCCGGGCCGCCCCCAGCAGCCCCTGTCCTGGACCGCCGTCATCGCTCCGGACCGCGAGTACTTCCTCGCGATGATGCAGCGCAGCGGTCCCGAGGCGACCGGGCTGAACCTGCCCGCGTACTCCCCCGAGCAGCGTCTCCCGCTCACCGGCAACCAGATCACCATCGGGCGCCGCCGCCAGAGCACCGGCGAGTCCCCCGACATCGATCTCTCGGTGCCGCCGGAGGACCCGGGCGTCTCGCACCAGCACGCGGTGCTGGTGCAGCAGCCCGACGGCGGCTGGGCGGTCGTCGACCAGAACTCCACCAACGGCACCACGCTGAACGGCGCCGAGGACCCGATCCAGCCCTACGTCCCCGTACCCCTCCAGGACGGCGACCAGGTGCACGTCGGGGCGTGGACGACGATCACCGTCCGCCGGGACTGAGCGGCGCTCATTCGCTCAGCGGCCAGGTGTAGGGGCCCTGCGGGTCGTCGAGCCAGGCCCACTGGCTGCCCTGGCCGACCGTGATGCCGTACCTCTCCCGCTGCGGGCGCCCCTCGCGCTCCCAGAGGGAGAGGGCCTCGTGCGGATCGAGGGCGCCCGCGGTCAGCGCCAGCAGGAACCGGAACAAGTCGTTCCCGGCCACCCGGCGGGGCAGTCCGCCGAGGTGCGGAAGCCCGGCGGGGAGCGGCAGCGCCCCGCGCAGGGGCACGAAGTACGCCGGGGTGTGCAGGAAGTGCCCCTCGGCGCGCGGCCCCTGCGCGGTCGCGGAGACCCGGAGCGCGACGAGCCCGGTGGCGAACGGCGCCAAAATGCGCGCCCCCGGGCGGCACTGCTCCAGCCAGGCCTGCGGTACGGACGGCAGGGCGCAGGTCACGATGATCCGGTCGTACGGGGCGCGCTGCGGGCAGCCGCGGGCGCCGTCACCGGTGATCACGGTCGGGCGGTACCCGGCGGCCGCGAGGTGGCGGCGGGCCGGTTCCGTGATCTCCGGATCCAGGTCGATGCTGGTCACCGCCTCCTCGCCGAGCCGGTGCGAGAGCAGGGCCGCGTTGTAGCCGGGGCCGGTGCCGATCTCCAGGACCGTGTGGCCGTCCCGTACGTCGAGGGCCTCCAGCATCAGCGCCATCAGGGACGGCTGGCTGGAGGACGAGATGAGTTCGCCGTCCCGGATGCGGGTGGCCAGCGCCCCGTCCGCGTACACCCCGCTCAGCCAGCGGGAGCGGTGCTCGGGGTCGGGGTCCTCGCCCCAGAGGCGTTCGTAGCCCGCGATGCCGTGCACGTAGTAGGACGGCACGAACAGATGGCGGGGCACCTCGGCGAAGGCGGCGTACCAGGCGGGGTCGGTCAGCCCGCCCTGCGCGACGATCTCCCGCACCAGGGCGTGCCGCGCCGCGTCGGCCTCGGCGGCGGGGACGGCGGGGGCCTCCCGGTCTGCTCCCATCTCTCCACTGTCCTGCGCGGGGCCCGCGACGGCCAACGGCGATCCCGGGCCCGGTCCCTTGGTCCTAGGACCCCTGTCCTCGGCCGGTGCGTCTGCGACCATGGACGGGTGACAGAGATTCCGCGCGACACGCTTCAGGAGCAGACCTTTTACGATCAGGTCGGCGGCGAGGCGACGTTCCGACGCCTGGTCCACCGCTTCTACGAGGGCGTGGCGGGCGACGAGCTGCTGCGGCCGATGTATCCGGAGGAGGATCTGGGGCCGGCCGAGGAGCGGTTCGCCCTGTTCCTCATGCAGTACTGGGGCGGCCCGCGCACCTACAGCGACCACCGGGGCCACCCTCGGCTGCGGATGCGGCACGCCCCGTTCCGGGTGGACCGGGCGGCCCATGACGCCTGGCTCGGCCATATGCGGGTGGCGCTGGACGAACTGGGGCTCGCACCCGAGCACGAGCGGCAGCTGTGGGACTACCTGACGTACGCCGCCGCGTCGATGCTCAACACCGCGGACTGACCGCCTGCCGCCGAATCCTTCCGGATCTCACCGCATTCCCTCCGCAGTTCACCGGAATTCGGCGTTCTGTCGCCAGATATCGATCACGATCGCATCAAGGTGGGCCTGCAAGCGGTTACCAGAATCCTTTCGCTCTGAAAGCATCACCCGTACGTCGGGGGGCGTGCGGACGCGGTGTTGACGGGGCGGGGGACACAGGTGACGGGTTTTGTCTTGCTGCGGGTGAGGGCGCACCGCCTTCTCCTCTCCGCGGCCGTGCTCGCCGTTCTGCTGACCACGTCCGTCCTGGCCGCGCTCACCGCGTTCTCCGGCTCAGTGGGCGACGCGGCCCTGCGCCACACGCTCACCCACCGGTCCGCCGCCTCCGCCTCGCTCGTCGTCTCCGCCTCGGTGGACCACGACCGGCGCGCCGAGGCCGATGCCACCGTCCGCGCGGCCGCCCTCGACGCCTTCGACGGGCTGCCCGTGAGCGTGGGGAAGCTGGAGAGTTCGGGGGCGTACGCGCTGCCGCGCGGCCTCCAGGCCCCGGCCGCCCGGCGCGGCGAGCCGGACCTCACCCACTTCGCCGCCCTGGACCGCGACCGGGTCCGGATCACCGAGGGCCGGGCGCCCGCCGCGCCGGACGGCTCGGGACCGGTCCAGGTGGCGCTGCCCCTCGTCGCCGCCGAGGCGCTGAAGCTGAAGCCGGGCGCGCGGCTCACCGTCACCGACCGGCTGCGCGACGACAAGCCGCAGCAGATCCTGGTCACCGGCGTCTACGAGGCACTCGACCAGTCCGACCCGTACTGGCAGCTGGACCCGCTCGGCGGGCGCGGGGTGCGCAAGCTCGCCTTCACGACGTACGGCCCCCTGCTCACACACCCCGCCCCGCTGGCCTCCGGGAACCTCGGCGACGGGGAGACGTCCTGGCTGGCCACGGCGGACTTCGCCACCCTGACCACCGGGTCGATGGCCGGGCTGCACCGGGCGTCGTCGGACGCCCCCGAGGCCCTCACCGCCGCGCCCGTGTTCAAGTCCGGGGTCACCGCGCGGACCTCGCTGCCCACCGTGCTCGACCAGCTCGACCGGGCGCTGCTCGTCTCCCGCTCCACGCTGATGATCGTCGCGGTGCAGCTGGTGCTGCTGGCCGCGTACGCGCTGCTGCTCGTGGCCCGGCTGCTGAACAGCGAGCGCGACGGGGAACGGGAACTGCTGCGGGCCCGGGGCGGATCGCGCGGCCGGATCACCTCGTTCGCGGCGATCGAGGCGCTGCTGCTCGCCGCCCCCGCCGCGCTGGTCGCCCCGCTGCTGGCGGGGCCGCTGACCGGCCTGCTGGCCGAGCGCAGCGCCCTGTCCCGGATCGGGCTGCGGGTCGGGGAGAGCGCCACCGCGACGGTGTGGCTGGTCTCCGCGGCCGTGGCGCTGTCCTGCGCCCTGGCGGTGGTCGCTCCGTCGCTGACGGCCGGGGCGGGCGGGCGCAGGGCCCGGGCGGCCTCGCTGCCGGCACCCGTGCGGGCGGGCGCCGACATCGGGCTGCTGCTCATCGCGGCGGTTGCGTACTGGCAGCTGGAGCGGCAGACCACGGCGTCCGGCAGCGGGGCCCTCAGCGGCGGCCAGGACGGCAGCCTCGGGGTCGACCCCCTGCTGGTCGCCGCCCCGGCGCTGGCCCTGCTCGCCGGTACCGTGCTCACGCTGCGGCTGCTCCCGCCCGCCGCGAAGCTCGCCGAACGGCGAGCCGCCAGGGGCCGCGGGCTGCCCGCCGCGCTGGCGGGCTGGCAGTTCAGCAGGCGCCCGATGCGCGGCGCGGGGCCGGTGCTGCTGCTGGTGCTGTCGGTCGCGATGGGCATGCTGGCCATCGGGCAGAGCGCCTCCTGGAACCGTTCGCAGAGCGACCAGGCGGACTTCGGCTCCGGCGCCTCGGTCCGGGTCGTGGGCGAGCACGGGAGCACTCCGGTGACGGCCGGTGCGTACGCCTCGGTGGACGGGGTGCGGCAGGCCGCCCCCGCCCACCGGACGGAGGTGGAGGTCTCCGGCGGGCGCAAGGCCGAGGTCCTCGCCCTGGACACGGCGCACGCGGACGAGCGGATGCTGCTGCGCTCCGACCTCACCGACGGGTCCCCCCAGCAGCTGTTCGACGCGATCGCCCCGGAGCGGGACGGCCGCGCCGGGCTCGTCCTCCCGAAGGACAGCACCCGGCTGAAGCTGGACCTGCGGATCACCGCGGTGCCGCCGAAGCCCGCCGACGCCTCCGGGGACGACGCCTCCGAGGCTGACGTCTCCGACGATCCGGACGCGCAGCCGCCCGTGGTCACCCTGCTGCTGGAGGACCGGTACGGGCTCCCCCACCGGGTGCCGGCCGGGTCCGTCCCGGTCGGCGACCGCCCCGCCACGGTGTCCGTCCCGGTGTCGGCGGCGGCCGGACTGTCCCTGACCGGCATCGAGGTGGACGGCGACGCCCCCTCCGGCGCGGCGGAGAAGCGCAGGGTGTCGGTGAACGACGTACGGGTGGTCACCGCATCCGGCGCCGAACACCCCGTGGCGACGCCCGGATCGGTGCGCTGGAAGGCCGCCGTGACGCTCACCGAGTTCGGAGAGGACCGGCCGGGCGAACGGCCCGTGCCGAACAGGGCTTCCGGTGCGCCGGACTTCACGTACGACACCGGCGTGCAGGACCTCGACGCCTGGGAACGGACCACCGGCACCCTGCGGATCACCGCGGCCAGGCCACGGGCCGCGGCGGTGAAGGCGGTGGCGACGGACGCCTACCTGAGGAGCACCAGCGCGAAGCCGGGCGACGAGATCGATCTCACGCTGGCCGGGAACACCGTCCGGGTGACCCTGGTGAAGGCGGTACGGCAGCTGCCGACCACCGGCACCCCCACCGGCGCCCCGGACCCGACGGCGGGCGGCGGCGGGCTGCTGCTCGACCTCAGGGCGGTCGCCGGTGCCCTGGCCCACCGGCCGACCGCCACGATCGAGGCGAACGAATGGTGGCTGAGCACCGCCCCCGGCGACAGCGCGAAGGTGGCCGCCGCCCTGCGCGCCCGGCCGGACACCGATCCGGCCCAGGTGCTGGTCCGCGCCGAGGCCGCCCAGCGGCTGGTCGACGACCCGTTGGGCGCGGGCCCGCAGTCCGCGCTGCCCGCCGTCGCGGTAGTCGCCGCCGCGCTCGCCGCGGTCGGCTTCGCCGTCAGCGCCTCCGGCTCCCGGCGTGAACGGTCCGCCGAGCTGGGCGTGCTGCGGGCGCTCGGCGCGCCGCGCCGCCAGCTGGCCCGGATGGTCGCCGCCGAACAGGGCGTCCTCATCGCCATCGCCCTGCTGATCGGGGCGGCCATCGGCACCGTGCTGACCCGGGCCGTCGTCCCGCTGATCGTGCTGACCGGGCAGGCGGACCGGCCCGTGCCTCCGGTGCTGGTGGAGCTGCCCGCCGGGCAGGTCGCCGCACTGCTGGCCGGGGTCGCCGCGCTGCCTCTCGTGATCGTCGCGACGCTCGCGCTCCGCCGCGGGGACCCGGCGGTATCGCTGCGCCACCAGGGGGACCACTGACATGAGCGACGACAACAGGCGGTCGGCGGAAGCCCCGTGGATACGGACCCGGCTGCGGACCGCGCCCGGTGCGGCGGCTGCCCTCGCGGTACTGGTGCTGGTGACCTCGTTCCTCGCCGCCGCGTTTCCGCGCGCGGTGGACGCGTACGAGACGAAGGGGCTGCGCCACGACATCCTGACCGCCGACCCGAACCGCAGCGTCGTGGAGGTCGCGCGTCCGCAGCCCGGCCTCGAACTCCCGCAGGGGCAACGGGAGGCCGAGATGCGCGGCCCGCAGCTGACGCGCGTCGGCGGTGAGTTGCTGAAGGCGCTGCCCGCACCGCTGCGCGCCGACACGTCCTCCGTCGCGTACGGGGTGCGCACCACGAAGCCGGTCGTCGCCACCGAACCCTGGCTGCCGCGCCCCGACGCGGCTCCGCCGCGGCTCACCTATGCGGCGCAGCTGGGCCTGAGGGAGCACGCCACGCTCAGCTCGGGGGCCTGGCCCGCGACGACGGGCCGGGTGACCTCGGACTCCCGTGCGGTGGAGGGCGCGGTCACCGAGGAGACGGCCGCCGAGCTGAAGGTGAAGGTCGGCGCGACCCTCGCGGTGCCCACGGCGTCGGGCGAGACCATCACCGTGCGGATCACCGGCATCGTCGCCCCGCGTGACCCGCACGGCAGCTACTGGTCCGCCGATCCGCTGCTGCGCAGCCCGTCCCTGGTCCCGGACCCCACGAGTCCCTTTGCCACCTACTTCTGGGCCGGCACGGTGCTGCTGGCCGAGGACGCCGCGCCGGTCCTGCTGAGCACGGCCACCGAGCCCGCCCTGTACTGGCGGATTCCGCCCGACCCGGCGGCGCTGACGGGCCCCGACGGCCCCCGTCTGGCGTCCGTCCTCGCCTCCTTGGAGAGCGGCCCCGGACTGCTGAAGACGCGGGAGATCGCCGGGGACACCGCGGTGGTCCGCAGCGGGCTCGGCCACATCGTGGCGGCGAACGCCCGGATGCACGAGGCGATCAGTCCGGTGATCGCGGTCGCCGCCCTGGGCATCGGCTCCGTGGCCGCTGTCGTCCTGCTGATGACGGGGGCCCTGATCGGGGGGCGCCGCCGCGGCGAACTGGCCCTGCTGCGCTCGCGCGGCGCCTCCCTGCGCGGCATCGGCGGACGGCTGCTCGCGGAGACCGCGGTGACGGTGCTGCCCGCCGCCGCGCTCGGGCTGCTGCTCGCGGTGCTGGTGGTGGGCGAGGGCCGGTGGTGGCCGGGAACGCTGGCGGCGACGGGGACCGGTCTGCTGGTGTGCCTGGCCCTGCCGCTGCGGACGACGCTCCAGCACATCCGGCCGACGCTGCACGGGGCGCGCGAGGACATGGTGAGCGCCCGGCCGTCCCGCCGGCGCACCGTCGTCGAGCTGACCCTGCTGGTGCTGGCGGTCGGCGCGGTGACGGCCCTGCTGCGGCGCGGTACGTCGGCCGACGGCGGCACGGATCTGCTGGTCAGCGCGGCACCGATGCTGGTCGCCCTGATCGCGGCTCTCGTCCTGGTCCGGCTCTACCCGTTGCCCCTGCGCCTGGCCGCGCGCCCCGTGGCCCGGCTGCGCGGGGCGATCGGCTTCCTGTCGCTCGCCCGCGCCGGGCGGGCCTCGGCCGGCGGGACGCTGCCGTTGCTCGCCCTGCTGCTGGCGCTGGCCACGGCCGCGTTCGGCGGGTCGGTGGTGGCGGGCATCGGGGACGCCCGGGACGACGCGGCGCTGAAGGCCGTGGGGGCGGACGCCCGGATCAGCGGGCTGAGCGAGCGGACGACGCTGCCCGGCCCCCTGGTCCGTACGGTGAAGGACCTCGACGGGGTGGAGAACGTCGCCCCGGTACGGGTCGAGCACAGCGTGGCCCTGCCGACGGCGGACGTGGGCGGCACCGACGCCGCGGGAGCCGGTGCGAGCGACGCCGGGGCTGCCGACGCCGACAGCGCGGCCCTGGTGGGCGTCGACCCCGCCACGTACGCCCGGCTGGCGCGCGCGACCGGGCTGCCGGAGTTCCCCGCCGCCCGGCTGAAGGCCACCGGCGCGGCGGCGCCGCTGCCGAAGGGCACGGAACCGGGCCCCGGGCGCGTACTTCCGGCGATCGCGTCCCCGTCGGTGGCGGCCCGCCTGGGCAAGGAGCCGGTCGCCGTCGACACCTTGTCCGGCGACTTCAAGGTCCGGATCGTGGGGGTGGCCTCGCGCGCGGCGGCGGTCTCGACCGCGCACTTCCTGATCGTGAACTCCGCCTCGCTCGACCACGGGGAACCCACCACCCTGTTCCTCAACGGCACACCGGACCCGGGGAAGCTGCACGCGGCGGTCGGCGGGAGCGGCAAGAAGTACGTCGTACAGCTGCGTTCCGAGGAGCGCGAGCGGTATGTGAACGCCCCGATGCAGGCGGGCGCCGAACGCATCTACCTCGCGGCCGTCGTGGCGGGCGCCGGATACGCGCTGCTGGCCGTGCTGCTGTCGCTGCTCCAGACCGCACCGGAACGCAGGACGCTGCTGGCGCGACTGCGCACGATGGGGCTGACCACCGGACAGGGCAGGCGGCTGCTGGCCTTCGAGGCGATGCCGCAGGCGCTGCTGGCGGCGGTCGGCGGACTGTTCACCGGCTGGGCGACCATCGTCCTGCTCTCCCCCGGCGTCGATCTGGTCGCGCTGGCGCTCGCGGGCGTCGCCGGATCGGCCCCGGACCCCGTCCCGTTGCGCACCGACCTGTGGTCGCTGGGGCTTCCGGCGGCCGGGGTGATCGCGCTCGCCGCAGCGGTCGCGGGCGTTCAGGCGTGGTGGGCGAGCCGCCGCGGATCGATCACCGAACTCAGGGCAGGAGACTCCCGATGACCTCGTCCACCACGTCCGCCTCGTCCGCCTCGTCCCCGTCGTCCACCGAGACGGCAGGCACGGCCCGTGGGGCCGAGACGACGCTGGCCGAGTTGGAGCGGCGCGCGGCGGCCCGCCGGGACCGCCCCTCCTACGGCCACGACGCACTGATCGCCTGCGACCGTGTGGTGCGCATCTTCACCACGGACGGGGTGGAGGTACAGGCCCTCCAGGGCCTCGATCTGCTGGTCGCCGAGGGCGAGTTGATGGCCCTGGTGGGGGCGTCGGGCAGCGGCAAGTCGACGCTGATGAACATCCTGGCGGGCCTGGACGTGCCGACCGCCGGATCGGCGAAGGTCGCGGGGTGCGACCTGCTGTCGATGGGGCCGAAGGAGCGGCTGCGCTACCGCCGCGACGTGGTCGGGTTCGTCTGGCAGCAGACCGCCCGCAATCTGCTCCCGTACCTCACCGCGATCCAGAACATCACCCTGCCCATGCAGCTGCGCGGCGGCGGCAGCAAGCGCGAACGGACGGCCCGCGCCGAGTCGTTGCTCGCCATGCTCGACATCGCGGACTGCCGTGACCGGCGGCCCCAGCAGCTGTCGGGCGGGCAGCAGCAGCGGGTGGCCATCGCGGTGGCACTGGCCAACTCCCCTTCCGTCCTGCTCGCGGACGAGCCGACCGGCGAGCTGGACTCGGCCACCGGGGAGCAGGTGTTCGCCGCGTTCCGGCGGGCCAACGAGGAGCTGGGCACCTCGATCGTGATCGTCACCCATGACCAGGCGGTGGCGGGCGAGGTGCGCCGTACGGTCGCCATCCGTGACGGCCGTACGTCCTCCGAGGTGCTGCGCCGCACGGAGGTGGACGCGGCGACGGGCCAGGAGTCTCAGGTGGCCCGGGAGTACGCGATGCTCGACCGGGCGGGCCGGCTCCAGCTGCCCGCGGACCACACGCGGGCGCTGGGCATGGAGCACCGGGTGCTGCTGGAGCTGGAGCAGGACCACATCGGGGTCTGGCCGGACGCGCACGGGGAGCCGGGCGGCACGGAAGGGAAGGCCGAGGGAGCTCCGGAGCGGTAGCAGCCGGAGGCGGCGAGGCGGTCGGGGGCTCTCGGAGCCGTATGCCGCAGCCGGGTCCGACGGTTCAACCGGGTCCGGCAGTTCAGCCAGGCGAGGCAGATCAACCGGTTCCGACGATTCAGCCAGGCCCGACCGACAGCCCCAGTCCGCCCGGCCCGCCGAGGCCGCCGGTCGGGTCGCGGCGCAGGGCGATCGAGCCGAACGGGGTCCGCAGCCGCAGCCAGCCGCCCGAGGCGAACAGCGAGACCGGGAAGTCCGGGTCGGCGCGGAGGAAGCCGAGGGACTGGGCGGCGTGGACCGCGCGCAGCGGCAGGTCCGTGGTGCCGACCGGGCGGGACCAGATCTCCCGGCCGATGCGGTCGCGCTCGGCGCGGGTACGCAGTTCTTCGGGCAGCGCTTCGTCCCGTGTACGGAATTCGGCGACAGCCGCGTCGAGGGCGGTGCGCAGGGCGTCCGGACCGGGCAGCCCGGCCTGCTCCCGCCAGGGCCCCCGGGGCGGCAGGACACCGGTCCAGGGCGGCCCGGTGACGGGTGCGGGCAGCGCCCCGCCCTGCTCGCCGGGGCCCTCACCGGCGACGTCGAGGGACTCCAGCAGTTCCCCCGCCGACACCGTGATGTCGAGCGTCTCGGGGCGGGCCAGACGGGCCGCACGGATGGCGAGGACCTCGAAGGAGGGCGGGCGGCCGAACACGGCCAGCGCGTCGCCGCCGCCCGCCTGCAACCGGACCGCGGCGGCCCGGTCGTAGTGGAGCAGCCGGCCGAGGAAGGCGGCGAGATCCGCCGCCTCCCTCGGGTCGGCGAACAGCAGCGACTGCACGGGCACGGTCATGCCGCGGCGGGCTCCTCTGCCAGGTACTTCTGGAGGAAGAGCTTCTCCTCGGCGGAGATCCGCCGGGGCCGCTCCGCCGCCAGGTCGTAGGGGACGACGACGGTCGAGGCCCGTACGTACACCTGCTCGGGGTCCTTGATCTCATAGGCGATCGTCAGGGACGCGGCGCCTATCTTCGTGACCCACGACTCGACGGTCACCGGCTCGTGCCGGTGGACCAGCGGCCGTACGTAGTCGATCTCGTGCCGGGCCACGACGGACCCGCCCGAGAACGACGGCGAGCCGTCCCCCGGCGCCAGCCGGAACATGAAGTCGATGCGCGCCTCCTCCAGATAGCGGAGGAAGACCACGTTGTTGACGTGGCCGAAGGCATCCATGTCCGACCAGCGCAGCGGGCAGCTGTAGAGATGACGAGCCAAGACGATCAGCCTCGCGTGAGCTTCTTGTACGTGGCACGGTGCGGCCGGGCCGCGTCCGGACCGAGGCGCTCGACCTTGTTCTTCTCGTACGACTCGAAGTTGCCCTCGAACCAGTACCACTTGGAGTCACCCTCGTAGGCGAGGATGTGCGTGGCGACGCGGTCCAGGAACCAGCGGTCGTGGGAGATGACCACCGCTGCGCCCGGGAACTCCAGGAGGGCGTTCTCCAGCGAGGACAGGGTCTCGACGTCGAGGTCGTTGGTGGGCTCGTCGAGGAGCAGCAGGTTGCCGCCCTCCTTGAGCGTGAGGGCCAGGTTGAGGCGGTTGCGCTCACCACCGGAGAGGACACCGGCCGGCTTCTGCTGGTCCGGGCCCTTGAAGCCGAACGCGGAGACGTAGGCGCGGGACGGCATCTCGACCTGGCCGACGTTGATGTAGTCCAGCTCGTCCGAGACGACGGCCCAGAGGGTCTTCTTCGGGTCGATGTTGGCGCGGGACTGGTCGACGTAGGAGATCTTGACCGTGTCACCGATCTTGATGGAGCCGGTGTCCGGGGTCTCCAGGCCCTGGATCATCTTGAACAGCGTGGTCTTGCCCGCGCCGTTCGGACCGATGACGCCGACGATGCCGTTACGGGGCAGCGTGAACGACAGGTCGTCGATGAGGACCTTGTCGCCGAAGGCCTTCGAGAGGTTCTCGACCTCGACGACGATGGAGCCGAGCCGGGGGCCCGGCGGAATCTGGATCTCCTCGAAGTCCAGCTTCCGCATCTTCTCCGCCTCGGCCGCCATCTCCTCGTACCGGGCGAGACGGGCCTTGGACTTGGTCTGGCGCCCCTTGGCGTTCGACCGCACCCACTCCAGCTCCTCCTTGAGGCGCTTCTGCCGCTTCTCGTCCTTGCGGCCCTCGACCTTGAGGCGGGTGGCCTTCTTGTCGAGGTACGTGGAGTAGTTGCCCTCGTAGGGGATCGCGCGGCCGCGGTCGAGTTCGAGGATCCACTCGGCGACGTTGTTGAGGAAGTACCGGTCGTGGGTGACGGCGACGACGGCACCCGAGTACTTCGAGAGGTGCTGCTCCAGCCAGTTCACCGACTCGGCGTCGAGGTGGTTGGTGGGCTCGTCGAGGAGGAGCAGGTCCGGGGCCTCGATGAGGAGCTTGCAGAGCGCCACCCGGCGCTTCTCGCCACCGGAGAGGTTGGTGACCGGCCAGTCGCCGGGCGGGCAGCCCAGGGCGTCCATGGCCTGCTCCAGCTGGGCGTCCAGGTCCCACGCGTTGGCGTGGTCCAGGTCCTCCTGGAGCTTGCCCATCTCCTCCATCAGCGCGTCGGAGTAGTCGGTCGCCATGAGCTCGGCGACCTCGTTGAAGCGCTTGAGCTTGCCCATGATCTCGGCGGCGCCGTCCTGCACGTTCTCCAGGACCGTCTTCTCCTCGTCCAGCTTCGGCTCCTGCATGAGGATGCCGACGCTGAACCCCGGCGACAGGAACGCGTCACCGTTGGACGGCTGCTCCAGGCCCGCCATGATCTTCAGCACCGTGGACTTACCGGCGCCGTTGGGTCCCACGACACCGATCTTGGCACCGGGCAGGAAGTTCAAGGTGACGTCGTCAAGGATCACCTTGTCGCCGTGCGCCTTGCGCGTCTTGCGCATGGTGTAGATGTACTCAGCCAAGAGAAACCGTCCGGCAGCAATAGAGGTGTGGGCAGATACACCCCATCTTGCCTGACGTCCAACCCCGGACGGAAACCCGTATCACCGTAGGCTCCTTCCTCGCACGTCACCGCATGTGTGCGGGCACTCACTCGTCCT
This sequence comes from Streptomyces sp. NPDC033165, assembly GCF_055577965.1. NCBI lineage: Bacteria > Bacillati > Actinomycetota > Actinomycetes > Kitasatosporales > Streptomycetaceae > Streptomyces > Streptomyces sp. NPDC033165. The sequence continues at coordinate 215,786 of NZ_JBVIPK010000011.1, forward strand.
CGGTGCGCGCCTGCTTCCGGCGGAGGAGGAAGACCGCGCCGCCGCCCACGACGAGCAGGCCGATCGCCACGGCGGCGATCATCGGGGTGGCGCTGGAGCCGCCGGTCGCGGCGAGGTCGCCCTCCAGGCCCGAGGTGCTGGAGCCGGTCGTGGCCGGGACGGACCGCTGGGCGCTCCGGGTGTCGATGTCGTTGCCCGCCCCGCCGTCGGCCCCGTCCCCGCCCGGCGGGACGCTGCCGGCGGTGGCGCAGTCCAGCACCCCGGTGAAGCTCTTCCGGAAGCCGCCGGGCCCGGTGATGGCGAAGTCGTACGCCTGGTCCTCGGCGACCGGAAGGGTCACGGTGCGGGTGGCCCCGGCCGCGACTGTGTGCTCGGCACCGGCCAGCTCGAACGTGAACGGCGCGTCGCCACGGTTGGCGACGGTGATGTCGACGCCGCCCTTCGCGCAGTTCTCCCGGGCGGTCACCGCGGGGGCCGGGCCCGTCTCGGCCCAGGTGGCGGTGGCCCGTGCGGAGACGGTGGACTCGCTGGACCCGGCCAGGATCTGCGCCTGGGTCCGGCCGATCCCGGTGAAGGCCCGGCCGACCGGCACCTGGGTGGTGGCCTGGACGCTCAGCGCGGCGGAGCCGTCGGCGGTGTCCTTCGGCAGGTCGAAGTACAGCCGGTCGCCGTCGGCGGCGGCGGTGATGGCCTCGCCCTTCTCGTCGGTGACCCTGATCCCGCTGGCCGCCGCGTCCACCGGGGGCGACACCGAGACCTGGTCGGCGCCGGTGCGGACGGTCACGGGCCCCAGCCGCTCCCCGGCCCGGCCGGAGACCGCCGCCGGTTCCAGGGTCAGGGAGGCGCGGGGCTCCTTCGCGTTGCGCGCGTGGCGGTGCAGCCAGTCGGCCAGCTTCTCCGCCTGCTTGTCCGCCGCGGTGACATCGGCGCCGTCCGAGTAGCGCCAGATGGCGACCTGGGTGCCGGCGGCGGCGGTCCGCTCGGTCAGCGGACCGGTCCCGGCGGCCTCGGCGAGGGCGGCGAGGTCGTCGACCTGAGGGTAGGAGTGCTGGAGGATCCAGCGGATCTTCCCCGCGTCCCGGTTGCCGCCCAGCGAGGTTTCGGCCCAGGGGGTCTCCAGATACGTCGCCTGGTTCTGGGTGGGGTTGTGGAGGTCGATGCAGTACGTCTTGAGCTTGCCGCCGCCGTCCACGGTCATCTCGAACAGTCCGGCGGGCAGTTCCTGGGTCCGGTCGGGCTCGCCGTTCTCGCCCGGCACACGGAGCACGGCGCTGTCGAAGGTCTTCAGCCCGTCGAGCACCGCGGCCGCGCCGCCGTGGTGCCGCCCCGGGTCGGCGGCCACCGCCGGGCCCGCGCCGACGAGGGCGGCCGCCGCGACGAGACCGGAGAGCAGCAGCGCGGTGACCGGGCGGAGGATGCCTCGGCCGGGGGGCGCCCCTGTCGTACCGGAAGACGCAGCGGACAATGAAGACTCAGACAACACAGAATTCCCCTCCGGGCGGGACCCTCGCGCGTGGTGCGCGTGTGGGGAATGTCCCGCCAGCAGACCCAAGTGACCCATGAGCTCTGGGAATCCTAAGGAACGGGCGAAGGGCAATCCCCCGTACTGCCCTGGGACAACCATTCCGAATCGGAATCGTTATCGCCCAGGCGGCACCTCGGCCAGCCCTTTCAGGACACCGCCGCCATTTCACCGGCTCGCTCCCGCCCCGTCGGCGGCTGCTCCGCATCGCCGTCCGTGACGCGTTCCGGACGCTCCGTCAGACCCGGCTCGGCCCTGATCGCCCTGCGGAAGGCGGCCGTTCCACGGCTCAGGTCGTGGCCCACGGCGACGGCCTCGACATCGACGAACGTCCGCCGCTGACCACCCTGTTCCTCCTCGCGCACCTTCAACCGGCCGTGCACGACCAGTGGTTCGCCGACGGAAACGGAACCGGCCAGATTGGCGGCCAGGGCACGCCAGGCCCAGACGGTGTAGAAGCTGGTGTGTCCGTCGGCCCAGAGCTGTTTCTCGCGGTCCCAGCGGCGCGGTGTCACGGCGAAACGGAATCGCGCCATTCCGCCGGTGGCCGTCTCCCGGAACTCCACGGCCGTGGCCGCGTTTCCCACCAGCGTCACCAAGGTCTCATTCATTTTTCCCGCCCCCGTTTTCCTGTCCTGACGCGCTGTCGTCTTCCCGTCCTGACGTGCTGCCGTCCGACGTTGCCGTACGGACTCCATGGTGGACGCCGGAAGGGAATCGCGCCGGGGCCTGTGGACTACCGGCCGGTTGTGGAAAACTCCGCCACCGTCACGTACCGCTCGCGCACCTCCCGGTAGCGCACCAGCTCGGCGGCGACCGGGTCCAGGACCCTCGCCCGGCCGCACGCGGCCGCGGCCTCGCGCAGCCGTCGCTCCGCGTCCTGCCCGTAGCGCCGGGCCGGTCCCCGGATGGCCGCCGCGCAGGACCACTCCACCAGCGGCCCGCCGACGACTCCGGCCAGCATGATGAGCGCGGGGGTGACGAGCCCCGGCTCCAGGACGCCGATGATCTGGCCGACCAGCCACAGACCGCCGAAGATCTGGATCAGCGTCATCGACACCTGGGCCAGCACCGCGGCGGGCCACCACTTGGGCCGGGGCGGCTTGGCCGGGCGCCCGCCGACCGGGTGGCCGCCCCTGCGGCCCCGCCCCTCGGCACCGTCGCTCCCGGGCTGATCATCCCGGCCGGAGCCGCCGCCCCGCCCGGTGGCTCCGGAGCTCCGCCCGGCACCGCCGCCCCGCCCGCCCGCACCGGGCGCCCCCGCCTTCACGGCCAGCTCGTCCAGCGCTTCGGGCAGCCCCTTCGCCCCGCTGAACGCGGCTTCCCGCACCGCCTGCGCCCAGGGTCCGGGCAGCCCGTCGGCGGCGTCGTCCGCGACGATCCGGACCGCCTGTTCGACCCGCTGCCGGGCCGTCAGTTCCTCCTCGGGCGGGGTGAGCGCCTGGCCCATCCGGTCCAGGCTGCCGGGCAGGCCCCGGGACTCGTACCAGCGCCACAGCCGCAGCCACGGCGTCCCGCAGGCACGGCCCGCGTTCCTGCGCCATTCCCGCTCGGCGGCCTGCCCGGCGGCCGCCGCCCCGACGGCCTCGGCCAGCCGGTCGGTGAACTCCTCCCGGGCCCGTTCGCCAAGACCCGGCCGCCCCTCCGCCACGTACACGGGGCGCAGCCGCGCCGCCGCCGCGTCGACGTCGGCGGAGAGGCGGCGGGTGGCGGCGGTGCGGTCCTGGACGAACCGGCCGACCATCTCGCGCAGTTCGGGCACCCCGTCACCGGTGAGCGCGGACAGGGACATGACGGTGGCGCCGGGTTCGCCGTGCTCGCCGAGGGCGATGCCGTCCTCGTCGAGGAGGCGGCGCAGATCGTCGAGGACGAGGTCGGCGGCCTCGCCGGGCAGCCGGTCGATCTGGTTGAGGACGACGAAGGTGACCTCGGCGTGTCCGGCGAGCGGGCGCAGATAGCGTTCGTGCAGGGCGGCGTCGGCGTACTTCTCCGGGTCGACGACCCAGATCACCGCGTCGACCAGGGCCAGGACCCGGTCCACCTGTTCACGGTGTTCGGTGGCCGCCGAGTCGTGGTCGGGAAGGTCGACCAGGACGAGCCCTTGGAGCACCTCGTCGAACGCGACGGGCCCGGGGTGGGGCCTGCGCCGCAGCCGCCCCGGGATGGCGAGGCGGTCCAGCAGTCCGGCGGCCCCGTCGGTCCAGCTGCACGCGATGGGCTGGGAGGTGGTGGGGCGGCGCAGCCCGGTGTCGGAGATCTGGGCCCCGGCCAGCGCGTTGAACAGGGTGGACTTCCCGCTGCCGGTGGCGCCCGCGACGGCGACGACGGTGTGCCGGGAGGAGAGCCGCTGCCGGGCCGCGGCCTCGTCCAGCACCCGTCCCGCCTCGGCGAGGGTGTCCCGGTCGAGCCGGGCCCGGGAGAGCCCGACGAGTTCGCGCAGGGCGTCCAGGCGGGCGGGCAGCGGTCCGCCCGAGGGAACGTACGCCTCGACCTGTGGCCGTACGTCGTCCTCGTCCGGGACTCCGGGCCCGGGCTCCCCGCCCCGGCGGGCCTCGGCAGCGGCGGCCCGGCGGGCGATGAGTCCGTCGTCCCAGCGCCGGCCGGTGCGCTCGCCGTCGGGCCCCGGCGCGGGCCCGTCCTCGCGGCCACCGTCCTTCCGCGGGCGGGCCTTCGCCGTGCCGTTGTCGTGGTCCTCGTCCGTGACGGCGGTCATCGCTGCCACCTCTCCTTCTGCAGTACGGAAAGCGCGGCGATCAGTTCGGCCTGGGGTTCGGGGGCGACGTCGAGGGTGTCGAGCGGGGCGAGGCGGCGGTCGCGTTCACCGCCGAGCACCTGGTCGATATAGCCGGTCAGCAGCTCACCGCCCTTGTCACGGAGCCTCAGCGCACCCTGGGCGCCGATGCGTTCGGCGAGCTGCTCCCCCGCCGTACGGGCCCGTCGGCCGCCGAGGAGGGCGGCCGCGAGGAGGGCGGCGACGGTCTCGGGGTCGGGCGCCACGCTGCGGTCCAGCTGGCGCACCTCCTCGTCGGCCAGCTCCTCCAGGACCCGCCGCCACCTGCGTACGGCGACGGCGATCCGCCCCTCGACGTCCTCGGCGGGCCCCCATCCCCCGGCGTCCCGTCCGGCGCCGTCGAACCGGAACAGGGCCCCGGCGGGCTCGCGACGCCACTGGGTGCGGATCTGTTCGTCGGCGGCGGAGACGGAGCACTGGAGGAGGGCCACCAGGCTGTCGACGAGCGCTTCGAGGAGTTCCTCGGGCGCGCTGTAGAGCGGGTAGCCGCGCCACCGGGTCCGCGCGTCCCCGGAGAGCACCGCCCCGCTCTGGAGGCGTCGCCTGATCCGTGCGGCCTCCTTGCCGTACGCGTCCTCGACCACCCCGGTCAGCCGTACGGAGGCGGCGTACTGGGCGGCGACGGCGGCGGCCAGCTCGGGCATCCGTACGTTCAGCGACTCGATGACTCCGGACGCGGTGCGCCCCACCGCCTGCTGCCGGGCCGCGGGGTCCTGGGCGCGGTGGGTGAGCCAGGCGCGCAGCGGGGCGACGGCGGTGGTGGGGAGCAGTCCGCTGCCGCCGCCCGCGGACTCGGGCAGTTCGGGGATGGTGAACCGGGGTACGTCCCCGAGTCCGGCCCGGGTCAGCAGCGCCGCGTACTGCCGGGACACCTCGGCGATCACCTGGTGGGGCACCCGGTCGAGGACGGTGATGAGGGCCGCGTCGTACTCCTTCGCGGTACGCAGCAGGTGCCAGGGCACGGCGTCGGCGTAGCGCGAGGCGGTGGTGACCATCACCCAGACGTCGGCGGCGCAGATCAGCTCGGCGGCGAGGACCCGGTTGCGGACGACGAGCGAGTCGATGTCGGGGGCGTCCAGGATCGCGAGCCCGCGGGGCAGGCTGACGGCGGTCTCCACCCGGAGCGCGGTCTCCCCGTGCTCACCGCGCGCCCCGAGGTCGTCGAGCCCGTCGGGGTCGGGCGTCTGCCCCGGCGGCAGCCAGATCCGGGTGAGCTGCGGCAGCACGCGTACCCCGGCGAACCAGTGGTGGTCGTCGGGGTGGCAGACCAGCACCGGGGTCCGTGTCGTGGGCCGCAGCACCCCGGCCTCACTGACCCGGCACCCCACCAGCGAGTTCACCAGCGTGGACTTCCCGGCCCCGGTGGAGCCGCCGATCACGGCGAGCAGCGGCGCCTCGGGGTCCTTGAGGCGTGGGAGCAGGTAGTCGTCGAGCTGGGCGAGGAGTTCGACCCTGGTCTGCCGGGCGCGTTCGGCCCCCGGCAGGGGCAGTGGAAGACGCACAGCGGCGACACGGTCGCGCAGGGCGGAAAGTGCGTCGATGAGCTGAGGCCGTACGTCCATGGTCACCACATGCGAAGAATGCCCAATTTTAGAGCCTTTTTGAAGCTTATAGCCCCCTCTGCGCGGCGGTTCCACCCTCCGGACAGAGTCCGGACAGAGGGGACGAGTGGGGCAGGGGCATAACGAGTGCACAACACCCGGCGCGCGGGGGGCGAAAACCGGTGCAGGAATCGCACCCACCTGCGATTATCGGTTCGCTTCACCGAACCTCCACATCGTGCCACGCAGGTGAAGCAACCGGGTCCAGGGGATCGGAGCCCTATCCTTGTCCCGGCACGGCCACGGAACCACCGATCAGGACTCCCGGCCCCCGTAGCTCAGTGGATAGAGCAGGTGCCTTCTAAGCACTTGGCCGCAGGTTCGAGTCCTGCCGGGGGCGCACGATCCAAGACCCTCTTTCGAGAGGGTCTTTTCTGCTGGTCAGGGCTGTTTCCGACGACCCGGTCGGGAAGCCGGGAAGCGACGCCGAGGCGGCTTGGAATGTCCCGCTGAAATTGCAATGCCCCGCTGAAACCGGCTGGTGGCGAGGTTCGGCCTGGAACCGGCCGACGGCGAGTTTCGTCGGCCGATCGGCCCGGAAGCGGCCCGCAGTTCGGGCCGTCCGCTGAGGCTCTGTCGCTGCGGTGGCCGGGCTCAGGCTCGCCCGGCTCGGAGCCGAAGGGGATCGCGTGCGGAACGACGTGGCGGCAGTGCGATGGACCGGCTTGAGGAGTACAGGCGAGAGCTGACCGGCACTGCTACCGGTGAGGTGTACAGCGAGAGCTGACCGGGTACGCCTGCCGGATGCCGGGGTCGTACGCCGAGGCCGAGGGCTCCGTGCGGGAGACGCTGGTCCGGGTCTGGCGGAACGCCGACCGGTTCGAAGGCCGCTCGTCGCCGCGGTCGTGGGCGTACCGCATCGCCACGAACGTCTGCCTGGACGCCCTCGCCTCCGGCAGGCGCCGGGCGCTGCCCACCGTGCCGCCGAGCGCCTCTTTCCGCTCTTCGGCCTGCCGGACCGTCCGGGCGAGGACGCCGCCCCCGGCATCCTCCCCTGGCTACGCGCCGGAATCCTCGGCGAGGGTGTGGGCGACGAGGGCGTTCGCGTGGCCGTGCCCCAGTCCGTGCTCGGACTTGAGCCAGTTCACGAGCTCCATGTGCTTGGCGAGGGGGGAGGTGCGAATGAGCTCCTGCCACTCCGTGACCGGACGGCCGTACTTCTTCTCAATGGAGGGGAAGTAGCTGGCAGGACCCTTCACCGCGTCGGCCATGAGATGCCTCGCTTTCTGTCCGGTTCTGTCCGGACGATCCGGTTTCGGTCCGGACGATCGGGATGGTCTGGCTGATCACGACGACCGCGCCGACCGTCAGGCCTAAGGGCTGTCCGCCGGAGAGTACGGCACAGCCCCTAGGAAGCCACGCCGCCCAGCCACAGCACGTCACGCGCCCGGGTCATCGCCACGAACAGCTGGCTGCGCAGCAGCTCTTCACGCTCCCGTGCCGTTTCGGCCGCCTCCGCCGCGTGGGCGTCGCCGGACAGCGACGCGTTCGGCAGGGCGGCAGTGTGCTGCGGCAGGTACACACGCTTGAACTCCAGGCCCTTGGCCCTGCGATAGGTGCCCAGCTTGACCGCGTCGACGGGGCGGCCGTCGTAGTGCTCCAGCAGGCACACCGGGATCTCCGCCTGGGTGAGCAGCCGTTGGTAGTGGCCGATGGCCCGCACGGAGGGGCACAGCACGGCGGCATCGGCCCGCGCGCCGTCGGGCAGGGCGTGCAGCGCGTCGAGGAGCGCCCGGTCGTGTTCGGTCACCGTCGGCTCGGTGACCCGCACCACCTGGCCGTCGTGGTACGTGAGATCGACGTCCCGGCGGCCCGGTGTGCGCAGGCCGTCGATGTCGTCGAACGCGACATCGGCTACCACCGCGAGTGCCGTGTCGAGGATCTCCTTGCTGTTGCGGTAGTTGGTGCGCAGGACCTGGCCGCGGTCGCCCCGGATGTCGATGCCGGCGTCGGCGAGGCGGAACCCGCCCGGGTAGACGGCCTGTTGGCCGTCGCCCACCAGGAGGAGGCCGTTGGGGGCATCGCCGGCCAGGGCGTGCAGCAGGCGCACCCCGACGAGGGTGAGGTCTTGGACCTCGTCGACTATCACGGCCGAGTAGGGCGGCTCCCCCGTGTGCCGCGTCGCCTCGGTCAGGGCGAGGGAGAGGACGTCGTTGAAGTCGTGCACACCGCGTTCGGCGCGCAGCGACTCGTACGTCTTGTACAGCTCCCACACGGCCTGCCGGTGTGGCCTGCGCAGAATCGCCCTGCGGCGGCGCCGGGCCACGGTCGCGTACTCCTCGAAGCCGGTGATGCCACGGCCCTTGATGACGTGGTCGATCTCCTCGCGCCAGTAGCCCGGTGCCGGGTCGATCTCGGCGAGGCGGCTGCCGCGCCCGACACGCGTCCAGGCGAGGCTGAAGGCGGTCTCGGCCTTGTCCTTGTGCAGCCGGACCTGGACGCCGCGCTCCTGGAGGAACTCGTGCGCCCACGCGTGCAGACCGCGGAAGTCCACGCGGTCGGCGACCGCCGGGGACATGGTCCGCAAGAAGGTGCCCTGGACCCGGGGCAGGTTGTTGGCGAACGTGACGAACAGAATCCGGCCGCTGGTACGCCGGGCCAGGTGGGCCGCGCGGTGCAGGCCCACAACGGTCTTGCCCGTGCCCGCCGGACCGCTGATGCGCGCCGGGCCCGACCAGTTGCGGCGTACCAGCGCGACCTGGTCGGGGTGGAGGAACGTCATCCACTGCTCGATCGGGGCCCGCATCGCCTCTTCCAGCGCCGCGTCCCGCAGACCGGAGAGGTCGAACAGCCCCTCGGGTTCGGACTGCTGGCGCGCATCGGCCTGGCGAGGAAGCGCGGCGGGAGGCGGCGGGGCCGTCTGGGCGACCTCCGATCCCTCGTAGTCGGGGAAGACACGCTCCAGATGGTCGGCGATCGCCCGGACCGATTCCTTACGCAGTCGGGAGCGTTCGGACAGGAGGGCGGGGCCGACCTCGTGCTCCCCCAGGAGCCGGACACGGCCGAGCTCCGCGTCGACCCGGCGGCCCGCGAAGACCATGATCGGCTGGACCGCCACCGGGGACAGTCCGAGCGAGGCGACCGCGCCCTCGGCGGCCTTCGTCACCGCCAGGAGCTTGGTGGCGTGCTCGTCGCGCGACTCGCCGCCCGCCCGGAGCTTGCCGTCCAGGACCTCGGGGGCGGACCGCCAGTTCTTGACGTCGATCACGAAGACCCCGCCGGGCCCCACCAGCAGCATGTCCACGTTGGCGGTACGCGTCCCCGGCCACCGCCGGTCCACGAGCAGACGCCAGCCGCGCTCCGTGAGCACCAGCAGCTGAGCGGCGACCAGGCGTTCGCCCTCGCTCCCCGCCTCCCACTGGCGTGCCTGGCGCCGGGCCGCCTGCCACTGTTCACGCAGCAACCGCTCCTGGCGCCACGCCTCCTGGGCCCGTCGCGAAGCCGACCCGCCTGCCCCCATACCCAGCCCCCCTCGTACACCCCGTAGTGATCATAGGACGGTCAGCGACGGGGCGGCAGGGCGCGTCGCTTTCCGGGGCTTGACGAACAGCGTGGCCGCGAGCGCCGGAAGGAGCGGCCCGGCATCCGCGTCGCTGGACACCTCGCCCGCAGGGGAGTCCGGTTCCTCGTTTGACCGCTCCACGCCCCCGCCCCCTGGGGGACTCCCTGGTGTCTCACGCGTCCCGCCGCCTCAGGAGCAGCAGGGCGGCCGACGCGACGGCGGCCGTGCAGACGGCCACCAGGAGCAGGGAGGGCCAGGGGCCGAGGCTGCCCACGGCGTCGGCGGTGGCCTCGGAGGTCTGGGTGAGCTTCTCCAGGGCGGCCGTCGGGGAGACTCCGGCCACCCAGCGCTCGGCGTCGCCGAAGAGGGGGCCGAACAGGGACGGCAGGAGCAGCAGGCCGATCACCGTGGTGACCGCCCCGGCGGAGTGGCGTACGAGGGTGCCGACGGCCAGGCCCAGCACGGCGGCCACCGCGAAGGAGGCGGCGATGCCGAACAGGGCGGGCAGCGGCTCGCCCTGCGCGTAGCGGCCCTGCGGCAGCAGCGCGTCCCCGACGAGGTAGGCGAGGGAGCAGGAGAGCAGGGCGAGGACGTACATCACGCCCGCCACCAGGGTCGCCTTGGCCGCGAGGACGGTGCCCCGGCGGGGGACGGCGGCGAACGTCGTACGGATCGTGCCGCTGCTGTACTCCCCGGTGACCACCAGCGCACCCACCACCGCCGCCAGCATCTGGGCGACGACCGAGAGCGTGAGGCTGCCGCCGAGGACGGTGTCGTCGGGTTGCAGGCTGCCGGTGGCGGCGACGAACACCGCGCCCACGACGGGAAGTGCGGCGGCGACCACCGTCGTCCACACCGTGGAGCGCACGCTGCGGAACTTGATCCATTCGTAGGCCAGGGCCTGGGCCCCGGGGGCGGCTGTCGTCATCGGACTGTCTCCTTCCGGCTCGCCGAGGGGGTCCTGTCCTCGGCCCGGTAGGCCCGGTACTCCACCGAGGGCTGCGACAGCGCCGTGTAGACCTCCTCCAGCGAGGAGTGTGCGGGCGTGAGTTCGTGGACGGCGATCCCGTGGTCGCGGGCCAGGTCGCCGATGGTCGCGGCGTCGGGTCCGTCGACCCGCCAGCCGCCCCGGGCGTCGAGCCGGACGCCCGCTCCGGCCGCTGCCAGCAGGGCCCGGAGCTTCTCCGGTTCGGGGGACCGTACGAGCGTGTGGGCGCGGGAGTTGGTCTCGATGAAGTCGCGCATCGTGGTGTCGGCGAGGAGCCGGCCCTGTCCGATCACGATGAGGTGGTCGGCCGTGAGCTCCATCTCGCTCATGAGGTGGCTGGAGAGGAAGACCGTGCGGCCCTCCGCCGCCAGCGACTTCATCAGCTCCCGGACCCAGCGGATGCCCTCGGTGTCGAGGCCGTTGACCGGTTCGTCGAGGATCAGCACCTCCGGGTCGCCGATCAGCGCGGCCGCGATGCCGAGCCGCTGGCCCATGCCGAGCGAGAAGCCCTTGGTGCGTTTGCGGGCCGTTGCGACCGGCAGGCCGACCAGGTCGAGCACCTCCTCGACGCGGCGGCGCGGGATGCCGTTGCTCGCCGCGAGTCCGGCCAGGTGGTGGTAGGCGGAGCGGCCGCCGTGGACGCCCTTGGCGTCGAGCAGCGAGCCGACGGCGCGCAGCGGGCGGGGCAGGTCCCCGTACGCCTTCCCGCCCACGGTGACGCGCCCCGCGCTCGCGGAGTCGAGGCCGAGGATCAGGCGCATGGTGGTCGACTTCCCGGCGCCGTTCGGGCCGAGGAAGCCGGTCACCCTGCCGGGCCGGACGGTGAACGACAGGCGGTCGACGGCGGTCCGGTCGCCATAGCGTTTGGTGAGTTCCGTTGCTTCGATCATGCCGCCGACGCTACGAGCGGGGGGCCGGGGGCGAATCCTCCGGCGGGAGCCGCCTCCTACTCCCGCCGGAGTACGGCCGTGTCGGCGTGCGGTCAGCGGTCTCCGGCTCTGACCAGGCCCGTTTCGTAGGCGAGGACCACCAGCTGGGCCCGGTCGCGGGCTCCGAGCTTGGTCATGGTCCGGCTGACGTGGGTCTTCGCTGTCAGCGGACTCATGATCAGCTCCTTGCCGATCTCCTCGTTGGTCAGTCCGGCGGCGACGAGCGCCATCACCTCGCGCTCCCGGTCGGTGAGGACCGCGAGCCGTTCGGCGCCCGCCGCCTCGGGGGCCTTCAGCCGGGCGAACTCCTCGATCACCTGACGGGTGACGGCCGGGGCGAGCAGGCTCCGGCCCGCGGCGACCGTGCGGATGGCGGCGCGCAGGTCGTCCGGCTCGATGTCCTTGAGCAGAAAGCCCGCGGCACCGTGGCGCAGGGCCTCGAAGACGTACGCGTCCACCTGGTACGTGGTGAGCATGACCACGCGGACGTGGTCGAGGGAGCGGTCCCGCGCGATCCGGCGGGTGGCCTCCAGTCCGTCGACGCCCGGCATCCGGATGTCCATCAGCACGACGTCCGGGCGGGTCATCCGGACCACCTCGACGGCCTGGGCGCCGTCGGCCGCCTCCGCGACGACGATCAGGTCGTCGGTGAGGTCGAGGAGGGCCCGGAATCCGGCCCGTACGACGGTCTGGTCGTCGGCGAGGACCACGCGGACCGTCGTCGCGCTCGCGGATGTACCGTCCGGCCGCTCGGTCATGAGGTCGCTCCGGAGGTCGTGCTCATGGGGTCGCTCCGGAGGTCATGCCCACGGGGTCGCGCCGGAGGTCGTGCTCACCGGTCGCTCCAGGAGTGGTGTTCACGGAGTGCCCCCTTCGGCCGGGAGCTCAGCCGGAAGTTCCGCCGGGTGTTCCTCCGGGAGCTCCGCCGGAAGTTCGGCGTGAACGCGGAACCCGCCGCCCGGGTCCGGACCGTACGTCACACTGCCGCCCACCGAGACCGCCCGCTCCCGCATCCCGATCAGGCCGAAGCCCTGGTCGGCGGCCCGGGCTCCGGGCCGGTCCGGAGGCGGCGGGACCGGCGGGCCGTCGTCCACGACCTCCACGCGCAGCCGGGGGCCGGTGCGGGTCACCGACACCGCGGCGTGGGTGGCCGCGGAGTGGCGCACCACGTTGGTCAGCGCCTCCTGCACGATGCGGTACGCGATGGCCTCGACGACTGCCGGAACCCCGGCGCCCCCCGTGTCCCGGCGCAGGCTGACCCGTACCCCACCCGCCTCGACCCCCGCCGCCAGCTCGTCCAGCTGGGCCAGGCGGGGCGCGGGGGCCGTGGACTCCTCCTCGCGCAGGACGGAGAGGGTGGCGCGCAGCTCCCGTACGGCTTCCTTGCCGGAAGCGCGCACCTGGGTCATCGCGCGCCGGGACACCTCAGGGGCCGTGTCCAGCGCGTCGAGGGCCACCCCGGCCTGGACGGTCATCGCGCTCACGGTGTGCGCGAGGATGTCGTGGACCTCCCGGGCGACCCGCGCCCGTTCCTCCCGGACCCGGCGGGCCGCCTCCCGCTCGCGGTCCTCCTCGGCCCGGACGGCCCGTGCCGCGTACTCGGCGAGCAGTTCCCGGCGGGTCCGTACCACCTCACCCAGCAACAGCGGGACGAGCGGCCAGACCATCTCCAGGACGGGCAGGCCCTGCGGGTTCACCACGTCCCGTCCCACCGCCAGCGCGACCGCACCGGAGGCGAGCGAGGCGACGACCGCCGTCCACAGGGTGCGCCGCCGGTCGCCCAGCAGCGCGACCGTGTACAGGGCCACGATCACCGGGAGGTTCAGCAGCTCCCCGATGTGCCCGTACAGTGCCCACCCGGCGCAGGCCGCCCCGGTCACACAGGCCACCGGAACGGGCCAACGGCGGCGGCAGACGAGTGCCGCCAGCGAGACCGCGAGCAGCGCCCAGGTCAGCGCGTCGGCCTGGCGGTAGCCGGGCTCGTTGACCGCCGCGTCAGCCGCCGTGAACACCCCGACCACCGCCGCCACCAGCAGATCCGCGGCGAGCGGCGGCAGGGCCCGCGCGCGGGCGGCCAGGCGGTCGAAGGTCATCACCCCCTCACGGTAGGAGGCGCTGCGCCCGGCCGCATACGACAGAGGGAGTACGGCAGCGGGAGTACGGCAGCGGGCGCGGGAGTACCCGGGGCGCGTCGCTCCGGCGGTACGGCACAACCCCCGCCGCAGCATGCTCCCGGGCAGGCGTTCGGACCTGCTCGGACGGGAGTTCGGGAGGCGGCGCAACCTTCCGCCGGACGGGACGTTCGGCAGGGTTCGGAAGCGGGCAAATCATCAGGTAGGCCATATGTGGCCCTCCCCTCACCCTCCAGGCCGCTCCCGACGGCCGCATCAACCGGCGCACCTGCGCAACTCCCCGTTCTTCCTCTCCCCCCCGGGGCCGTCGGTCCCGCCGCACGCACAAGGGACCGCGGACACCGAACCACGCACACCGAACCACGCACGACGAACAGCCTCACGACGAACCGCCCGCACACCGACCGCCCGCACACCGACCACCCCGTGTGAACCCACGCCCCCGCTTGACCCCACGCAGCCGCTGGGAAAGGAGCGCCACGATGGCGACGCCGCTGTCCGCCGAAAAGCTGCTCAAAGCCCTCCGCGACGAAGGCCTCCACGTCGTCGAACACCGGAGCTGGCGTACTAACAACCGCAACCACAAGGGCCCCTGGGGTCCGACGCACGGGGTGATGATCCATCACACCGTCACCTCGGGCACCACGTCCTCCGTCGAGCTCTGCTACAACGGCCACTCCGCCCTGCCCGGCCCGCTCTGCCACGGCGTCATCGCCAAGGACGGGTCCGTCCACCTCGTGGGCAACGGCCGCGCCAACCACGCCGGACTCGGCGACGACGACGTACTGCGTGCCGTCATCGCGGAGAAGGCCCTGCCCCCCGACAACGAGGCCAACACCGACGGCAACCGGCACTTCTACGGCTTCGAATGCATCAACCTCGGCGACGGGAAGGACCCGTGGCCCGCCGCCCAGCTGCTGGCGATCGAGCGGGCCGCCGCCGCCGTCTGCCGGGCCCACGGCTGGACGCAGCGGTCGGTGATCGGGCACCTGGAGTGGCAGCCGGGCAAGATCGACCCGCGCGGGTTCACGATGAACTCGATGCGCACGAGAATCGGCAAGCGGCTGGGCGGCGCCCCGGACGGCCCCTCCAAGCCACCGCCGAGACCGAGGTACGAGCCGTACCCGGGGGCCGCGTTCTTCAAGGTCGGCCGCAACAGTCCGATCATCACAGCGATGGGAAAGCGCCTGGTCGCCGAGGGCTGCGGCCGGTACACGGTGGGCCCCGGCCCGGCGTGGTCCGAGGCCGACCGTCGGTCGTACGCCGCCTGGCAGCGCAAGCTGGGCTACACGGGCGGCGACGCGGACGGCATCCCCGGCAGGACCAGCTGGGACCGGCTGAAGGTCCCCGACGTGTGACGCTGGAGGCCGAAGGTCACCCGCCTGCGGGTGACCCGGCGACTGGCTGTCCGCCTCCGAGGAGCGGTGCGATGACGGTAGAGGTACGGACGGTCACGGCCAAAGGACTGCCCCGGTACGCCGACGGCATCCGCGACGTGTACGCACGAGCGTTCGCGGGCCCGCCGTGGAACGAGGATCCGGCCGGGGCGGACGCCTACGCCGAGCGGCTGGCGCGGGACGCGCGGCGGCCCGGGTTCACGGCGGCGGTGGCGGAGGCGGAGGCGGAGGCGAGAGCTGATGTGGCGGTGACCACGGCCGAGGGGAGGGTGGCGTCGGCTGAGGGGACAGTGGCACCGGCCAAGAGGACGGTGGCGTCGCCCGGGGGCGCGGTCCGCGGTTTCGCCACGGGCTGGAGGACACCGGAGGTCTTTCCCGCCGACCGCAGCTACGGGCAGGTCGCCGAAGCCCTCGGACCCGAGCGTACGCGGGCGTGGCTGTGCGGCGCGCTGGAGGTGGACGAACTGGCCGTCGCACCGGAAGGCCGGGGCGCGGGGCTGGGTGCGACCCTGCTGGACGCCGTGACCGCGCCCGCGGCGGACGGCCGTTGCTGGCTGCTGACCTCCGTACGGGCGCAGGCCGCTCTGCGGCTGTACGAGCGGGCCGGCTGGCACCGTGTCGCCGCACCCGTACCGGGCCGGGCCGCCCTCGTGGTGCTCCTCGGCCCCCGTCACCCCCGGCGCGCGGAGGCGGGTCGGGGATGACGCCCTACAGAGCCGCGGTCAGCAGGGCGCACGCCGCCAGCGCGAGCGCGGTGCGGACCCGGTGGAGGGTGTTCCAGCGGGGCTCGAAGGCCGCACGCGCCGCACTGTCGTCGCCGCCCTCGGACGCGGCGAGGGCGTTGTTGAGCGGGACGTTCCCGGCGATGGTCACTCCATGGCCGGCAACCACGCAGACCAGGGCGGCCACGATGGCGGGCCCCGCCACCTCGTCGTGCTCTCCCAGGCCGGTGACGAACGCGGCGGCGGGCAGGGCGACCACGCCCAGGAACAGGACGAGGAAGACGGGCCCGGGAACCTTCTCATTGAAACGGCGCATGGCAGCCGTGAACTGTTCGTCCGTCAGTTCTGCGAGGCCGGGCATGATCGCGACCAGGAAGGTCAGCATGAAGCCCGCGTAGAGGCCGTTGACGATCGCGGAGAGCGCCAGGAGCAGGGAGGTCATGGCGGACATCATGACGCGGAACTCCGGTGCGCACAGCCATCTGCCGGATGACTGCACGGACACCTCCGCGCGGACGCCCTCCCCCTCCCCGCTCCCTCTTCCGCCGCCTCCTGCTCCCGCCCCGCTCGGTCGATCCCGCCCTCAGCCGATCACGCGCTCAGTCGATCTCGCCCTCGGCCGGTTCCGGTCCCTTGTCCGTGCCCGGTCCGCCCTTGAGCCGGTTCGCCTGGCCGATGGCCGTGGCCAGCTTCCGTACGGAGCTGTCCTCGGTCGCCTCCGCCAGTTCCGCCGCCCGGGACGCCAGTGCGCCGAGCCCGGGCGCCCCGGGGAGGTCGCCGTTGCGCAGGTTGTCCGCGAAGTAGGCCGCCACGGCTGCCACTTGGAGCCGGTCGGTGTCGCCGCCCCACAGGGGGCCGCCGATCGCGTCGGTCCGTACGGTGCCGGTCTTCTCGTGAGCCTTGCGGGTCTTGGGGTCGAGCCAGCGCACGGTGGCCCGGGCGACCGTGCCGGACGTGCCCGCGCGCAGGCGTACGGCATACAGCGCGGTCACCGTGTGGCCGGGGCCGACCTCGCCGCCATCCACGCTGTCGTTCCGGAAGTCCTCGTCGGCGACCTTGCGGTTCTCGTAGCCGATCAACCGGAACTGCCGCACCGTCTTGCGGTCGAACGCCACCTGGGCCTTGGCGTCGCGCGCCCGGATTTCGAGGTGGGCGGGCAGCTGGTCGACGAAGACCTTGCGGGCCTGCTCGTCGTCACCGACGTACGTG
Source organism: Streptomyces sp. NPDC033165 (assembly GCF_055577965.1). NCBI lineage: Bacteria > Bacillati > Actinomycetota > Actinomycetes > Kitasatosporales > Streptomycetaceae > Streptomyces > Streptomyces sp. NPDC033165. The sequence goes on from NZ_JBVIPK010000011.1 coordinate 232,579, forward strand.
GTGTTCCCGTCGCCCTTGTTGGTGAGCTGCTCCATGAACGCGTCGCCGTAGTCGCTGCCGACCCCGACGCCGAAGAGGGTGATGCCGTACTCGCGGCGGGCCGAGTCGATCTTCTCCAGGATGTTCTCGGCCTTGGTGTCACCGGTGTTGGCCAGCGCGTCGGACAGCAGCACGACCCGGTTGGTGGCGCCCTCGCGGTGGCCCTCGACGGACTCCTCGTAACCGAGGGTGATGCCCGCTTCGGCGTTGGTGGACTGCGCCGGCCTCAGCTCCGCCACCACGCCCTTGATCCGGTTCCGGTTGTCCTTGATACGAGTCATCGGGAGCCGGGTCTCGGCCTCATTGCTGAAGGTGACCAGGGAGATGGAATCGTCGTCGCGCAGCTCGTCGGTGAGGACCGTGAGGGACTTCCTGACCAGGTCGAGGCGGCCGACCTCGGCCATGGAGCCCGAGATGTCGACGACGAACGTCAGCGCCGCGGGCGGCCGCTCGCTGGCCGGCGGGGCGGTCTTCGTGGCCAGGCCGACCCGCAGCAGCGACCAGCCGGAGGCTCCGGTTCCACCACCTCCGCCTCCTCCCCCGCTCTCGCCTCCGCCCTTCAGGGTGTCGATGCGCGCCCCGTCCACGGTCACCGAGAAGCCGTTGCCCGTAGGCCGTTCGTACCCCTGGCGGAAGCTGTTGACGAACTCCTCGGGCCGTACGTCCTGGGGTGCGGGCAGCTTGCCGTCGCCGAGGGTGCGGCGCGCGTAGCCGTAGCTCGCGGTGTCCACGTCCAGGGCGAAGGTGGAGAGGAAGTCGGGCTCGGCCGGGTCCGGCCGCGCCCCGTCCTCCTCGCTCTCCCGGACCCCCTGCGCGGGCGCGGCCGCATCGGGCGCGGGCTGTCCGCCGGTCGCCCCCGGCCCCTTGCGGGCGGCGGAGTTGCGGTCGGCGGTGGCCCCGCTGTCTCCCGTGCCGCCGCAGGCTGTGAGCAGCATGCCGCCCGCCAGCAGGAGCGCGAGAACTCCGGTCCGCCGGACCGCAGCCCGGCTCCCTGCCCCCGCGCCTGCCCTTGCCCGCTTCCCGCGCCGCTGACCGTGCGGTCCGAGCCGACTGGCCTGGTTCATTCGTAGCCCCCCACGTTGTCACGATGTCCTCGACATCTGTGAATGTGACGTATGGGGCCCTGGGGCGGATCCGACGAAAGCGTTGCGGAACCATCTCGATGCGGCAACAGCGGGCGGGTGACCGGCGGAACATCAAGTTCAGGACACGATGTCCTTACGGCTGAACCCGCGGAAGGCCAGCGCGAACAGGATCAGGGCATAGGTCACTGATACGGCCGTGCCCTTGATCATGCCGCCCCACTCCAGTTGCGGCTGAAGCGCGTCGGCCCAGGCGAACTGCCAGTGCGCGGGCAGGAAGTCGCGCCAGGAGCCGAGCGCGGTGATCGCGTCGAGCACATTGCCGAGAATGGTGAGGAAGACCGCGCCGCCGACCGCGCCGAGCGGCGCGTCCGTCTTCGTGGACAGCCAGAACGCCAGCCCGGCGGTGACCAGTTGGGAGACGAAGATGAACGCCACCACGAGCGCGAGGCGCGGCACGGTGTCCCCGGCCGCCAGCGCTCCCCCGGTGGGCAGTTTCAGCGGGCCCCACCCGTAGGCCGCCGTGCCCGCCGCCAGCGCGACGACCGGCAGCAGCACCATCGCGGCCAGGCTGAAGCCCAGCGCCACGACCAACTTGCTCCACAGCAGCCGCACACGCGGCACCGGCGCGGCGAGCAGATAGCGCAGCGAGGACCAGCTCGCCTCGGAGGCGACGGTGTCCCCGCAGAACAGGGCCACCGGGATCACCAGCAGGAACCCGGCCGAGACGAACAGTGCGGTCGCTGCGAAGTTCGCGGCCGACTCGGTCGCCACGTCCATCAGGTTGATCCGGTTGCCGCCCCGGCCGCCGCCCTCGCCGTCCGGTGTGCCGCCGATCGCGAAGGCGATGATCAGGATGAACGGGAGGGCGGCGAGCACCCCGCCCATGAGCAGGGTGCGGCGCCTGCGCAACTGCCGCATGGCCTCGACGCGGAGGGGGAGGGTGCGCCCGGCACGGTAGCCCGCGGCCTCCGGGTGCTCGGTCTCCACCCGGGACTCGGGGGGCTGGACGGGGGCGCTCATGCTGCTCCTCCGGAGATCAGGGTGAGGAAGGCGTCCTCCAGGCGGCGGTGCGGTCCGACGCCGGTGACCGGGACGTCGAGCCGGACGAGGTCGGCGACGAGCCGCGAGGTGGTGGCCCCGTCCAGGCGGACGAGGAGCCCGCGCCCGTCGTCGGTGCGGACGGCGGAGCCGATGCCGGGCAGGGCGGCGACCTTCTCCGCCAGCGGCTCGGACACCTCCTCCGCCACGCTCACCAGGAGCATGTCGCCGGAGCCGGTGATCTCGGCGACCGGACCGGCCTGAACGAGCCGGCCCCGGTCCATGACGACCAGGTGGGTGCAGGACTGCTCGACCTCGGAGAGCAGGTGGCTGGAGACGATGACGGTCCGGCCCCCGGCCGCGTAACGGATCATCACGTCCCGCATCTCACGGATCTGCGGCGGGTCGAGCCCGTTGGTCGGCTCGTCGAGGATCAGCAGGTCCGGCATGCCGAGCATGGCCTGCGCGATGGCGAGCCGCTGCCGCATGCCCTGGGAGTACGTCCGTACGGCACGGGCCAGCGCGTCTCCGAGTCCGGCGATCTCCAGGGCCTCGTCGATGCGGGCGTCCTCGGCGGGGCGGCCGGTGGCCTGCCAGTACAGGTCGAGGTTGGCGCGCCCGGAGAGGTGCGGCAGGAACCCGGCCCCCTCCACGAACGCCCCCACCCGGGACAGCACCGGGGCCCCGGGCCGGATGGCCTGCCCGAAGACGCGGATCTCGCCCTCGTCGGGGCTGATGAGCCCCATGAGCATGCGCAGGGTCGTCGTCTTGCCCGCGCCGTTGGGCCCCAGCAGCCCGAGCACCTGCCCCTTCTCGACGCGGAAGGACAGCTCGCGCACGGCGTACCGGTCGACGGACTTCGCGTACTTCTTCGAGAGCCCGGTGATCTGGAGCGGTACGTCGGCGAGTTCGGGGTCCGGCGCGGGCGTCGCGGTACGGCGGCGGGCCGTGAGCAGCAGACCGGCCGCGATGGCGAGGGCGGCGGCGGGAAGGCCCCAGGTCCACCACGGGAGCGCGGCGGCCGCGGTCCGCACGGCGGGCGCGGTGGGGATGGTCAGCGGTCCGTCGGCGGTCACGGTGTACGTGGCGGGCTCGGCCGGGGACGCGTAACCGAGGTCGGTCGCGGAGAACACCAGCCGCAGCCGGTGTCCGGCGTCGAATTCGTGGTCCACGGCGGGCAGGGCCAGTTCGAGGGGCTTGCCCTGCTGGTCGGGGGTGATCCGGTAGGGGGCGACGAGCTGGTGGGGCAGCACCTGCTGCCTGCCGTCCGGCGACACGTCGTACACCTTGCCGAAGAGCACCGCGTCCCGGCCGCCGCTCGCCGTCACGTTGACCTTGACGGTCGGTGTGCCGGTGACGCGTACGGAGGTGTCGAGCGGGGCGGACTCGAAGCGGCCGAACTGCCCGGGGAAGTCGAGCGAGAGCCCGACGCCGAGGGAGGAGAGCTGGGCGAGTCCGCCGCCGATGCCCGGCACGGCGGAGATGGCGGGCGGCGAGGAGCCGGCCGGGTTGCGGAAGGTCTTCGTCCCGCCGCCGAGCGCGAGTTCGCGGCCGCCGCTGCGCAGCCCGGGGTAGGTGTCGCTGCTGGCCCCGCGCAACAGGGCGGCGCCGTCGGTGGAGTCGATGCCTCCGGTCCGGCTGACCCGGAAGGCGGGCCCGGTGTCGGTGCCGGTCTCCTCCTTCAGATACCGGTCGAACCAGGCCCCGACGCGCCTCTCGACGCGACTCGTCTCGCTGTCGCCGCCGTCGTGCCCGCCGGAGATCCAGTCGACGGAGACGGGCGCGCCGTTGGCGCTGATGGCCTTCTGCATGGCGTCGGCGTGGCCGAGCGGGAAGAGGGAGTCGGACTGCCCCTGGAGGAGGAGCGAGGGAACGTTGATGCGGTCGGCGACGGCGGACGGCGACCGCTCGGCGAGCAGTTCCACCGCCTCGGCGTCGGGCTTGCCGCTGACGGCGACCCGCTCGTACATCTCGCAGAGCCGCTGCTCGAACTTCTCGCAGCCGCCGCCGGTGGTGATGAAGATCCCGGCCCAGAGCTTCTTGAAAACCCCTTCGGGGAAGAGGGCGTCGGCGAGGTTCCAGTAGGTGATCACCGGCGCGATGGCGTCGACGCGCTCGTCGTGCCCGGCGGCCAGCAGGGACACGGCCCCGCCGTAGGAGGCTCCGGTGAGGCCGACCCGCGGGTCGCCCTTCCCGTCGAGCTCGACCTCGGGCCGCCCGGCCAGCCAGTCGATGAGCCGGGAGACATCCCTGACCTCGTGCTCCGGGTCGTTGAGGGAGATCTTCCCGCCGGACTTCCCGAAGCCGCGCGCGGACCAGGTCAGCACCGCGTACCCGTCGGCGGCCAGCTTCTCGGCCTGGGCCCGAACGTCGTCCTTGCTGCCGCCGAAGCCGTGCCCGACGAGCACGGCGGGCCGCTTGCCGGACCCTTCTCCGTAGAAGTACGAGGTGTCGACCGGCACCCCGTCCATCCGCAGTGTCCGGTCCTCGCGCTGCACGGCGGGCGAGCCGTCGTCGGCGACGGCGCTGAAGGTGCCACCGCCCACGAGCACGGCGAGCGCGGCGCCGGCCGCGGCCCACCGGCCGGGGGTGCGGGGCAGCAGGCGCCGCCATCGAGCAGTAGGGGTCTCCATCCCTCGACCCTAGTCGGCGGACGCAACTCGCTTACCTGCCTCCAGGGTGAGGTGGGCGGCCTCCCTGAGAGGTACGGTGCACCTCCCCCGTACTCCGGACGCGGTACGGAATTTCCGCCTCGGGAGGCCATTGTGGACATTCGCCGCGCAACGACGGCCACGGAACTCCTCGCCGCCGGCCACCTCTTCGACACCCCGCCCCGCGAGACCTGGGCCGCCCGCTTCCTCGCCGCGGACGGCCATCTGATGCTGATCGCGTACGTGGACGGCGTCCCGGCGGGCTTCGTCTCTGGCATCGAGATGCTGCACCCGGACAAGGGCACGGAGATGTGCCTGTACGAACTCGGCGTCGACGAGGCGTTCCGCCGCCGGGGCATCGGCGCGGCCCTGACGCGGGCGCTCGTGGACATCGCCCGGGAGCGCGGGTGCTACGACCTGTGGGTCGGCGTGGAGCGCGACAACGAGGCCGCGCTGGCGACGTACCGGTCGGCGGGGGCGGCGGACGACGGGGGGTTCGCGATGCTGACGTGGGAGTTCGCGGGGGAGGACGCTTCGGAGCAGAGCGAGCGGGGCACGTAACCCGTCGCACCGCTCACACCGCGATGTCCCCGGCGGGCCGCACGGGGCGTGGCGCGGCCAGGTCGAGCGGGGTCTCCACCGGCAGCAGGGCGGCGGCCCGCTCCCGCTCACCCGCCCGGACCGCCGCGTGCACCTCGCGCGCGAGCGGGGTCACATCGCGGACGGACACGGTCCACTCGTCCGCGTAGCGCCGGGCGGCCTCACCGCTCAGACCGAGCTGGAGGGAGCGGTACGGCAGCGGGTTCAGGTCGAGGTCGCGCTCGGGGTCCCACTGGACCCGGGCGGGGGCGGTGCGCAGGCTCCGCTTCCAGGACCTCTCGTCGGGGTGCACATCGCGTACGTAGTGGGAGAGTTCGGCGTGCGCGAGGGCCCACTCCAGTCCGGCCCGCTCGATCTCGACGGCGAGGACGACCTCCTGCCCCTCCTTGGTGCCCCAGCCGCAGCGGTACATCATCCACAGGAAGCTGGGCTTGACCCAGGTCATCCGGTCCCGCTTCCAGGCTTCGGGGAACCGCCCGTCGCGCGCGGCGGGCAGCCCGATGTCGGGCCAGTACGCCTGGTAGACGGTGACGGTCGAGGCGGTGTGCCGGGCGCGGATCTCGTAACGGGGCGGGAGGGGCTGGGTGTTCATACGCCCAGGATGAGGGACGCGTACACATCAGGGCACCCGGATTTCCGCCGGCGGCCGGGCGCGCCCGAAGCCCCCGCCCGCGGCGAACGCGGACGGGGGCCGGGGCCGGGGGAAGCGGGGCGGCCCTCAGTGGTTGCGCGGGAAGCCCAGGTCGACGCCTGCCGGGGCGTCGGCCGGGTCGGGCCAGCGGGTGGTGACGACCTTGCCTCGGGTGTAGAAGTGCACGCCGTCGTTGCCGTAGATGTGGTGGTCGCCGAAGAGCGAGTCCTTCCAGCCGCCGAAGGAGTGGTAGCCGACCGGGACCGGGATCGGGACGTTGACGCCGACCATGCCCGCCTCGACCTCCAGCTGGAAGCGGCGGGCCGCGCCGCCGTCACGCGTGAAGATCGCGGTGCCGTTGCCGAAGGGGGAGGCGTTCATCAGGGCGACGCCGTCCTCGTACGTGTCCACGCGGAGCACGCACAGCACCGGGCCGAAGATCTCGTCCTTGTACGCGTCGGAGTCGGTGGAGACCTTGTCCAGGAGGGACAGGCCGATCCAGTGGCCGTCCTCGAAGCCCTCGACCGTGTGGCCCGTGCCGTCGAGGACGACCTCCGCGCCCTGGGCGGCCGCGCCCGTGACGTAGGAGGCGACCTTGTCACGGTGGGCGGCGGTGATCAGGGGGCCCATCTCGGAGGTGGGGTCGTTGCCGGGGCCGATCTTGATCTTCTCGGCGCGCTCGCGGATCTTGGCGACCAGCTCGTCGCCGATCGCGCCGACCGCGACGACGGCGGAGATCGCCATGCAGCGCTCACCGGCGGAGCCGTACGCAGCCGATACCGCCGCGTCGGCGGCCGCGTCCAGGTCGGCGTCCGGGAGGACGAGCATGTGGTTCTTCGCGCCGCCGAGGGCCTGGACGCGCTTGCCGTTGGCGGAGGCGGTGGCGTGGATGTAGCGGGCGATGGGGGTGGAGCCGACGAAGGAGACCGCCGCCACGTCGGGGTGGGCGAGGAGGGCGTCCACCGCGACCTTGTCCCCGTGGACGACGTTCAGCACACCGTCCGGAAGGCCGGCCTCCGAGGCCAGCTCGGCCAGCAGGTTGGCGGCCGACGGGTCCTTCTCGCTGGGCTTCAGCACGAACGTGTTGCCGCACGCGATCGCCAGCGGGAACATCCACATCGGCACCATGGCCGGGAAGTTGAACGGGGTGATGCCCGCGACGACGCCCAGCGACTGGCGGATGGAGGAGACGTCGACCCGGTTGGAGACCTGGGTGGACAGCTCGCCCTTGAGCTGCGTGGTGATCCCGCACGCCAGCTCGACGATCTCCAGACCGCGGGCGACCTCGCCCAGCGCGTCCGAGTGCACCTTGCCGTGCTCGGCGGTGATCAGCGCGGCGATGTCGTCGCGGTGGGCGTCCAGCAGCGCGCGGTAGCGGAAGAGGACCGTGGTGCGCTGGGCGAGGGAGGACGTGCCCCAGGTCGCGTAGGCGGCCGTCGCCGCGGCCACTGCCGCGTCCACCTCCTCCACCGAGGCGAGGGCCACCTGTGTGGTGACCGCGCCGGTCGCCGGGTCCGTGACGGGACCGTACTGGCCCGACGTGCCCTCCACTGTCTTGCCGCCGATCCAGTGGTTGACGGTCTTCGTCATGACGTACTCCTTCAGGCTTCGGGCTTCAGGCAGGCGCAGGCGTGGTTTCACAGGTGGCGGCGTCGGGCGGCGACCTGTCGGGCGTACTCCTCCCGAGCCCTGACCGCCGCCGGGCGGCTCGCGGTTTCGGCTACCGGAACATCCCACCACGCCTGTGCCGGAGGGGGGCCCGACACTGTGTCGGGCGTTTCGGTCTCGACGTAGACACAAGTGGGGCCCTCCGCGTCGCGGGCCTCTGCGAGGGCTTTGCGCAGGTCGTCAATGGTGGTGGCGCGCAGCACGTGCATGCCGAGGGAGGCCGCGTTGGCGGCGAGGTCGACGGGGAGGGGCGGGCCGGTGAAGCCTCCGTCGGCGTCCCGGTGGCGGTAGGCCGTACCGAAGCGCTCGCCGCCGACCGCCTCGGAGAGGCCACCGATGGAGGCGTACCCGTGGTTCTGGAGGATCAGCAGTTTCAGCGGCAGTCCCTCCTGGACGGCGGTGACGATCTCGGTGGGGTTCATCAGATAGGTGCCGTCGCCGACGAGCGCCCAGACGGGGCGGCCCGGCCGGTCCGCGCGGGCCTGGGCGGCGGTCGCGAGCAGGACGCCGATCGCGGCCGGGATCTCGTAGCCCATGCAGGAGTAGCCGTACTCGACGTGGTACTGGTCGCGGGAACGGGTCCGCCAGAGCTTGTGCAGATCGCCGGGGAGGGAACCCGCCGCGTTGATCAGGATGTCGTCCTCGGTGACGAGCGTGTCGAGGAGACCGAGGACCTGGGTCTGGGTGGGGCGCGCGGAGGGGTCCGGGGTGGCGAAGGATGCCTCGACCCGCTCCTCCCACGCCTCCTTCGCTCCGGTGTACTCCGTCTCGTACGCCGGATCGACCCGGTACCGCCGTCCGGCGAGTGCCGCTGTGAGCGCCTCCAGACCGGTGCGGGCGTCGGCGACGAGCGGGAGGGCGGCCAGCTTGTGGGCGTCGAAGCCGGTGATGTTGAGGTTGAGGAAACGTACGTCCGGGTTCGCGAAGAGCGTTCCGGACGCGGTGGTGAAGTCCGTGTAGCGGGTGCCGATGCCGATCACCAGGTCGGCGCTGCGAGCCAGCTCGTCGGCGGTGGCGGTGCCGGTGTGCCCGATGCCGCCGACGTCGGCCGGATGGTCGTGGCGCAGTGCGCCCTTGCCCGCCTGCGTGGTGGCGACCGGGATGCGGGTCGCGGCGGTGAACGCGGCGAGCGTCTCCTCGGCAGCGCTGTGGCGGACCCCGCCGCCCGCGACGATCAGGGGGCGGCGGGCCGAGCGCACCGCCCGAACGGCCGCTTCCAGTTCGAGCGCGTCGGGAGCGGGCCTGCGGATGTGCCAGTCCCGCTCGGCGAAGAACTCCTCCGGCCAGTCGTACGCCTCCGCCTGGACGTCCTGCGGCAGCGCGAGCGTGACCGCCCCGGTCTCGGCGGGGTCGGCGAGGACCCGCATCGCCTGGAGGGCGGCCGGGATCAGCGCCTCGGGCCGGGTGATCCGGTCGAAGTAGCGCGAGACGGGGCGCAGACAGTCGTTGACCGATACGTCTCCGGCGTGCGGCACTTCGAGCTGCTGGAGTACGGGGTCGGCGGGCCGGGTCGCGAACGCGTCGCCGGGGAGGAGCAGGACGGGCAGGCGGTTGATGGTGGCGAGGGCGGCCCCGGTGACGAGGTTGGTGGCCCCCGGGCCGATGGACGTGGTCACCGCGTGCGCCGAGAGCCGCCCGGACTGACGGGCGTACCCCACGGCCGCGTGCACCATGGCCTGCTCGTTGCGGCCCTGGAGGTACGGCATCCGGTGCGCGATCCCGGTCCTGGTACTGGTCCCGGTCCCGCCTCCGCTTCCGCCGCCGCCCGCTTCCACGAGCGCCTGGCCGATGCCCGCGACGTTGCCGTGGCCGAAGATGCCCCAGGTGGCGCTGATGAGCCGCCGGCGGCGGCCGTCGCGCTCGGTGTACTGCCGGGCCAAGAAGGCGACCAGGGCCTGAGCGGTGGTCAGACGACGGGTGGGACAGAGCCGGTTCGCGGGACTCGTCGGGCTCGCGGGACTCGCGGAGCCGGTGGGATTCGTCGGGCTCGCGGGACTCGTCGGGCTCAAGGCGTTACCTCCGGGCCGGGCGACGGATGCGCCGTGTACAGCGGGAGTCTGGCGTCGATCGGTTCGTCTCGCCAGGTGTCGCGGATCCAGCGGTGGTCGGGATGGTCGCGGATCAGCCAGGCGCGCTCCGCCCCCGGCCCCGCCATCACGTTGAGGTAGTACAGCGTGCGGCCGGGCGGGGCGATGGACGGGCCGTGCCAGCCGTCGGGGATGAGGACGGCGTCCCCGCTGCGGACTTCGGCGAGGACGTCCGTACCGCCGTCGCGCGACGGGGAGACCCGGTGATAGCCGAGCCCGCCGTCCTCGACCTCGAAGTAGTAGATCTCCTCCAGCTCGCACTCCTCGCCCGGGACGTGCTCGTCGTGCTTGTGGGGCGGGTACGAGGACCAGTTGCCGCCGGGGGTGAGGACCTCCACGGCGATCAGCCGGTCGCAGTCGAAGGTGTCGGCGGCGGCGAAGTTGTTCACCTGGCGCGAGCAGGTGCCGGAGCCGCGCAGCTCGACGGGTACCTCCGGCGCGGGGCCGTAGCGAGCGGGGAGTCGTCGCTCGCACTTCGCTCCTGCCAGGGCGAAGCGGCCTCCAGCGCCGGAGGCGATCTGTGCCTGGGCGTCACGGGGTACGTACGCGAAGTCGGAAACCCCGCTGAACACGCTTTCCCGGCCCAGCAGTTCAAAAGTCTCACCTGCTGTATGCACCGTACAGCCGCCGGTCAACGGCAGGACGATCCATTCGCTCCCGCCGGTGACAAGCGTGTGAACTCCACCGGGCCCCAGCTCCAGCACCCGCAGGCTCGACCGGTCCCATCCGGCCCGCTCGGGATCGATATCGAGGGCGTACGGGCCGTGCGCGGCGCTGCCGGAGACCAGGTGGTGCCGGTTCGGATGCTGGTGCTGGTGCTGGTGCTGGTGCTGGTGCTGGTGATGCGTCGTCATGTCCGACTCCCTACCCGTCCGGAAACCGTCTGGAGCAATACGGCGGTCAGAGCGATACGGCGGTGTCGACGGCACGCGCCACATCCCCGCCGACCGGGTAGAGCAACGAGCGCCCGACGACGAGGCCCCGCACGGTGGGCAGCCGCAGCGCGGTGCGCCACTTCTCGTACGCGGCTTCCGGATCGCCGCCGACCTCGCCGCCGAGCAGAACGGCGGGCAGCGTGGAGGCCTCCATGACCCGGCCCATGTCGTCGGGGTTCTCGGTGACGGGGACCTTCAGCCAGGTGTACGCGGACGTCCCGGCGAGGCCCGACGCGATGGCGATGGAGGTCGCCACGGCGGCGGCCCCGAGGTCGTTGCGGAGGCGGCCGTCGACGCGGCGGCAGAGGAACGGCTCGACGAAGACGGGCAGCCGGTGCGCGGCCATGGCGTCGATGGCCCGGGCGGCGGTGTGCAGGGTGTCCAGCGAACCGGGGTCGTCGTGGTCGATGCGCAGCAGCAGCTTCCCCGCGTCGAACCCGTGGCGGACCAGGTCCTCGGGGCGGTGGCCGGTGAACCGGTCGTCGAGCTCGAACGCCGCGCCGGCCAGCCCGCCCCGGTTCATCGAGCCCATGACGACCTTGTCCTCCAGGGCACCGAGGAGGAGCAGGTCGTCCAGGACGTCGGCGGAGGCGAGGACACCGTCGACGCCGGGGCGGGAGAGGGCGAGGCAGAGCCGCTCCAGCAGCTCGAACCGGTTGGCCATGGCCAGGGCCCGGTCCCCGACGGCGAGCGCGCCGCGTGCGGGGTGGTCGGCCGCGATGATCACCAACCGGTCGCCGGTGGTACGGAGCAGGGGACGCCGCGTCCGCCGCGCGGCGGCTTCGGCCACCGCTTCGGGGCGCTCGGCCCGCAGCCGGACGAGCTCGGAGACGGACGCGGCGGCAGCGCTCATGAGCCCGCTCCGGGGGCGGGGGCCTCGGGGCCGGAAGCCGCCCGTGCGAGGGCCTGTTCGACCTCGTACGGGAACGGCATCGCGGGCGAACAGGCGAGGCGGGAGGCGACGATGGCCCCGGCCGCGTTGGCGTACCGCACGACGCGGTCCAGCGGCCACCCCGCGAGCAGCCCGTGGCAGAGCGCGCCTCCGAACGCGTCCCCGGCGCCGAGTCCGTTGACCACGTCCACCGGCAGCGGCGGGCAATCGGCGGCCGTGCCGTCACGGTGGACGGCGAGCACGCCCTTGGGGCCCTGTTTGACGATGGCGAGCTCCACCCCGGCCGCGAGCAGGGCGCGGGCGGCGGCGTACGGTTCGCGCTCGCCGGTCGCGATCGCGCACTCGTCGACGTTGCCGACGGCGACCGTGGCGTGGGCCAGCGCTTCCCGGTACCGCGCGGGCGCCTCCGTACTGTCGTCGCCGTCCTCCCAGAACATGGGCCGCCAGTCGAGGTCGAACACGGTCGCGATGTGCGGCGGGCCCGGCGGGCGGCCGGCGCCACGGGCCCGGAGGGCGGCCAGCGTCGCGGAACGGCTGGGCTCGGCGCTGAGCCCGGTGCCCGTCATCCAGAAGATCCGGGCACCGCGGACCGCGTCGAGGTCGAGTTCCGGCGCGTGGATCTCAAGATCGGGCGCCTTGGGCTGCCGGTAGAAGTAGAGCGGGAAGTCGTCCGGCGGGAAGATCTCGCAGAACGTGACCGGCGTCGGATAGTCCGCCACCGCCGTCACCCACCGGTCGTCCACCCCGAACTCCCTGAGCTCCTGGTGGAGATACTCCCCGAAGGCGTCCTCCCCCGTACGGGTGATGACCGCCGTCCGCCGCCCCAGCCGGGCCGCCGCCACCGCCACGTTCGTGGGGGAACCGCCGAGGAACTTGCCGAACGTCTCGACCCGGGCGAGCGGCACCCCGATCTCCAGCGGGTAGAGGTCCACCCCGATCCGCCCCATGGTGATCACGTCGTACGGCTCAGGCATGCGCATCCCTTCGACCCACCGGTGGCCGGCTGACCCCAGGTCTAGTCGCCTCCCGGGAACCCTGTCAATATTTTGTCCGGACATTCGGACGAACTCTTGACACTCTTCCGTACGGGCCCCGAGGCTGGGCGATATGACCGCCTCCGCCCGTTCTTCGGCCCGCATCCGTATCGGCTCGGCACCCGACTCCTGGGGAGTGTGGTTCCCCGACGACCCGCGACAGGTGCCGTGGCCGCGCTTCCTCGACGAGGTCGCGGAGGCCGGGTACGCGTGGATCGAACTCGGCCCGTACGGCTATCTGCCCACCGACCCGGCCCGGCTGGCCGACGAGACCGGCAGCCGGGGGCTGACCGTCTCCGCCGGCACCGTCTTCACCGGATTGCACCACGGCCCCGACGTCTGGGAGCGGACCTGGGCGCATGTCGCGGACATCGCCGGACTGACCCGGGACATGGGTGCCGAACACCTGGTCGTCATCCCCTCCTTCTGGCGCGACGACAAGACGGGCGACGTACTGGAGGACCGGACGCTCACCCCCGCGCAGTGGCACGATCTGACCTCGCAGACCGAGCGGCTGGGCCGGGAGGTCCGGGAGCGCTACGGGCTGCGGATCGTCGTCCACCCGCACGCCGACACACACATCGACAGCGAGGAGAACGTCAACCGCTTCCTCGACGCCACCGACCCCTCCCTGGTCTCGCTCTGCCTGGACACCGGGCACTACGCCTACTGCGGCGGCGACAGCGTCAAGCTCATCGAGACCTACGGGGAGCGCATCGGCTACCTCCACCTCAAGCAGGTCGACCCGGAGATCCTGGCGGCCGTGGTGGCGGAGGAGGTCCCGTTCGGCCCGGCGGTGGCCCGGGGGGTGATGTGCGAACCACCGGGCGGAGTCCCCGCCCTGGAACCGGTCCTGGACGCGGCGCGCGCCCTGGACGTCGACCTGTTCGCGATCGTGGAGCAGGACATGTACCCGTGCCCCCCGGACAAGCCGTTCCCCATCGCACGCCGCACCCGCGAGTTCCTCCGCTCCTGCGGATCGCCCGGCTCCGCCCTCTGACGTCCCCGGAACGTCACACATATCTCCGTTACGCGGCTTTTCCGTCACAGGCGATCAACAGCCCCACCCCGCCTGTCGGCCAGGGGCGTTGAACCGAGCACAGGCTGAGTGATCGTCGGCTTGCGCTCCGCGACTCCCCCTTGACGGCCTCCCAACGGCCGCCACTGCGGAGCGCGGCAGAGCAGAGAAGTGCAGAGAGGTGTCACTGATGACGGACAGAACACTCTGGTCCTACAAGGACATTGCCGCACACATCCAGGTCCAGCCGGACACCGTCCGCTCCTATCGCAAGCACGGGCTTCTGCCCCCGCCCGACCAGGTGAAGAACGGCAAACCGTACTGGTACGGAGACACCGTCCGCGCCTGGGTCGCCTCCCGCCCCCGCAACCGGGGCCGCTGACACCCCGCCTCCCCGCCCCCCTTCCTCCCCCCCTTTCCCGTCTCTCCCCGCTACCTCTGGGCGGCGGCTGCGCGGAACAGCGCCGCCCAGAGGAACGGCTCCCCGAAGCGCGGGGAGTCGGGCGCTTCGTCGCGCATACGTCTCAGCTCGACCTCCGCCAGATCGGCGAAGATGCTCCGCAGCGCCTCGGGCGTATAGGCAAGTCCGCCCTGTAGACCTCCTGTCCGGTAGAGCTCCGCGTCCGGGAGCTCGGACCCCATCCCGCCCTCTCCCGCCGCGAAGCAGGTGAGCGCGAAGTGCCCGCCGGGCGCGAGGCAGCGTTCCAGGAGGGAGAGATAGCCGATACGGCGGTGGGGCGGCAGATGATGGAAGCAACCGGAGTCGTAGATCAGGTCGTACGGGCCGGACAGGGCGGCCCCCGCCGCCGTCAGGTCGAACGCGTCACCGCAGTGGAACCTGACCGCCCCCGCCTCCTCCCCGGCCCGCCCCGCTGCCCTCGCCCCGGCCCGCCCTGTCTCCCGCTCCCTTGCCCAGGCGATCGCCGCCGGGGAGAGGTCGACCGCGTCGACGTCGAACCCGAGCGCGGCCAGGTGGAGCGCGTTGCGGCCGGGACCGCAGCCGAGTTCGAGCGCGCGGCCCGGGGCGATCAGCCCCCGGCGGAGATACCCGTCAAGGCTCTCGTCGGGCTTGTCCACGAAGAACGGCACCGTCTTCGAACGATCCGCGTAGAAGTCGTCCCACCAGGACGATCCGTCGGCCGTCCACCGGTCGACCTCCGGTGCGAACAGCCCGTCCAACAGCGTCATGACGTCATCTGGCGTGCGTACATTCCGGTCCATCCGGGCCCCCTTTTCCGATGGGGAAATTCTCGCGCATCCCCTCGCGAAATCCCAGGTCACAGCGTGCTTGCCGATTCCCCCAGCGGATGACTCACGCCGTGCCGGGCCAGCACTGACACCCACCTGCACCCCCCGCCGCCCCACTGCCTGGCGGGCGCGACACCCCCCTTCCCGAGGCTATTTCCGGGCCACCCGAGAACTCTTTCCGAACGGGTTCCGCCCGCGACCGGGCGCAGAGCGCCACCGGGGTGCGTTGATACCCCCTAGGGGTATAGTATGAGACAGTGGGGCTTCCGGAGCCCTGCGGGCTGCCGCAGCCCGCCCCACGCCGCCGAAACGTGTTCGCGAAGAGGAGAACGTCATGACCGCCGAGACCGAGACCCCCCAGCCCACCGGCTCCTGCTGCTCGCCCACCGGGTCCTGCCACGACGGCGCGGCCGACGTGCAGATCGCGTCCGACTCGGTCACCACGGTGTACCAGGTCAAGGGCATGACCTGCGGCCACTGCGAAGGCGCCGTGTCGGAGGAGATCTCCGAGATCGCGGGCGTGACCTCGGTCAAGGCCGTCGCCTCCACCGGCCGGGTGACGGTGGAGTCCAAGGCTCCACTGGCCGAGGAGGCCGTGCGCGCCGCCGTCGACGAGGCCGGGTACGAGCTCGTCGGCCAGGCAGCCTGAAGGCCGCTCTCCCCGGAGCCGCACCTCCCGCAGGCTGTCGGGCCGGACCCACCAGTCGATACTGGTGAGGTACGGCCCGACCTGCGTTACCCAGGAGTTCGGACATGGCCAGCACAGCAGCGGCCGGTATCCCGGCCGCCGACACATCCGAGGCCGAGTTCATGATCGGCGGGATGACCTGCGCCTCGTGCGCCGCCCGCGTCGAGAAGAAGCTCAACCGGATGGACGGCGTCACCGCCACGGTGAATTACGCGACCGAGAAGGCCCGCGTCACCTACGGGGAGGGACTGGACCTGGCGGATCTCGTCGCGACGGTCGAGAAGACCGGCTACACCGCCCGCCCCGTCGCGCTGCCGCCGGGCGGAACGCCGACGTCGGCAGCGACCCCGTCCACCCCGGGGCCGTACGCCTCCAAGGGCGACGCACGGACGGACGCCGAGGCCGGCCCCCGCACTACCAGCGACACGGGCGCAGACGCGGGCCCGGACTCGGACACGGGCGTAGGCGCGGGCCCGGACTCGGACACGGGCGTAGGCGCGGGCCCGGACTCGGACACGGGCGTAGGCGCGGGCCCGGACTCGGACACGGGCCCAGACACAGGCTCGGGTGCCGACCCCGGCCTCCCGCCCCACGTCGGCACCGGTTCCGACACCGCCGCACCTTCCGCCGAAGCCGAGCAGGACGCCTCCCTGGCCTCCCTCAGACAACGCCTGGTCGTGTCCGGCGCACTCGCCGCCCCCGTCGTGCTGCTCGCCATGATCCCCGCCCTCCAGTTCGACTCCTGGCAGTGGCTGAGCCTCACCCTCGCCGCTCCCGTCGTCGTCTGGGGTGGTCTGCCCTTCCACCGGGCCGCCTGGACCAACGCCAAGCACGGCGCGGCCACCATGGACACGCTGGTCTCGCTCGGCACGCTCGCCGCGTTCGGCTGGTCGCTGTGGGCCCTGTTCCTCGGCGACGCCGGGATGCCCGGTATGCGGCACGGCTTCGACTTCACCGTCTCGCGCGCCGACGCCACCTCCGCGATCTACCTGGAGGTGGCAGCCGGAGTC
Organism: Streptomyces sp. NPDC033165; assembly: GCF_055577965.1. Lineage (NCBI taxonomy): Bacteria > Bacillati > Actinomycetota > Actinomycetes > Kitasatosporales > Streptomycetaceae > Streptomyces > Streptomyces sp. NPDC033165. Next base: position 249,203 of record NZ_JBVIPK010000011.1, read on the forward strand.
ATCACGTTCATCCTGCTGGGCCGCTGGCTGGAGGCCCGCGCGAAGCGGAAGTCCGGGGCTGCTCTGCGAGCGTTGATGCACCTGGGCGCCAAGGACGTCAGCGCCCTCAGGGGCGGTACGGAGGTACGCATTCCGGCGAGCGGGCTCGTCGTCGGCGACCATTTCGTCGTACGCCCCGGGGAGAAGATCGCCACCGACGGGACCGTGATCGAAGGTTCCTCCGCCGTCGACGCCTCCATGCTCACCGGCGAATCGCTGCCGGTGGACGTCACGGTGGGCGATCCGGTCACCGGTGCGACGCTGAACGCGGGCGGGCGGCTCGTCGTCGAGGCCACCCGCGTCGGGGCCGACACCCAGCTCGCCCGCATGGCGAAACTGGT